>NZ_LEKE01000022.1:0-92652 GCF_001029585.1 Rhodococcus sp. ARP2 | reverse complement strand
TCGTCGGAGTTCAAGCGGCCCTTGAGAACCTGAGTCCTCGCGCTGAGGGACAGTGGGTACAAACCGCGTAGTGCAGGCGTGTTGTACGCGATGGCCTCGATGGCGAGCAGGGCCTCGTGCACGAGGCGATCGACTACCGCAGGCTCGGGACGCGGAGTGGGGACCTCGAAAATCCACTGCCTGACCGGAAGTTGATGCGCGATCGCGGCCGGCCGAATCGCCGAGTTGTCGACCGGGACGTCGCGCACTGCGAGAGTGGTGAAACCGCGATCGAGAAGTTCACGTTCGACCAGGGCGGCAGCGCGTGCATGCTGGGCGTCGTCGTCAGGAAGGAAGAAGTTGCCGACGCAGAAGCGTCCGGCGCGAAGGTCGGAGCGCCCGGTTACCTTGCGGAAGAACCGGAGGGAGAGGTCCACCGAGACGCCGCCGCCGTCGCCGACGCCCTCGGAGGACATACCGCCGCGGTGCGGAACCGAGCAGAGCGCTTCGCGGCCCTTGATCAGGACATCGTGGGTCTGCACGCCGTCCTTGCGCGTGATGAACCCGACCCCGCAACTGCTCTTGTCATCTGCGGGGTCGTACAAACCGACGATGGACGTGCTCACTGCAGCAACCTTCTCCCTGTCCTGGTTGCCCGGAGATTGTTCGACCGGGCAGATACGACGGCATGGTTTCCGTCAGGGCAGGGCGTCGCTGCTTCGATGAAGCGGCACCCGAATGGGATCAGACTACTGAGTAGAGGCTTACCTTAGTCAAGTCTGCTGGGTGTGACTTGGATCTGAGCAGGTCAGAGGGTTGCTTTGTAGGCAAGTGCGTAGGCGATCTTGCCCGGCTTGTCGTCTGTGTACGGCTTCGACAGCTTTGCGAACTCGCCCTTGGACTCCGCTTTGCCGTCGTTCCAGGCCGGCAGGACTCCGAGATCGGCGGCCGTGAACCCGCTGTCGACGACGGCATCACCCGCCAACGCGGTCTGTGCTTTGGTCACCGACTTCACGGTGGCCAGGTAGCTGGAGAGGTCGTCGCGATTCCAGTTGGTGAGGTCGACGGGCGCGGCGTCGCGGACCCACGCACCCCAGTAGAACTCCTGGAACGGAATCGTGCCGGCGGCGAATCCGATGTCGCGGGAGAAGTACATCAGGCTGCGGTACTTGTCGTCGGCGAAGTTGGCCAGGCCGACGCTCTTCGGCAGGGACTGGACCGGTACCTGGTTTCCGTCCACGTCACGCGACCAGACCCACTTGTTCTTTTCCATCTCGGTCCAGAAGGCGCCTTCACTCAGGCCGCTGAGGTTGCCGAGAACCCGCAGTCGCACGTGCAGGTCGGGGCCTCCGTCGGCCGTCTCGATGAAGGACGTGAGGGTGTGGTGACCGTCGGTCAGGTAGAGATCGCCGCGGGGTCCGACGACCACGGTCTTCATGGGCGCGATGCTCTCGGCGGTTTCCTGACCCACTGGAATCTGGCAGGTGAAGGACGACGGGTCCTTCAGCGTCGAGGCAGGAGTAGCGGTCGCAGCCTGGATCTGGCCGTTCGCCTCGCACCAGTCGTCGAACTTCTTGTTGATCGCATCTTTTCCGAGCGTGTATCGCCCGAGCTTGTAGTACACCTCGTCGTAGCCGAGGGAAGGCTGCGTCGCATGAACGTCGCCGATGCGCACGTCCAGAAGGTCACCTTCTTTGGCGCACAGGTACTCCGAGCCGCCGGCGGAGCCTGAGAACGAACCGGTGGAGATTCCGCCACACGCGAGGGGAGCGGCGACAGCGGGTGTGCTGACCAGTGTTCCGGCGCCGAGCAGTACCAGTGTTGTGAGTGCCGAGATGGCGGAACGACGCATGTGGGGATCTCTCCTGAGGATGGGTTCGCACGTGAAGAAGCTTGCGTCACAATCGCTCAGGGTGGTTTCGGACTTACTGACAACAGACGTCCGCGCGGTGGCTACCACGTGAATTCACGTCGTAGCCACCGCGCGGTGAGCCTGTTGGTTGATCAGCTCTGTTGGTTGATCAGCCCTGCAGTTGATCAGCCCGGCTTTTGATCAGCCTTTGTAGTTGTAGAAGCCCTCGCCGACAGCGACGCCGAGCTTGCCTTCGTCGATGTAGTTCTTCTTGATGTAGTCGGCGAACGCGCGCTGCTTCTCGCCGCCCTGGGAGGAGATGTTGTAGACGGTGGTCAACCCGACGACATCCATGATCTGGAAGGGGCCGAACGGGGCTCCGGTGCCGATACGCCACGTCTTGTCGACCATGTCGGGATCGGCGATGCCGTCGATCAGCAGGTCGGATGCTGCATTGAGGAGCGGGACCAGGAGTGAGTTGAGTACGTAACCCGCCTTCTCCTTCTTGAGTTCGATCGGCACCATGCCGATGTTCTTCGCGAATTCGACGACCTCGCGGTACACGGCGGGGTCGGTGGACTCGGTGCCCATGACCTCGGCAGTGTTGTTGACCCACACGTGATTTGCGAAGTGCAGTGCGAGGAACTTCTCGGGGCGGCCGGTGAACTCCTTGAGGTCGCTCGGCAGAAGCGTCGAGGAGTTGGTTGCGAACACCGTGTGCTCAGGAGCTACTGCGGCGAGCTTCTCGTAGGTGTCGCGCTTGATGGCGATGTCCTCGGGAATTGCCTCGATGACAAGATCGGCCTTGGTCACGGCTTCGGCGAGATCGTACGAGTACGTAATACGTTGTAGCGCTTCGTCGGCCTTGCCTTCCTTGGCGCCCTCGACGTTTTCGGCCTTGTAGGCCGCGGCCAACGAGTCGAACCGAGCCTTGGCCCTTTCGATGACCTCGGCGTTGATGTCGTACGCGACGACGTCGAATCCGTGATAGGCGGTCTGATAGACGATCTGCGAGCCGAGAACTCCGGTACCCAGAACGGTGATCTGCTTCAGTTCAGTCATTTTCGATCCTCAATCCTTTTCGGTGGGTAGTCCGGCAAGCGTCAATCGAACTTGTGCGGCAACGATGTTCGTGAGTTCGTCAGCCGTGATCCGGTCCAATGCCGCGCGGGCTATTTCGAAGTGCAGCACGTTGGAAATCGTTCGCGCTGCAGTGATGGTTCGGGTGGTGTGGTTGGGGTGCCCCTCGAGCAAGATTTGCGCAATCCGCGTTTGCAGGCGCTGCGAGAGTTCCAGACCTTCGGCCCGGAAACACTCGCTGGGCTCGCCGAACAACACTTCGCGTTGGTAGATGCCGGTGTTCTCGTCGTTTCGGCGACTCGCGATCAGCAGGGGTGAAACCAGCTCGAGCACACGATCTTCTGTGCCCGTCGATTTGGCCTCACGCTCTTCTCCCAGTTCGATCTGCTTGCGGTACTCCGCGTTGTACACCATGAGCAGTAGCTCGGCTTTGCTTGCGGCGTAACGAAAGAGGGTGCCACCGGCTACATCGGCGCGATCGGCAATTTCTTGAGTTGTGACTGCGCTGTAGCCCTTTTCCGCGAACAGTTCGGCCGCGGCGTCGAAGATGCGTGTCTGCTTCTCGAGTTTGTTGCGTTCACGACGACCCAACTCTTGGTTCGATTTCGTCATCCCGCTCACCTCGTCTCATTTCGGATCACGCTCATAAATGAGTCTACTCCGAAATATTGAGAGGGTGGGGTCTCCTCCGTCACATCACCGCAGTCCGCTGACCCAACCGGCGAACACGTCGGAGAACACGTCTGCTTCGCACGCATGCGCCGATTCGGGGTAGGCACATTCGGGGTATCCGGCGACGACGGCGGCAAGTTCGGCATTACAACACTGCGCCAAGAGGCCGCGCAGGAGGTCCGCGGCCGACCAGCCGGCGATGGATGCTGCTGGGATCCCCTCTTCCTCGTACACCTTCACCAGATCGTCATGCCTCCAGGACAATTCCTCGGCCACCAGTGCATCGGGATTGAAAGACATGGCGCGGTCGAGTGATCCGCGCAGAAGCGAGTGTGGATCGTCCTCACCGCGCAGCCTGGTCGCGAGGTCGGCCGGTGCCTTCTGCATGACGAACATCCAGGGTTTGCCGTCGGGAAAGACTCCGCCGAAGCCTGCCACGTTGAAGGGGAGGTGGCTACTGAGAAAATCTGTCTCCACGTCGACGTGCTGATCGTCTCCGAGGTGAATGAAGTGGCCGGACGCGATCTCCTCTCCGGTTGCCGGCTCGGCCCACGTGTTGTTCCACAGGTCGGTCATCCGACTGCCGTCGGGAAAATCGAGAACCTCGAAGAGGAATCCCATGTCGTCACCACTCTCCGTCGAAGTGGGTGGTTACTCCACCGGTGAGTCGAGAAACCGTTTGAGCCGAGGTCGCGAGGACGACTCGGCTTGTCTCGAAGGTCATCTCGTCGCGTTCGGTGTCCTCCGATTCGGGATCCTCGGCGAGTGAGAAGTCGAGTTCCACCTCTCGATCGGTGCTGGAACAGACCGAGATCATCAGCCCGAGTCGTTCGTCGGTGAACGCCGGAAGCGATTTCTCGGGATGAAAGTCTGCGGCCGCGTGAAAGAAGAACGCCGCCAGCCGTTCGACAAATCCTTCGTCGGTGTGTCTGCTGAGATACTGATTGAACCGATCGGGGCTGAGCAGGCCTACGTCGAAAACGAGTGTGGGTACGTCGGATTCGAAGACAGCGGCGGGTACCGCATGACTGCGAAGGAATACCGCGGCGCCGCCGTACCCCGGCAACCTGAACCCATCACGCATCTGGTGTACTCCCGTCGCAGAGGTGTCCTGTCCACGCTAGGCCATAGCCCGGACGCGTGCTGCTTACCGGACACGTCGGTTGATGGAAGAATTACCGCCTATGAGCGCTGTCCTGTACCCGCCCGTCGAACCGTACGAGTCGGGACTGTTGGAAGTGCCCGATCGTCAGAGCCTCTACTGGGAGACCGTCGGTAACCCGGCCGGTGTCCCGGTTCTCTATCTCCACGGTGGCCCCGGTTCCGGGTGCACTGTCGGCGCCAGGCGTTTTTTCGATCCCGAAACCTTTCGCGCAGTTCTGTTCGATCAACGAGGCTGTGGGCGCAGCCTTCCTCTCGCGAGTAGCCCGGACGTCGATCTCACCGTGAACACGACGGCGCACATCCTCGACGACATCGAGCGTCTTCGTGAACATCTCGGTATCGAACGATGGATCGTTTCCGGCCTTTCTTGGGGCGTCAGTTTGGGTCTGGTGTACGCCCAAGCGTTTCCCGAGCGGGTGATCGCGATGGCTTTGGGCGCGATCACCGGCGGGACGAGAGTGGAAATCGAATGGATCACCCGTGCCATGGGCAGGATATTTCCGCGTGAATGGGAAGAGTTCGTCGCGCCGCTGCCGGTGGAAGAGCGTGACGGGAATCTCCCGGCGGCATACGCGCGACTGCTCGCCGATCCGGATCCTGTTGTGCGGGAAAATGCTGCGGTGCAGTGGTGCCGCTGGGAAGACGTACATGTGTCGCTGATGCCGGGGTGGACTCCGAGTGTTCGATACCAGAATCCGGACTTCCGTCGGGTGATGACCAGGCTGGTCACGCACTACTGGGCCAACGATTGCTTCCTCGCGCCGAATCAGATCCTGGACGGAATGGACCGTCTCGCCGAGATTCCCGCGATTCTCGTGCACGGCCGGTATGACATTTCCGGACCACTCGACACTGCCTGGGCGATCCACCAGCGTTGGCCGGGCAGTGAGTTGGTGGTGCTCGACGACGCCGGGCATGGCGGGGGTGGATTCAACGAGGCAATCGTGGAAGCGCTGAATTCACTGGCTCATTCGGTCTGATCGAGTGCTCCGGCGTGCGCCGCAGCGAGCGCGCCGGCAGCAGCGCGATCGGCAACCGACTGGTCGACAGGTAGATCGGCGACCAACAGGCGATAGTAGATGGGCGCGGCGACGGCCGCCAGAAGATCAGCAGCTGAGACCTTCTCGGAGATTTCCCCGCGTTCGACTGCTCGGCGGACCACGATGTCGGCCAGTTCGTAACGTGCGGAATAGAACTCGCGCTTGAGTCTTGCCACTTCTGGCGTACGAACTGCGTCCGAGAACAGTGCAGCCACCAACGCGCCGCCCGACTCGCTTGTCACCAGTGCGACTATCGATCTGGCCATCTCGCGCAGATCGGATTCGATGGAACCGGTATCCGGGATGGGGACGGTAGTTGCCGACACCTCGACAGCCGCGTCGGCCACCAGTTGGGACAGCGTGCTCCATCGCCGGTAGATGGTGGTCTTGTGGACTCCGGAACGGGCGGCTATGTCCTCGATGCTCATCGCTGCAAATCCGCGTTCGGACAGTTCGGCCGCGGTGGCAGCCAGGACGGCCTCGCGCACCCTGGCGCTACGCCCTCCGGGCCGTTGTGGTGTCGAGGTCATGGGTAAACCTTATCGCAACAAGGTGTTGTGTTAGCTGGAGACACGTGGTTCACTGAGCTAATGCAACTGATCGTTGCATTAGAGATGAATTGAGGGGTGTTTTCCCATGTCATACGAATTTCCTGTCGATCACCGAGGCCTCTTCGAAGAGCGCACAGGACAGTTTCTGAGCTTCGGGCTCCCCGTCTCGGATCTCGAGGAACTGCGCGCGTCCATCGACTCGACCTGGGCCGACGCGCCGGGTGGTTGGTCGTACGAGTGGTCGGCGCTGGCGGCGAAGTACTCCGCGGCCGGCAATCATTCCCTGGCAGCGATGATCTACGGAATCGCCAAGTTCCCGGTGCTGGCCAACGAATCCCGTCGACGGGCTCTGCGCAATCAGGTGGACGAATACGTCAAGGCAGCACCAGGATTCGGGCTCGAGTTCGAGCGTCGAATCCTCTCCCTGCCCTACCGAAACGGCGAGATCGAGCTACCGGTACACATCCTCTCGGCGGACGGACGGTACGAAGACGCACCCGTCCTGTTGCTCAGCGGCGGCGTCGACGGCTGGAAGATGGACATGCATCCGTTGGCCAGCGCGTTCGCGAAGAACGCCGGGGTGACGGTTGTTGCTTTCGATCAGCCGGGAACTGGTGAATCACCCGTTCCTCTCGATGCTTTCGGTGACGAGGTGATCGACGGGCTCGTATCGACGGCTCGCGCTCTCGGCAACGGGCAGGTGGCGCACCTGGGAGTCTCCTTCGGTGGAAACTTCGCCGTGCGCTCGGGGTTGACCGGCGCCGTCGATGCGGTGATCAACATCGGCGCCCCGGTCAAGGGTGCGTTCGAGACCGCGAACGCCGAGCGCCTGGTCTACGGCATGGGCGACATCGTCGGAAACGCACTGGGTTTCGATGCCCCGGCAACCAAAGAGGCGCTGGTACAGGGTCTCCGTGCGTTCGATCGCAGTGTCTTGATGACCGCCGACGACGGCCGGACCCCGATGCTTGTGGTCAACGGGGCCGACGACGTTCACATCCCGCTCTCGGACACAACACTCTTCGAAGAGCGCCCGAACACGCAGGTACACGTCATCCCGGATGCGGGGCACTGCGCAGTGACCAAGCTGCCCGAGTTGACGCCGATGATGATCGACTGGCTACGAGATGCCCTGTCAGGAACCGCTCCACGAACCGGTAGATGATCCGCCGCCGAAGCTGGCAAAACGATACGTCGCAAGAACGGCCTTGTGATCGGTCGGCCACGGCGTCGGTGAAGCGATGAAGTTGTCCTGGGAGTTCTCCTCCACTCTTTTGTTGTGCACGATCGTCTTTCGGGGTCCGATGATTCCTACAGATCCCAGCTTCAGCTCGGAAGCGCGGTCGGCGAAGATGTAGTCGATCCGATCGCGTTCGTCTGCCTCGGGTGCCCAGGTGAGCTGTGAGGTGTCGACGTCGGGATTGTCGGACGGCCAGGTGAAGCCCGGGTGTGTAGCCGGGTTCGGGTACTTGCTGCGGTATGCATCGACAAATCCGGCTTGGTCGAGCAGACGGGTGGATTCCCACGGAATGACGACACCGTTGTGGTCGAACAGATTTCGCGTGCCGTCGGTCCAGTCCAGGGCCGACGGTTCGTTGAAATCGCCGCCGAGGATGACGGATCTGCCCTTCGCCCGTTCTGCGGCCGCATCGTCGATGAACGTCGAAATTGCCAGGGGTCGTCCCGAATTGACGTTCACACGCTGAACCGTCTCGGGGTCCGTGACCGGACCGGACGGCATCTTGTTCCAGCCGAACTCGGAGAACTCTCCAGGCGTAGGAACACCCGCGCCGTATCCGCGCGGTAGATAGGTCGCGTAGGACGTGTAGGCCAGATGTGCTGAGTAAGCAGCGATTTGTTTGCCGTCGACCGTAACGACTGCCTTGATCATCGAGTTCAGGTCGGCTGTTTCCTCGATCGGAAACTTGGAGAGAATCCCCACGTCGGAGGACGCTGCTCCGTAGAAGGTGGTTCCTGATTTGGTCAGCATGTCGGCCAATACAGTTGTCGCAGTGCCGGCTTCCGACAGGAGAACTATCGACGCCTGGGTCGAGATGATCATGTCGGCGATCAGCTGCAGGCCACCGTTGATCTTGGTTCCGCCGTGCCAGGTATTGAGGGAGAGCACTTTGATCTCCTGCGCGGGGTTCGCCCCCGCGACGGAGGTATTGGCACCCAAGGTAAATGCGCTTGCGGTGACTGTCCCTGCGGCTACCGCCATCGCCTTGACCATCTGACGGCGCGTCAATCCATTCATCAAATCCCGGCTCTCGTTGTCGTGTGCTCGAACCCCCGGAAGATGATTACCATCGCTACCTAAACGGACAGTTAACCAATTGCAAAATGGCAGATTTCCACAGAACACCGCGCGGGCAATAGTCTTCTGGTCGTGGTACTCAGTGAGCGTTTCCCCGGTAACAAGACCTTCGCGAAGGTTCGTGTCCTGCCGCCGGTGGTGAAGTTGCTCCTTCTTTCGATGGTGCTGTTCAACATCGGGTTCTATCTGGTTGTCCCCTTTCTCGCGGTGCACCTTTCGGAGGACCTCGGATTCGCGGCCTGGATTGTCGGCCTGGTCCTCGGACTCCGGATGTTCAGTCAGCAGGGCATGTTCTTCATCGGTGGAAGCCTCGCCGACAGGTTCGGCAAGCGTCCGATCATCCTGCTGGGCATCGCAGTTCGCGTGGTCGGCTTCCTGATGCTCGGATTGGCCGAGAGTATGGCGGCGGTGATCGTCGGTGTGCTTCTGGTCGGGTTCGCCGCGGCTCTGTTCGCGCCCGCAGTGGAGTCGGCCAACGCCGAATACGGACGCGAACTCGAGACCTCAGGAGTCATGCGTCGTACGGATCTGTTTGCAGTGGAACAGATGTGCAGCCGTCTGGGAACCGTGATCGGTCCGGCGTTGGGTGCTGCTCTGTTGATGTTTCCGTTCTCGTGGACGGCGTCGAGCGCGGCGTTGCTGTTCGCGATCATGTGGGTCGGGTTCTTCATCTGGTTCCCGCGGCCGGGCGATGCACACGACGGCCCGGTGTCGACCTATACGCTGCGCGACGTCTGGCGAAGCGTGCTGACCAACAACAACTTTCTGCTCTTCGCGACGCTCTGCAGTTTTCAGCTGGTTGCGTACAGCCAGTTGTACCTGATGCTGCCGGAACAGCTCGAGCGCAGTATCGGTTCACAGTCGGCGCTGGGATGGTTCTACGTGGGCGCAGCGGTGTTGGTGATCGTCGGGCAGGGACCGACGGTCGCGGTTGCCCACCGCATCGGGCATCGACGCGCGATCACCTTCGGGCTTGTGCTCATTTCGGTGTCGTTCCTGGTTCCGCTGGTCACCGGCGTCGAATCCGCAGCTTCGGCGTCGACGCAGATAGTCGGTCTGGCGGTGTGGATCGGGCTGCTGCACCTGGGACAGATGTTGATGGTGCCGCCGATGCGAGACACCATTGCCATCCTCGGTCGTGAAAGCAACCTCGGAGCGCACTTCGGCATGCTCAACACGATCGGCGGTCTGCTCGCGCTCCTGGGAACCGTGGGAGTCGGATTCGTGTACGACCTAGTCGACAACGGCCACGCAGCGCCGGCGTCACCATGGGTGATCGTTTCTGTCTGCGTGGCCGTGTCGGCTGTGGTGTTGTGGGTGTGGTCCGGTCGAACGAAGGTTATCGACCCGCGATCGTCTGATTGATCTTTGCTACAAAATCTTCCAGCACAAACGGAATGGTGAGCGGGTTCGGCATGGACACCGCGTCACTGACGATGGGGTCCAAGCTGATCAGGCCGCCGGTCTTGACCACGTTCAGATTGGTGAACGCCGGCTGCGTCTGCATCTCGGGGCGCGCCTTTTCGTAGTTGTCGAAGAGCAGGTAGTCGCACTCGAGGAGGTCGTAGTTCTCGGCGGAGATCTCGTAGTTCAGCTTGCCCGCGAACCGATCCTTCAGTGCGGCAGGAGCCGTGAATCCCAATTGCGTGAGCAACTGAGCGCGCGCTGCCTCGGGGCTGAACGCCCGCAGATTTCCGTCGCTCCAGCGAATGACGAGAGCTGCTGTCTTGCCTTCGAACTGGGGGTTCTCCGCGCGGGTGCGAACGATGAGGTCTTCGACTTCCTGGACCTCCTGCTTTGCCTGCGCGGGAACGCCCACAGCCGTACCGATGCGGGTCGTGACTTCCTGCCAGGGCAGCACCCAATCCGTCTGATCGGCGGCGTGAAGCACAGTCGGCGCGATGGCGCTGAGCTGCTTGTACAGATCCTCGTCGATCGCGTTGTTGACGGCGATGATCAGGTCAGGCGCTGCTGCCACGATCGTTTCGATGTCGAAATCGGTGGTGGCGTTGGCCAATGGTGTCGGCTCGGCGCCCTGGACTGCCGAGTCGGCCCAGACTCCGATTCCGTCGTCGGTCGATCCCTTCCACACCGGGACCAGGACGGGCGTCAGCCCGAGGGAAAGCAGAACGTCTGCGTCGCCGATACCGACCGCTGCGATGCGGCTGGGCGCCTGCCCGATGGTGGTGGAGCCGAACTTGTGGTCGATCGTCACCGGGAAGGCGTTGGCCTCGGCGTGAGCACCTTCGGTGCCGGGAGTGGATTCGTCCTTCGCGCTGTCGCCGCAGGCAGCAAGGGCAAAACCTGCTGCTGTGGCGAAGGTGACGGACAGCATGGCACGGCGGCTCAACATTGGGTTCACAGCAACCTCGGGTTTCATGGTTATGGGACCCTAACCATAGTGGAGCGGCAGTGTCGGCAGTGTTTGTTAGTCTCCGCCCATGACGGCGGTTCTCGACTACACATCAGCAGGACCGTTCACCCGCATCGACGGAGTGGACCCGCTCGCCCTCGAGTCGCTCCCCACCGACCCCGTGCAAATATGCCGGGTAGTGCCGTACCTGGTGGTCCAACCCACCGATGCGCGGTCGCTGAATCTGCCCACCGACCGATTCGACGAAAACCAGATCCGGCCGGCAAGCGTTCTGCTCCAACGCTTGCTTGCGCTCGATCCGGCACCGGTGACCTCCGCCCGAGAACCCGACAAGCGGCTCGTCGGAACCTGTCGGCACTTTGCTGTTTTGAGTTGTGCGTTTCTGCGCCACCGTGGAATTGCCGCTCGCGTCCGTTGTGGTTTTGCCACCTACTTTCAACCGGGACAGGGCGTGGACCACTGGATCACCGAGTACTGGGACGACGCCGGCAAGCGGTGGATCCGCATCGATTCGGAGATCCTCGGACAGAACGTCCTTCCTCGCGCTCATAACCTGCAGCCGGGAGAATTCCTCAGTGGTGGTGAGGCGTGGCTGGCGTATCGACGCGGCGAGATCGACGGGTCCCAGTTCGGGGTGTACGGCACCCAGAACTGGGGGCCTGCCGAGATCCGAGGCAACGCAGTGAAGGATCTTGCCGCGATGAACAAGGTCGAAACCCTGCCGTGGGACGAGTGGGGTCGTATGACGGACGCCTACGACGGAAAGACCGGCGCCGACTACGACCTACTGCTCGACGATATCGCCGAGGTGTGCGCCGGCGACGATCCAGTTGCCGTGCGAGGGCTGTACGAGCACGAGGATTTGTGCGTGCCGGACAAGCTGATTCGTTTCTGAGATGCTGGCGCGATGAATCCGGAGCATCGCCAACTCGAGTACGGACTTCGATTCGACTGGGGCCTGCGCGGCGCCGAAGCAATTGCTGTCGGCGTCGATGTGGCAGTGGTGGTAGACGTTCTCTCGTTCACGACGACGCTGAGCGTCGCCGCCGATGCGGGAATCGACGTACTTCCCTTTTCCTGGAACGACGAGAGGGCGGTCGATTACGCGCGTGATGCCGATGCGGTTCTTGCAGTACGACGAAGTGTGGCCAGGGAGGGACAGATCAGTCTGTCTCCCAAGACGATTCGCGATGCCGAGGTGCCGAGTCGGCTGGTACTGCCGTCGCCGAACGGGTCGACCATCGCGTTTGCGTTGGCGTCCGAGGTTGCGGTGTGTGTCGGCGCTTCATTGAGGAACGCTTCCGCCGTCGCTGATTGGATTGTGTACGAACATGGTCCGGGATCGCGGGTTGCGATAGTCGCATCCGGGGAGAAGTGGCCCGGTGGAGAGTTGCGTCCTGCAGTGGAGGATCTGTGGGGCGCCGGCGGGGTTGTCACGGCGTTGACCGCGGCTGGTTGGGAAGGTTCCCTGTCGCCCGAGGCACAGATGGCGGCGGATGCCTGGACAGCGGTGTCGGATTCGTACGAGGACCGCCTGCGGGACTGTGCCTCAGGACGCGAGTTGATCGTCATGGGGTTTCCACACGACGTCGCCATCGCCTCGGAACTCGACGACAGCGACACCGTACCTGTTCTCGAAGATCGTGTGTTTCGAGGTCAGCGCACCGGGCGTCGATTGAACAAACTCCGCGCCCAGAGGTAGGAGAGGAAGGTGATTGCGACGCACCATCCGATCGCGAGTATGGCGTTGTTCCCGATCGCTTCGCCGAGAAGAAGTCCTCGAAGAGTCTCGATGATCGGAGTGAACGGCTGATACTCGGCAAACCATCGCAACACGGTCGGCATCGAGTCGGTGGGGACAAATCCGCTTCCCAGGAAAGGTAAGAGGATCAACACCATTGGAAGATTACTGGCCGTCTCGACGCTCTTGCTGACGAGGCCGAAGGCAACGGACAACCAGATCATCGCGATGGAGACCAGGATGAGTAGAGCAAACGCGGCGATCCACTCCACGAAGCCTGCAGTAGGCCGGAAGCCGACGGCTATCGCCACGGCGATGACTACAACGAGGCTCACGATCGTCTGAAGGAGACTGCCGAGAACGTGACCGGTCAGGACGGACGTGCGCGTGATCGCCATCGTGCGGAATCGTGCAATGATCCCCGCGGTCATATCGGTTGCGACGGAGATGGCAGTACCTTGTGCCGCTGATGCCACAGTCATCAGAATTATCGCCGGTGCAACGTAATTGACATACTCGGCTCGGCCGCCACCGCCTGGGCCGAGGCCGTTCCCGAGCGTTCCGCCGAGCACGTAGACGAACAGCAGTAGGAAGACGACTGGCATCCCGACAAGCATCACCGTCATCGACGGATATCGAAGGATGTGTCGAATGCTGCGGCGCAGCATGGTTTTCGAGTCCTGATAGGCAAGCGTCATGGTGGTCATCGCGCGTCGGTCCTTTCGGTGGCGGTCAGAGTCAGGAACACGTCGTCCAGGTCCGGTGTGTGCACGGAGAGTTCCTTGACGTCGATCGAGTGAGCGTCGAGTTGGTCGAGAAGAGAGCGCAGCGAGCGGACACCGCCGTCGCTGGGAACCTGCAGAACATACGCGGCATCGTCACGGGTAGACTCGTCGAAAACAGCAGCAGCAGAGTCGAGTTGGTCTCGATCGATGAAGTGAAGACGAATGTGGCCGCCGGGGATGCGTCGTTTGAGTTCCGCTGCCGTACCTTGGGCGACTATCCGTCCCTGATCGAGGACGGCGATGTGGTCGGCCAGTTGATCGGCTTCCTCGAGGTACTGCGTCGTGAGGAAGATGGTGACACCGCCCTTGACCAACTCCCGGATGATCTGCCACATGGTGCGTCGACTCCGGGGATCGAGGCCGGTGGTGGGCTCGTCCAGGAAGATGATCTCCGGTCGTCCGATCAACGTCATTGCCAGGTCGAGCCGTCGGCGCATTCCGCCCGAGTACGTCGACGCGAGTTTGTCCGCGGAGCCCTGCAGATCGAACTTCTCCAGGAGTTCGTCAGTGCGAGCGCGGCGTTCGTCCTTGCCGAGGCGGTGAAGATCGGCCATGAGGAGAAGGTTTTCCTCGCCGGACAGGTAGTCGTCTACGGCTGAGAATTGTCCGGTGACACCGATGCGCGACCGTACCGCGTCAGGATCGTCGGAAGGGTTGTACCCGGCGATGCGGATGTCGCCGCCGTCTGTGGGAACGAGGGTCGAGAGGATTTCCACGATGGTGGTCTTGCCGGCGCCGTTGGGGCCGAGCAGTGCAAAGACGGTTCCGCGGTCGACGGAGATGTCGATTCCGTCCAGTACCGTCTTGTCGTCGTAGGCCTTCTTCAGACCCGTCGCGGTGATGGCTGGTTTACGGGACATCAGCGTTCCTTTCGCTAGATCTTCTTGTTGGATTCTTCTCGGGGCTCCGAACGTCGAATGACGATGTCGCCGTAGCTGGTTTGTGCCCGGACGTCTACCCGGCGTTCGGTGGAAGCCGGACCGTGCGTGGCATTCATCTGGTTGTCGACACGGCCGAAGGACGTATGAGCGTCGAATCGTGCGGCGGTTCCGGATCGAACGCCGATATGGATTCGCCCGGCGGCCGTCTTGGCGGATACGACTCCACTCTCGATGGTCTCGAAACGGATGTCGCCGTTGGCGGTTGCGGCGCTCGCGTCGGATTCGGCGTGTTCGACGGCGACGCTTCCGTTGGCGGTCTTCGCCTTCAGCGCGCCGGTGATCGTGCCGATGTTGATGTCGCCGTTGGAATTCTTGACCTCCGCGTTGCCGTCGACGCGGCCGATGCGGATGCTTCCGGACCCGGTGCTCGTGTCGATGTCACCGGCCACATGCTCGACGATGATCGCTCCGGCGCCGGTGCTGACGTTGAGCGGTCCGGTGGTGTCCAGTGTGCAATCACCGGCCGAGACCTTCACGCGTGAGCGTCCGAGAGTGCCTTCGGCGCGAAGGCTGGCAACTGCTGCAGTGCCTTCGAGTTCCGAGCCGGAGGGAAGCTGAACGGCAATGTCGACAGATCCTGTCTTCCCGAAAATGCCGAGTCCGCGCTGTTTCGGAGTCTTGATCTGTAGCCGGCCACCTGCGAATTCGACGCGCGTTTGTTCGGCGACTCGAACGTCTACCTCGCGAGACGAGTTGCTGGGCAACACTTCCACGACAGTGTCGTTGCGGCTGCTCGCAGCGATCCGGATGTGTCCGACTGCCACGTCGAAGTTCAAGGTGATGGGGTCAGGTGTGCTGAATGTAGGCATGGTGATACTCCCGATGAGGTTGTCTCGGTTGGTGATAGAGGGTCGAGCGAAAGGTGAAGCCGGTGTCAGTGCACCCAGCCGCTGAAGCTTTCGGAGCCTTGGGACGTGCGCTGTCTCGGAGTGCTTCTGCTCATGCCGCCTTCCAGCGCAGTTGCAGCCGAGCGAACCAGCCACGCGTTCACGGAGATCCCGGCTTCCTTGGCCGCCGCCTCGATCCGGTCTTTGAGGTCTTGCCCCAGCCTCAGGTTGATTCGAGTCATCGAGGCGTCGTCGGACTCCGTGACGGGGCGCGGAGCCGGAGTCGGTTCCTCTTCGGCGGGGGCCGGAGCCGGTTCGCTGATGGCTGGTGCCACCACGAATTCGGGTTCGCGTCCCCGTAGGCGCAGGTCCACCGAGCCTGGGGCGAGGTCACGCGTGATCTCGGCGGCTGCCGCAGACAATGCGTCGAGAAGGGTGAGTCGCACTGCTGATTCCAGCGGTGCGGTCAAACGATCGGCGAGGGCCTTTGCGTCTTCTCCGCCTGCTTCGGCCGCCACCGCGAGTTCGTGGCGAAGGTTGTCTACGTACGGTGTCAAGTCCATGGCATCACTATGGCACCACTTTGGTGCCATAGCAATAGTTTGGTGGCACATTCGTGTGAGTTTGATGAGAAGTGCCAGGTCATCGGGGTGGTTGGCGTTTCGATTCTCGGCAGGCTGGCACACTCGTAAGGGTGAGTCCTGCCGAACCCAACCGTCGCCGCCGTATCTTGCTCTGGATTGCCGGGGTGCTCGGCGTCGTGATCGTGGTCGGGGCGGTTGTCGTCGCGGTCGCGCCTTCGCGGTATCTGCCCTGGGACACTGCCGAGTTCCCGACGGTCGACGCCAGTTCGGTGACTGCGGACCAGGCTCGAGTGCTCGAACTGCTGCAATCCGAGCACGAGCGGGACCGTCCGGGCACTTTCTATTCCGACGGTATCGACGAAGAATGGTGCGCCGATTTTGTCAGCTGGATCATGAGGGAAGCGGGTAGACCGTTGTCGAACCCGAACTCCGGAAGCTGGCGTATCCCGGGGGTGTACACCTTGCAGGAGTACTACCAGGGGATCGGCGCGTACGCCGAGAACGGCAGCGGGTACATCCCGAGCGTGGGTGATGTGGTGATCTACGACAGTTCGAGATGGGTAGGTCAGCACACCAACATCGTTGTGGCAGTGGACGGTGACTCGGCGATCACGGTCGGCGGCAACGAGTTCGGCAAGGTGCGAGTCCATGATCTTCACTGGCAATCCGACTCCGCCGTCGTGGGGTTCGGAAAACTTCACCCCTGATCGCTGTGGTTCGAGGTCAGGGCAAACCATCGAGCGGATGCACGTGCCTCGCCGCCGGCGTCGATGTGCAGCGTGTTCGTGCCGGTTCGCACGCTCACCTGCTCACCTCTCTTGATGGGCTGGGTGTACTCGAGGATCGCGCGAAAGGGTTCGCTTCGTAATTTTTCGGGCAGTGCATCTTCCACGGGTTGCCAGTAGATCGCGTTGTTCACGTGATCGAAAGGGTCGAAATCGCTCGAGCGCAACGGGAATGGAGAATCCACCTGATTGTCGGTGTCGGGGTCGATCCACCGACGCCAGTGAAGATGCTCGTCCACGGCCGTCGATGCCAGGGCAGCGGTGAACTTTTCACTGATGGTTGCCGGCATTCCGGTTTTCGGGTCGATGTTGATCCAGAATGCCTCGGTCTCGATCAATCCACCGCTGTCGGACCTGATCCGAACCCGCATCGAACACCACTTGCTGGAGAGTCCGGAACACCAGCGCTGCAGATGAACTCGATTCGGCCAGACGACGGGTTCGAGTACGTCGATCACCGTCCTTCGCACCATCCACAGCGGGTGTGTATCCATGGCGCCGCGGTCGACGAGATTGTCGAAGCCCGCGTCTTGGAGGTAGCGCGCGATCGCGTCGAGGCGCAGTTGCTTGTCGGTGTGGATGTCGCCCGTACGCACCGGCCAGGAGACCTGGAAGATGCTGCCGGTTGTCGGTAGTTCGGCCATCGCTACGTGATCGTCGACTTTTGTACGGTTCATCGGATGTGGACTCCCGGTGTTCGCTTATCCGGTCGGGTGGCTTCACGCTTGCGTTACCCGATGGAGGGATCTTGAACCATCTGAGTTCACTGTTTTCTGAATACAGATTTCGATGTACTGTCGTATGTATGGATATCGAGGGCGTAGATGTGGTGACCAACGTGGCGGTGCTTGCGAGGTTCGGGCATGCCTTGTCCGACGAGACTCGGACACGGATACTGCTCGAACTGAAAACCGCCCCTCGGTATCCGTCCGACCTCGCTGAAACACTGGCTGTAACCAGGCAGAAGCTGTCCAATCATCTGGCTTGTCTGCGCGGTTGTGGCTTGGTAGTGGCCGTCCCGGAAGGGCGCCGGACCAGATACGAACTCGCCGACGCACATATCGGTCAGGCCCTCGACGACCTGCTCGGGGTCGTACTCGCGGTGGATCCGTCGTACTGCCCGGACAGTGAATCAGAAGGATGCTGCTGATGGTTGCGCCCGTTGACGGTGGCGGCCTCTCGACTGCCCGGCGTGCGCTCTTGTCGAGACGAATTCGCATCTTCGTGGCGATCACGATCAGCTACAACGTCGTCGAAGCGATCATCGCGCTGGCGGAGGGCACTCGGGTGTCGTCCGCAGCACTGTTCGGTTTCGGCCTCGATTCGGTGATCGAAGTGTCCTCGGCGGCAGCGGTTGCCTGGCAGTTCTCGGCTCCGGATCCGACGAGCCGTGAGAAGACAGCACTGCGAGTGATCGCATTCTCGTTCTTCGGGCTCGCTGCGTACGTCTCGTTCGACGCGATTCGGTCGCTGTTCGGTCTGGGTGAAGCGCAGCACACGAGCGTCGGAATAGTATTGGCTGCAGTGAGTTTGGCGATCATGCCGGCCCTGTCCTATGCGCAACGCCGAGCAGGTAGGGAGTTGGGTTCGCTTTCGGCGGTCGCGGATTCGAAGCAGACGCTGCTCTGCACCTACCTTTCTGCGGTCTTGCTGGTCGGTTTGCTGCTCAACTCGGTGCTCGGCTGGTCGTGGGCGGACCCGATTGCGGCACTGGTGATCGCCGTCATCGCAGTGAAGGAAGGCATCAACGCGTGGAAGGGTGATCCGTGCTGCCCGGTTGTGACGGTGCCCGAGAGCGGTGACGAGTGTGACTGCTGCTGAGTGAGCACAGGTTCAATTGAGTGAACACCGTCTGCAGCGCGTCGGAGAGGGTGCTCACTCGATGAAAGGGGTGCCACCTTCTGCGCGGGTCTTGATGTGCGCGGCGCGTTGCTCGAGAAGACGGCGCAGATACGGGCCGACAGCCAACCTCAGTGCCAGGTGTCCGAGCACGCCGAAAGGGGCCGTAACCGTGAAGCGGTCATGCATCCGCGTCCACCCACCCGGCTGATCGTCGAAGACGTGCTCGTGTTGCATCGCGGCAAACGGGCCGCGGACCTGCTCGTCTGTGAACGAGTACGGACGGTTGTACTGCGTGATTCGGCTTGTCATCGAGAATCTCCACCCGAAATGCCGAGCAGTGAACGACACCTCGTCGCCCTCTCCCAGCGTCGATCTACCCGTACTCGTGACTGCCACCTCATCTGTTGCGTGGAGCGAGGCGGAGTGTTCGTCCATGTCGAGTTCGAGATCGAAGATCACTGCCGGTGGAGCGTAGATATCGGTGATCACGACCACGGTGTGTTGCACAGTGCCAGTCTGCCAATGTTGGTTTGCGATGCCGGCAAGCGGGTACGGGTCGGTGACCTGCGGTTCATCCGCGACGGGTGATGTTTTCGCTTCCCAGCCCCTCGAGACTGAGTATGGGAAGTGCATTCTGTCGAAAGGAACGCTGATGACTGCTCCACCGCGGGAACCCGCGAATCACCCTGTCCGGCAGGGTTTCGCGGTAGGTACGACGTTTGCAGCAGCAATTCTGCTGCTCACCGCAGGCATTGTCGCTCTGCTTCAGGGCATTGCGGCGGTCGCCGACAACAATCTGTTTGTCGTGGGTATCAACTACACGTACAAGTTCGACATCACGACGTGGGGCTGGATCCACATCATCTTGGGCATCATCGGAATCGTGGTGGCTCTCGGCCTCTTCACCGGTGCAGTGTGGGCCAGGGCGGCGGCGATAGTCATTGCGTCGCTCTCGATCATCGCCAACTTCTTGTGGATGCCGTACTACCCGCTGTGGTCGATCCTGGTCATCGCGCTCGACGTCGTTGTGATCTGGGCCGTCGCGACCTGGGACACAGACAGAGTCTAGGCGCCGAACAACTCGAGAGCAGTTGGTCCCGACCGAATCGACTCGGTCGGGACCATCGCTCGTGCGCGGGGGACGATCCGACGGAGGGCCGGCTCGGATCAGTCGGCTCGGATCAGTCTGGGAGCCTTCGTAGTTCGGCTACGGTCAAGCCGAGGGAATCGAGGCGGGCCATGATGCTTCGCATAGCAGTGTGATCCGCGACGGGCCCGTACAAACTGGTGAATCCGCCGGCTGCACTGGCAACGCTGAGTTCGGGAAACGCCGCTTTGACGCGGTCCGACACTTCGCCGTCGATGAGGAATTGATACCGAGTGGGAGCATTCATCAGTGTCCGCTCCATTTCGTAGGGCCATGAGGTTCGGTCAGTACCGCGTCGAGCCTCGAAATCACGTGTCGTCAGGGGCAATCGGCGTCGCCGCTCGATCCAGGACTCCGTATCCGTGAGATCCAGTCTTGCTCCCACACGCTCCCGAGGCGTCATCCCCAACGGGTGAATGTCATCGCGGCTCCGTTCATCCCTTTTGTGTGAGGCTGCGAAGGAACGTCACCCCTAGTGTCGACCGGGAGAGAGAAGAGGTCGGCATGGGATCTGTCATCGGGGATCTTCTACCCTTAGCGGTCGGTGTTGCGGTATCGCCCATCCCGATCATCGCGGCGATCTTGATGTTGTTGTCCAAGCGAGCCGGTAGCACCAGCGTCGGATTCGCCCTGGGCTGGATACTCGGAATAGTTGTCGCCACTGTGATCTTCGTGCTCCTGTCCAGCAAGCTCGGCGACTCCGAAGGCGATCCCTCTGCGACGGTGTCGTGGATCAAGCTGGCGTTGGGTGTGTTGCTGCTTGCGTTCGGAGTGAAGCAATGGCGTGGGCGCGGTGGCGAGCATGAAACCCCGAAGTGGATGCAAGCCATCGACGACATGACCGCTGCCAAGGGCCTCGGCTTGGGCTTCGCGCTGGCAGCGATCAATCCGAAGAATCTGATGATGTGTATCGCGGCTGGAATCTCGATCGGCTCTGCGTCATTGGGCTCCGGCGAAGTAGTCGTCGCGGTTCTGGTTTTCACCATCATCGCTGCCTCGACAGTGTGCGTGCCCGTGATCGGTTACCTCGTTGCAGCGGAGCGACTGCGCGGTCCGCTGGCCAAGCTGAAGGTGTGGTTGCAGGACAACAACGCCACTGTGATGAGTGTGTTGATCCTGGTTATCGGTGTTGTTCTCATCGGTAAGGGCATCGGCGGTCTCTGACAACGGGAGGTAGTTATGGGATCGCTGCTACTGCAACAGATCCCGCTGGCACTCGGTATCATCATGAGCCCGCTGGCGGTTGTCGCCGTTGTCGCCGTGCTCTTTTCCGAACGAGCGCGTCTCAACAGCATCGCGTATCTGATCGGGTGGTATCTCGGAATAGTTGTCGCCCTGGCCGGGTCGTACATCATCTTGACCGCACTCCAAGTTCATCAGAGAACACACCCACCCCTGTGGGTGCCCATCCTCCACCTCGTTCTCGGCGTGACGTTGCTCGCGGGTGCCTGGTTCGTCTACACGCGTAGTCGGCGCGGAGTACAGGCGATGGCGGCTGCAGTGGCTCCGGGAGACGTTGTCGCGGCGGCCCCTCAACTGCCGAAAATGCTCCAGTCGGTAGAACACTTCCAGCCGATGCGATCGGGTGTGCTCGGGTTCGCGCTGTTCGTTCTCAATCCCATCGACATGTCCTGTGCGATTGCCGCTGCCATGAACTTTCGCCTCAGCACCGTGGCGCCGACGTCGCAGATCGTCTCGGCCGTGATTTTTTCTCTCGTGTCCGTGACCTCGGTCGCCGTGCCGGTCGCCCTTCTCCTGATCAAGAAGGAGGAGGCCACCGAACCGCTGCAGAAGATCCGCACCTGGATAGCCACCAACACGCACTTGCTGAACGTCGGGCTCCTCGTCCTGATCGCGGCGATGCAGATCAGTAAAGGGGTGCAAGGGCTATGAGTGCTCCGCACACACGGACGTGGTGGGTCTTCGGATCACTGTCCGACTATCAGCGAGGCTGGCTTCGACCAGACATCATCGCCGGCCTCACGGTGTGGGCTGTCCTTGTCCCGGAAGCGCTCGCGTACGCCACCATCGCCGGAGTTCCGCCGGTGGTCGGGCTCTACGCTGCAGTTCCGTCACTGATTCTGTATGCAGCAGCTGGTAGTTCGCGGCATCTGATCGTCGGACCGATGTCGGCCACTGCCGCGTTGTCCGCGGCGATGATCGCTCCACTGTCGTCGGGAGACGACACCAGATTTGTCGCGTTGTCGGTCGGGCTCGCGATAGTGACCGGACTCGTCGGATTGCTCGCAGGATTCATGCGCCTCGGATTCATCGCATCCTTCATCTCCGAGCCGGTTCTCAAGGGATTCATAGTCGGTTTGGCGCTCACGATCATCATCGGTCAAGTACCCAAACTCCTGGGCGTGGACAAGGGCGAGGGGAACTTCTTCGTCCAGGCGTGGACGGTGATCAAGGAACTTGGCGAGGTCGACGGTCCGACGGTGGTCATCGGATTGCTCAGCTTGGCAATGGTTCTGGGAGTCAAGCGATGGCTCCCGCTGGTGCCAGGTTCGCTTCTGGTTGTGCTACTGGGGATTACCGCAGTGGCGCTGTTCGGACTCGACGACCGTGGCATCGACATCGTGGGACACATCGATTCGGGCTTGCCGACTATGGGCCTGCCGAGTGGAGTAGGAGCCGAGGACTACCTCGACCTAGTGGGGCCGGCCGTCGGTGTTCTACTCATCGGGTTCGCCGAAGGTCTCGGCGCTGCAAAGACATACGCGGCGAAGGCCGGATACACGATCGACGCCAATCGGGAACTGGTAGGACTGGGGGCCGCCAATCTCGGATCGGGCATCTGCTCGGGAATGGTGGTCAACGGCAGCCTCTCGAAGACGGCTGTCAACGGGGGAGCGGGTGCCAAATCACAGGTCAGCGGGTTGGTGGTCGCCGCATTGACGCTGCTGACACTGCTGTTCCTGACTGGGTTGTTCGAGAAACTACCGGAAGCGACGCTATCGGCGGTGGTCATCGCCGCAGTGATCGAACTAGTGGATTTCTCTTCTCTCGCAGCGCTGTACCGGGTCTGGACGAAGCGATTGGGCAGCATCTACGGGCACGCCGCTCGGGCCGATTTCGCCGCCGCTGTCGCGGCGATGTTCGGAGTTCTCCTGTTCGATACCTTGCCCGGTCTGATCATCGGAATTGTCGTCTCGATGCTGCTGCTCCTGTATCGAGTCTCCAAACCGCACGTGGCCGCTCTGGCCAAGGACGGCACGCGCTGGGTCGACACCAGCAGCCATCCTGATCTGAGGACACTCGACGGCGTCGTGGTGGTCAGGGTCGAATCCGGACTCTTCTTCGCGAATGCCGATCACGTGCGTGATCAGATCACCGGCATGGTGACCACCGGGACCACGACGGTCATTCTCGACGCCGAGACTTCACCGTTCATCGACGTCAGCGCGGCCCAGATGTTGGCTCAGCTTCGAGATTCGTTGGCTCGCAAGAATGTGAGCTTCCGGGTGGCCCGCGACATCGGGCAGTTCCGCGATGTCTTGTCCGGGGCCGACGAGGGTGCGCTGAAGGTCGACGTCTATCCGACCGTCTCGCAGGCACTCGAGGGCCGGGACAACACTTCAGCGTGACGTCCGCAGCCAGATTCCCAGTGGTCCCGCGTCTTTTGCGACCGATCCGACGATCGACGACGCGACCACCACGATGGCAGAGAAGATGAACAGCCACCCGATCACGGTGAACATCACGCCGAGAAGGCCGAACTCGTCCTGAGACGTCTTGGTCATCCGCGGCAGGAAAAGAGTGCCGGCCACGTGCAGTCCGGTCAGACCCGTCGCAGTGAGCAAGCCGGACCCGACACACATACGAGTGGTCATGCGATTGGCGGTCAACAGCATGGGCACGGCAGTCCAGACCAGTGCCCACACTGCGTAGACCGCAACAAATTCCAGGAGACTGCCCACTCTCGGAACGGCATTCAGTTCGCGGCACAGCGCAGCACCGACCACTGACGCGGCGACGACGAACACGACCGCGATCCACCGCCATGCCTGGCGAAGTGTCGCTGTCGGCACACTCCAGATTCGTCCGTACATCCGGCCAAGGGCGCGAGCGTAGGACGTGGAACTGATCAACAGCATGAGCAGGCCGACAATGCCGAACGCGGCCGCAGTGGAGGTGTCGGTCATCACGGCGTCGGGAAGCTGCACCCCGAGGTCGTCTCTGGCGACATCGGCCAAGGGCTTCAGCTTTTCCAGGGTGGACGCTGCGATCATCACCGGCAGCAAGGACGTGAACGCCTGGGCTGCCAAAGTCATGGCGCTGTCGACGAGTCCGACTTCGAAGACGTCGATCGTCGCGTCGGTAGCCAACCGTCGGCTCGGCGTGCGTCTCGCCCAGACGGTCATTCGATCGCGCGTATCGGAGTACAACTTCGGGGGCATGGAAGCAGTCTTGCTCAGATGAGTCCGCCGCGACGCGCAGCCTTGAGTGCGTCGCGTCGGTTACTTACTTCCAACTTCCGATAGATCCCGCGTAGATGCGTCTTGATGGTGTTGACGGACAGGAACAGCGTGTCGGCGATCGACTCGGTGGTGTCTCCCGAGGCCAGTTCGCGCAGCACGGTGTATTCGCCCGGTGTGAGGATCGGTGCACTCACCAGCTCTTGTGGACGAATGCGGTTGCGTACCTGTTCGGCAAAAGCCTCCTGATCGCCGAAGTGCCCACTGAACTCGTCGAAGATCGGACGCAGTGACGCGCCGTAGTCGAGGAAAGGTCGCAACAGCCCACCGGTTTCTGCGGCTCGCAGGGCTTTGTGCAGCGAACGAAACGACTTGCGCTCGTGACCGGTGGCAGCGTGGATCCCAGCCTCGAGTGTCCAGGCGTAGACGGTGTGGGCGAGCACAGGCTCTTCGGTGGATCCGAGGGCTTCGGAAACCTCGACGAGTGCTTCTGCGAACTTGTTGGACGAGAAAGCCACGGCAGCTCGCGCCAGGTGTATCTCGGAAGTCTCGCCGAACTGATCAGCCGCATCGCGCACGAGTCGGCCCGCCCATTCCACTTCGCCGACCGACAGGCATGCGTTCACGACCGGTGGGAGTAGGGCAAGAGTCGCCAATGAGAAGGTGCGCAGTGCGATCGCGCTGAGCATCGCATCGCGGACGTCGGCAGCGGTCGACCGTCGATCGGCCGCGTCGCCGAGACTGTGGAGCCCGAACGTGACGACGGTGTGCCACCCGAATGCCGGGACGCTGGCGCCGAGAACATCTGTGCTCCGGTAGTTTCCGATAGTCGGTATGCGGTACGGAAGTTCGCTGGTGGCGCAGAGATATGCAGCGAAGGCCACCACGGACGCGGACAACTCGTACTCCGCCGTCGTTGTGATTCGGTGTTCGACCGCGTAGTCGATGGCGTAGGTGGAGTGTGCCCTCATCGCCTCGATGTCCCCGCTGAGTGAGGCGACAAATCCTAGCCCGGTCAGTGCCTTCAGTACGAATCGCGACCTGCCTCGTAGTGTTCCGAGCGCGACCGCCTGGGTGTATTCGACAGTTGCCCTGTCGAACTCGCGTTTGAGTAGGAGGGCCGTCGCTACCTCGAGGTGAGCGTAGGCTTCGACATCCGAGTGAGTGCTGTTCTGGCGCCGCACCAGGCGCGAAACCAATGGTTTGTTGTCGGAAGTTGGCGAAGCGCAGGAGATTTCCAGACTCATCGCCAGGAACAGTGGCTCGTCCGCAATAGGCGGATGAGTTGCCTCGAGAAGGTCGAGGCACGTTGTCGCAGAGGTCATGTCACCGGAATGGAGGGCGGCCGCAGCCAGGACCAGGCGGGTGATCGGAGATTCGGAGACCTGCGTCGGCGCGGATTCGAGCACTCGGACGACGTCTCCGCTGTGCCCGTCGAGTACGAGGCCCAGTCCGCAGCGCTCGAGAAAAGCGAGGATGCGGCACGGGTCGCCGATCGACACCTCGAGTTCGAGCGCCTCGAGTTCGAAGTGATGACTCTCGAACCAGGTTGCTGCTCGAAGGTGCGCGCGATTTCTCTCCTCGTGATCGACCCGGCGGAACTCCGCGCGGAGGTGTTCGAGGAGAAGGGGGTGGTAGCTGAACCACGTGGTGTGGTCGGCGGAGTCGGTCCGCGTCACGGGGAAGTTGTATTGAATCAGAGCGTCGATCTCGGACCGAGCATTCGAATCGGTCAGCGTTTCTGCGAGTTGAGCAGAGAACGAATCGACGACGGATGTCCGCAACATGAATGTCGTGACATGCTCGGGCAAGGATGTCAGGACCTCGTCGACGAGGAAGTCGGCGATCGGGCGCGGCGTATGGGTGAACTCGTTCAATGCATCACCGATGTCGCTCCGGCCTGCCAGGAACGCTGCGGTCAGGCGAACAACAGCGCCCCACCCCTTGGTGAAGTTCTCGACGATTGCGAGCTCGTCGTCGCCGAGGGTGATGTCGTATTCGCCGAACATCGCAGTGATCTCGGTGCGGTCGAAGGCGAGATCGGTGGATGCGAAGCGAGTGAGTCGGCCATCGAGCGCGAGACGATGCCAGGTGAGCGGAGGTTCGTATCGAGCAGCGACGATGATCGACAGATTGTCCGGCGTGTGCGTGAGTATCTGGTCGAGAAGACCGATCGACATCGGATCGTGAAGTGTGTGCACATCGTCGAGGATCAGCGTCGTTCGGCGATCGTGAGCTTCGACGGTTTCCGCGAAGTGCGCGAGCCACTGTTCGACGGGTCGTCTCGATCCCGCCTGTGCCGGGAACCCTTGCCCGGTGGGCGCGCGACCGGCCGGGTCGAGAGGCGTCGAGATGGCCTCGGCGAGGGATTCGCACAGCACCGACACGTTGTTGTCGCGCTCGGCCAACGTCAGCCAGGCGAGGTCCACGTCAGGGGACGCCCGCGAATACTCACGAGCCCAATTCGCCAGCAGCAGGGTCTTTCCCGCTCCGGCCGGTGCAGAAAGCAGCCCGACGGACCCGGGCCCCGAGCCCTCGGTAGTGGTGGACGCGGTGAGTTTCTGGTGCAACCGGGGACGTGGAACCAGTCCCTTGATTGCAGAGGGTGGGTGAAAGCGCCCGCTGACAGGCGCGTCCGACGCGTGAGTGTGCCCGACGCGGTGAGACGCGTCGAGCGTCACTGCAGCGGCATCACGAAATGGGCTGCTCATCCGACTCCTGTTCGACTGGCTGCACTGGACGTGACCGCTGGATCGACATACGTAACGAGTTAGATGATGTGAAACTACCCAATTCGGACACTTGTTAAGCGTCCAAATCAAAAGATTCGGACCAAAGTCCCTGATTTGGCGAGGGGTGCGTTCGAACTACGAACGGCGTCGCCAGTGCTACCGCCTGAACGGCGGGGTGCGAGCAAACCTCGAATATCGGTCGAATGCCTTTTCCAGGCCCACGAGATCCGGATCTGACAACAAGGCCGCCAGAAGTACACGTGCCTGCCCGGCCCGAAGATCGGTGGAAAATACAGCGCCTGCGGCGATCAAGTCGTGGCCGCCGCCACCACCACCGTAAACCGGGGAGATTGGCCCCGAGGGCACACGAGTTGTCACGACCACCGGAATGTGAGCGCCTACGCAGTCTCGGACGGCCTCGACGATCGTCGGATTGGCATTTCCCGAACCGAGTCCGTCGAGAACAAGTCCATTTGCCCCGGCGCTCACGCAAGCGTCGATCTGTACGCGGTCTGCCCCGGGATACACGGCGATGATGTCGACGCGGGTGTTCGAAATGGGATGCCACGGCAATGGTTCGGGAGTGTGCAGCAGTGCCGGATCGATGGGCAAGGAGCGGAAGGCATCAAGTGCCGTCGTGTCGGCCTTTCGCGTACCTGCGGCCGGGTGGACCGAACCGCCGAAGGCGATGAGGACACCACGTCCCCGCGACGAGATGTCGAGTCCGGCCGCGATCGCCGCGGCCAGATTCGAACGAGCGTCGGACTCGGGATGGTCGAAAGTGCGCTGCGCCCCGGTGAAGACCACCGGACGTCGGTCGTCGTGGTGCAGGTCCAACAAGAACGCAGTTTCCTCCATCGTGTCGGTGCCGTGAAGCACGACCACCGCGTCGAGTCCAGGATCCTTCAATTCGTCGGCTACGGCGTCGCGAACACGATCCATGTCCGCGAAGGTCATGCTCGAGCTGTCCTTCGACATCACGTCCACGACTCGAAGATCGATGTCGGTCTGCTCATTGCCGAGCAGATCTGCACCGGTGATTGCGGGCCGACTGATTCCGTGCGCATCTCGGGTGCTGGCGATGGTGCCACCAGTGGTGACGACTGCGACTTTCGGCACTGAGGTCCTTTCACGTCAAGCTGTGGGGCGATGGATGGCCAACTCGCGAATGCGATTCCTGGCGCCGTACCAACCAATCATCAACAGCGGTGCGATGATCGCGATGGAGCCGACGGTCCATGTTCCAACAGGGTTGTCGAATGCCATCAATACGATAACGACCGCAAGAAAGACCAGTGTCGCGATCCCGGTGTACGGTGCGCCGAATATGCGGAAGGGAGGGCGGGTGACTTTGCCTTGTTTCGCAAGTTGCCAGAGCTTCAACTGGCACAACACTATGACTGCCCACGCACTGATGATGCCGAGGGCTGCAAGATTGAGGACTATTTCGAAGGCTTGCGCTGGGACAACAGCATTGAGCCCGACGCCGAACAGGATGACCACGCCGGTGAGTGCGATTCCCCCGTACGGCACTCCGGCTTTGTTCATTTTGGCAGCGAAGGCAGGCGCCGAGCCTGCCATCGCCATCGAATGGAGTATTCGTCCGGTCGAATACAATCCGGCGTTGAGGGAAGACAAGGCTGCCGTGAGAACGACCAGATTCATGATCGCATCCGCGCCTTGGATGTTGATCGAACCGAAGAATGTGACGAATGGACTTTCACCGGCGTGGTACTCCGTGTACGGGAGCAACAGCGAGAGCAGTAGTACCGATCCCACGTAGAAGACGAGGATCCGAATGATCACTGTGTTGATTGCCTTGGGTATCACCTTCCGTGGATTTTCGGTCTCTCCGGCCGTGGTTCCCACGAGTTCAATTGAAGCGTAAGCGAACACGACGCCTTGAATCACCACGACTGCCGGCAGTATTCCGTTGGGGAACAGCCCACCATTGTCGGTGATCAGGCTGAATCCGGAGGAATGCCCTTCGATGGGCGTGCCGAAGAGTACGAAATAGACACCGAACCCGAGGAACGCGGTCAACGCAACGACCTTGATCAACGCGAACCAGAACTCCAGCTCTCCGAAGACCTTCACGGACACCAGATTCAGTCCGAGAACCAACACCACCGCGATCAGAGCGAACATCCACTGATCGATGTGCCCCAGTGGCGCCCAGTACTTCTTGAAGAAGTTCATGTACAACGCCACAGCCGTGACATCGACCACGGCAGTCATTGCCCAGTTCATCCAGTACAGCCAACCCGCGGCGAAAGCCATCTTCTCGCCGAAGAATTCGCGTGCGTAGGAAACGAAGGATCCCGAAGTCGGGCGGTGCATCACCAGTTCGCCGAGTGCCCTCAGGATCAGGAACGCGAAGAACCCGCACAACGCGTACACGAGAACCAAGGCCGGGCCCGCCTGTTGGAGTCGCCCTCCCGCCCCCATGAAAAGGCCTGTTCCGATCGCACCACCGATCGCGATCATCTGAATCTGTCTGGGGCCGAGCGCCTTCTGATATCCGAGATCCTCTTCAGCGGCAACCTCGGCGTGGGGTGTCTCTTCCCGTTCGACGGTCATCAAACCTCCTCCACAACGGCGGTAGCATGAGGCTTCTCGCCCGCAACGCGGAGATTGGCGAGATGTTCGGGGCTGAGCAACCGATCGAGTTCCTCGCGGTCGAGCAGGCCCGCTTCGATCACGAGATCGGCGACGCGACGCCCGGAAATCAACGCCTCCTGGGCAATCCGGGTGGACGCGGTA
The DNA here is from genome assembly GCF_001029585.1 of Rhodococcus sp. ARP2. NCBI lineage: Bacteria > Bacillati > Actinomycetota > Actinomycetes > Mycobacteriales > Nocardiaceae > Rhodococcus > Rhodococcus sp. ARP2. The sequence continues at coordinate 63,055 of NZ_LEKE01000022.1, read as the reverse complement.
TATCCGATGTAGGGGTTGAGCGCGGTGACGAGGCCGATGGAGTCTTCGACTCGCGCGCGCAACAGTTCGGTGTTGGCCGTGATACCGAGTACGCACCGGTCCGCCAGAATGCGGCAAGCCGCACCGAGGTGTCGCATTCCTTCGGACAGTGAGTGCACGATGATCGGCTCGAAAGCGTTGAGTTGGAGTTGCCCGGATTCCGCAGCCATCGTAATCGTCACGTCATTGCCGATGACTTCGTACGCGACCTGATTGAGGACCTCGGGAATTACCGGATTGACCTTGCCCGGCATGATCGACGAACCTGCCTGCACCGGCGGCAGATTGATCTCGTTCAATCCGGCTCGCGGACCAGAAGAGAGCAGCCGAAGATCGTTGCACACCTTGGACAACTTCACAGCGACCCGCTTGAGTACGCCGGAGAGGTGGACGAACTGGCCCACGTCTTGGGTCGCTTCGACCAGATCCGTTGCCAACACCAGCGGCAGCCCGGTTAGTGCGCCCAGGTCGGAACAGGCCACCTCGGCGTAGCCGGCAGGTGCGTTGAGACCGGTGCCGATAGCAGTGGCGCCGAGGTTGATCTCGTGAACGAGAAGAGCAGCCTCAGCCAGGCGCGCTCGATCCTCCTCGATCATGACCGCGTAGGTGCCGAACTCCTGACCCAGAGTCATCGGCACGGCGTCCTGCAGTTGGGTGCGTCCCATCTTCACTGTGTCGGCGAACTCGAGAGATTTGGTCGTGAACGCATTCTGGAGTACACGAAGTGCATCCAGCAGGTCCTCGATAGCGAAGATCGTCGAGATGTTGACGGCCGTGGGGTAGACGTCGTTGGTCGATTGGCTCAGGTTCACGTGCTCATTGGGGTGAAGTCGTTCGTAGTCGCCGCGCTGGTGGCCGAGGATTTCCAATGCGCGATTGGCGATTACCTCGTTGGCATTCATGTTCGTCGAAGTTCCGGCACCACCCTGGATGACGTCCACTACGAACTGTTCGTGCCACCGGCCGTCCACGATTTCCTTGCATGCCTGTGAGATGGCCTCGGCTCGCGGGCCGTCGAGGATGCCCAGCTTCTCGTTTGCGCTGGCTGCGGCCCATTTGACGTAAGCGATGCCGCGGATCAGATGCGGGTTCGTGGAAATTGTTCGACCAGTGATCGGGAAGTTCTCCATCGCGCGCAAGGTGTGGATTCCCCAGTACGAATCGGCTGGAACTTCGCGATCGCCGAGCAGATCGTGTTCTGTTCGCGTTTCGAGCACTTGATCAATTCCTCGTGTCTCTTCGCGCGAGCATCACTCTGCGCGGTGGGTGTATTTCGGGATCGCAGCGCTGACGGACAAGTAGTCGACCCGCCCAGCTATCGGGCTATCAGGCTGTCTGACAGGTCTAATTGTTACCTCGCTCACTCCTGCACGTCAACCCGTCACCAGGTGCGATGTTTGACGCGGGACTTCGGCAGTCGCAACAATGACGGCATGAACCTGTCAGACAGCTGGGCCACCAGGCGACCAGTCGCCGCGCGGGTGAGTGCTGCCGAGGCAGTCCTCGCAGACCTTCGTGCCGCAATAGCCTCCGGCGATCTGGCAGTCGGAGAGCGTCTCCCGTCCGAAGCGTCCCTGGCCGAAAGGCACGGGGTCAGTCGATCGGTTATCCGCGAAGCCCTGCGCTCGTGCCACGCTCTCGGGCTCACCGAGACAAAATCCGGGCTCGGCACGTTCGTCGTCAGTGATTCGATAGCGCGAGACCTCGATTTCGGCAGCTATGCGGCCAACGAATTGGTCGAAGCACGGCCTCATGTCGAAATTCCGGCCGCAGGATGGGCTGCGCAACGGCACACCGCGGAGGAACTGGCGGCACTCCGCGGACTGGTACAGCAGATGCGTGACGAGGACGATCCGCTCGTATGGGTTGCACTCGACGCCCAATTTCACGGACTGATTGCAAAAGCCAGTAGGAATCGTGTCTTCGAGTCGGTAATCGTCGATATCCGTGAAGCGCTGACAAGGCAATCCGAGACACTCAATCTTGTTGCCGGTCGCCAGGAAAAGTCGAACGAGGAACACGAACGAATAGTCGAAGGAATTGCATCCGGGAGTTACGACCACGCCTCCAGGGCGATGGCCGAACACCTGGACGCCGTCAGGATGACGCTCGAAACACTTGTCCAAGAAAGTGATTCGCTGTGACGGCGCGGCCGCGCAGGTCTGTCCTCGCCTGCGCAATCTTCGCGGTATCAGTGACCGGAGCGTTGGCGGGTTGCAGTTCGTCCGACACCGCGCTGACGCCGACAACCGCGGCGTCAGCGACAACAACGGCAGCTGTACCACCTGCGGGTGTAAAGCCATCGTCGACGCCGGAATCCGAACGCACGCTCTTCGATGCTGTGGACCGCAATGATCCCGCAGCTGTTACCGCTGCCCTGACTGCCGGCGCGAACATCGAAGCGCGCGGCGAGGGCGAACGGACTCCACTCGTCGAGGCCACCAAGAACAACGCCGTCGCTGCGGCTTCTACGTTGATTCTTGCCGGAGCTGACGTGAATGCGAAGGATTCCATGCAGGATTCGGCCTTCCTGTATTCCGGAGCCGAGGGATTGAACGAGATTCTGGCACTGACGCTCAGCCATGGCGCGGATGTCGACAGCGTGAACCGTTACGGCGGTACGGCTCTGATTCCCGCGAGTGAACACGCGCATGTCGAGACCGTCCGGATGCTGATTGCTGCCGGGGTACCGGTCAATCACGTCAATGATCCGGGGTGGACGGCGCTTCTCGAGGCCGTTGTGTACGGCGACGGCTCGGCGCGCTACGTCGACGTGATCACTCAGCTTCTCGACGCCGGGGCAGATCCCTCGATCCGGGATGCGTCGGGAAAGACCGCATTGGACAATGCCGAAAGCCGTGGTCAGTCAGACGTTGTGGCGTTGCTGCAATCGCGGAGCTGACGCCAACGAGTCGGGCTCAGCCCGTAGGCCTGTCGAAAGCGTCGGCTGAAGTGTCCGGCGTCGACAAATCCCGCACGGCGCGCAATGGTGGCGATCGGCAGGTCGACGGTAGCGGGTCGAGCCAGTTCGTCCCGAGCCTTCTGCAGGCGCTGGGTGATGATCCACTGCTCGAGCCGGAATTCGTTGTCCGAACAGATCTTGTACAGCTGACGCAGTGAGATGCTGTGGGCGTGGGCAATTCGTGCAGGATGCAGCGCCGGATCGTGAAGGTGTTCGCGGATGTATCGGCGGACCGATGTCAACGTGAGTGCCGATCTCGGAGCGGAGGCGTCGGGATTTGCATGCGTGATCGAAGCGACCAAAGCGCGCGCCAGTTCGATCGAGGCCTCGCCCAATTGTTCGGCGGCAGGATCGGTCTCCAACTGATCTGCGCTGCGGAACAATTCACGAACGTGCGCGATCATCAAGGGGTACAGGTTGCTGTGGTGAGGTCGCGTGGCAGCGTCACGGATGGAGTCGATCGGTAGTCCCAGCCGATCCATCGGAACGTAGAGGCACTGGGAAGCGCCCGTTACCGTCCAGGAAAAATCGTAGGTCGACGTCAGGTCCGTCATGAGTAGTTCACCGGCCGGGACTCTGCGTTGCTCATCGTGCTGATCTAGATGGCCGATTCCGCTCTCCTGCAGGGCAATCGCGAGAACCGGCATCGACGCTGATCGCACGTGCCGCGGTGTTCTGGTCAATCGCATCCCCGTCGACTCGGAGCGGAACAGTGATGCTGCGCCCAGATTCCACACGTTCATCCGGGCGCTCACGCCCGCCGGATCCTCCAAGTGGATCGCACAGGGAACCGATGCGCGTCCCATCGCGTCGACGAAGGCGTCCGTGCGTTGGTCAGGCTCCAGCACGGAAGTATCCAGGAGCAAAGCCATGCAGCCTTGATACCCCGGGATGTGGACGCTCAACCAGAATTTGTGCACCGTGAGCCCAGAAGTCTGCACGGACAGTCACGTCCGTCGCAGCAGGTATTTCTAGGATCGAAACGGGCGTGTCCCGGCCTACCGCAGTTTCTCGCTTGCCTACGAGAGTGAAGGAAACGCATGAAGATCTCACGTGTATTCACAGCAGTTCTGGCAATGCTCATGACAGTCGCGGCCGGACTGATCTTCGGTTCCGGTGCTGCGGTGGCAGGCCCCAAGCCAACTGTCGTTCTGGTTCACGGAGCCTTTGCCGACGCCACCAGTTGGGACGGAGTTGCCGCCGACCTACGCTCGCGTGGCTATCGCGTCGTGACGCCGGACAATCCTCTGCGCGGGCCGGCTTACGACGCGTCCGTGATCGAGAAGACGGTTGCGGACATCGACGGCCCCGTCGTTCTCGTCGGGCACTCGTACGGCGGCGCGGTGATCACCAATGTCCACGATCCGAAGGTCCAGTCGCTGGTCTACATCGCGGCGTTCGGTCCGGTGGAGGGTGAGCCGGTACAGATCACGATCGACCCGATTCGATTCCCCGGCAGCCAATTGCTTCCTCCCGCTCTGGGATTGAAGATCGTCGACGATCCTCACGCGATCGGCGGGAAGAACGTCGACGGCTACGTCACGGACGAGTATTTCCATTCCGTCTTCGCTCAAGACGTTTCCGACGAGACGGCGGCAACGATGTTGGCTCACCAGAAGTCCGCCGCTTTGTGGGCAAACCTCGAACTCGGCGGGCCACCGTCGTGGGCGAACACACCGAGCTGGTATCTGGTCGCCGGTGAGGATCGCGTGATCCCAGCTTCGGCGCAGCGGTTCATGGCAAACCGGATGGGCGCGAACACCAGCGAACTCCCGACCTCCCATGCCTCGCTGGTCTCACAGCCAGGGGCAGTGGCAGACGTGATCGTGGCGGCCGCTCACGGGTGAGTGTGCGACCGCCACGAAAGTAGAACAGGGTCAGGCGGAAACGATTACCGAGGAGCCGTGTCCGAACAGGCCTTGGTTGGCGGTGATACCGATGCGAGCTCCTTCGACCTGACGGCCTTCGGCTTGTCCGCGCAGCTGCCAGGTGAGCTCGCACACCTGCGCAAGTGCCTGTGCGGGAACGGCTTCGCCGAAGCACGCGAGACCGCCGGACGGATTGACCGGGATGCGGCCTCCGATACTGGTGTCACCCGCACGCAGAAGGTGCTCGGCCTCGCCCCGCTTGCACAGCGCGAGGTCTTCGATCCAGTCCAGTTCCACCGAGGTAGCGAGGTCGTAGACCTCGGCGACGTCGACGTCCTCGGGAGAGATCCCGGCTTCCTCGTACGCGGCGTAGCCGATGGATTCCTTGAACGTTCGCTCCGGAGCCGGGACGGCGGAGCTGGAATCGGTGGAGAAGTTCGGCATATCCATGATCGTCTGCGGGAACGTCGGCGTGACCGTCGAAATAGCCTTGATGCGAACAGGTTCCGCGATGCCCATCTTTCGGGCGTATTCCATCGAAGTCAGCAAGATTGCGGCGCCGCCGTCGGACGTCGCGCAGATGTCGAGCAAATGCAGGGGATTGGACACCACGGGGGATGCCAGCACGTTCTCGACGGTGACTTCCTTGCGGTAGCGCGCATTCGGATTATTGAGTCCGTGCTTGGCGTTCTTGACCTTCACGTTGGCGAAGTCCTCCGCGGTGGCGCCGTAGAGGTCGATGCGACGACGCGCGTTGAGCGCGAAGTACGCCGGGTTGGTCATACCCATGAGGCGGAAGCGCAACCAGTCCGGGTCGTCCCAACGCTCACCGGCGACGGGAGCGAGGAAACCCTTGGGGGTGGTGTCGGCGCCGACGACCAGGGCAACTTCGCTGAGGCCGGCCAGAATTCGTGCGCGAGCGGTGTCGAGTGCCTGGGCTCCCGTCGCGCACGCTGCGTACGACGTGGCGACGCGAGCGCCGTTCCAGCCGAGTGCCTGTGCGAAGGTGGCTCCGGCGACGTATCCGCCGTAACCGTTGCGGACTGTCTCGCCGCCGACGATGAAGTCGACGTCCTGCCAATTCACGCCCGAATCGGCGAGCGCGGCGCGAGCGGCGGCAACGCCGTATTTCACGAACGACTGGCCCCACTTGCCCCAGGGGTGCATACCGACACCGAGTACTGCGACGTCCTTGCTCATGACTGCGACTCCTGATCAGCTGCGGCGACAGGCTTCCAGCGCCACGTCGTACGTACTCCGGTTTCGTCGGTGTACAGCGGCTCGACAACCAATTCGACGGTATTGCCGACCTTGAGATCGTCGACGCCGAATCCGTCGGCCACCTGGCCGAGGATGACGATCCCCTCGGGCAGCTCGACTGCTGCGAGAGCAAAAGGCTCGTACGGATCCGAGCGCGGGATGTACGGCGGCGGGGGCTGGTACTGCGCGTCGGTGTACGACCAGACAGTGCCGCGGCGGGAGAGTTCCACGTCGTCGAACTCCTCGCTGAAGCAGCTCGGGTTCTTGCAGAACGTCGCCTCACGAGGGAAGGAAATGGTGCCGCAGGATTGGCACTTCGTGCCGATCAGAGCAGGTTCGTCGCCGGTGGTGAACCAACCCTCTACTGCAGGTGTCACACTCCCGTTCGGCGCCGGCGTTGCAGTCTCGCTCATGCAATCCTCATCTGGTTGGCGAGCCTGATCCGGGGGATCGTGGGCCCGCTGTGCCGCTTACTGGAACAGGTTGCAGTATTACACGATTTTGGCCGCTGACGGGCAAAAATTTTCGCTGAGTGGGACGCTGCCGGAACGCAGACGGCCCCGCCGGGCAGACGAGTCTGCAGGCGGGGCCGTGTGCGTGAAAGTAGCTGTTTACCTGTAGCGGATCAGCGAGCGCGAACGGGTCGACCGAATCGACGCGCCGGTTTCACCCGGGCCGCAGCGTCGAGGATGGAGGTGATCTCGACCTGATCCAGAACCTTTTCGCGGACACGGTCGTGCGCAGCGCCGCGTTCCAGTTCCGCCTTGTCGATGGCGTGCCAGCCCTCGCGGTCGACTACGTCGGACTGTCGCGCCCGGACCAGACGATCGACTGCGGAGTCGTCGGCGACCGGGTTGGTCAGGCGTCCGTCGTTGAAGTCGTCGACGAGCATCCTGATCGTTTCCTGCGCGCAGGACTTGTTGGTGCCGATGAACCCACTCGGTCCGCGCTTGATCCAACCGGTCGCGTAGACGCCGGTTGCGGGATCGCCGTTCGGAGCTTCGAGGACGCGGCCGTTCTCATTCGGAATGACCGAAGCACGCTCGTCGAACGGGACGCCGGTGATGGGCACTCCGCGGTAGCCGATCGAGGTGAGGACCAAGCCGGCATCGATGGTCTCGGTATCGCCCGTCGCCTCGATCTGCACGGTTCCGTTGGCGTCGACCAGGGCGTTGCGAGCGAACTCGATTCCACTGACCTGATCGTCGCCGGTGATCGACGTCGGCGTGAGCAGGTAGCGCAACGTGATGCGCTTGTTGCCGACGTCGACGTGATCGCGGTTCTTCAGGGCTTCGAGTAGACGCAACTTCTGCTCGACGGCATGCGGAAGCTCGCCGCGTTTTGCCAGTTCTTCGGTGGCCGAGTCGAGAACCACGTCGTCGGATCCGACAGAGAGTTCGATGTCCGGCAGTGCCATCAGGCCGGTGAACTCGGGGACTGTGAACGCGGACTGCGCGATTCCGCGTCGACCCACGATGACAACTTCTTCGACGCGACTCTTCCGCAGAGCGGCGAGTGCGTGAGCGGAGATGTCAGTGCCCGCCAACTTCTCGGGATCGGCCGTCAGAATGCGAGCGACGTCGAGCGCGACGTTTCCGTTTCCGATGATGACCGCGCGGCGATGCGAGAGATCGAAGACGTCGTCGGCGTGATCGGGGTGGCCGTTGTACCAGGCCACGAAGTCGGTGGCCGATGCCGTGCCAGGCAGATCAGCACCCGGAATGCCGAGACCACGGTCGGACGAAGCGCCGACTGCGTAGAGCACCGCATGGTGATTTTCGAGCAGTTCGCTGTGCGAGATGTGCTTGCCGATCTCGACGTTGAGGTAGAACTCGAAACCCTTTTGTGCGGCGATCTTGTCGAACAAGCGAGTGACCTGCTTGGTCTTCTGATGGTCCGGAGCAACGCCGGCGCGAACCAGGCCGTAAGGCACAGGAAGGCGATCGAAGACGTTGACCTGCACGTCAGGCTGAGTCAGTAACTCGTCCGCGGCGTACATCGCCGACGGTCCGGAACCGACGATCGCAACGCGCAACGGCGGTCGGCCCTTGTCGACGTGGGCTGCCGGAATGACCTTGGCGAGAAGCGGCCTGGGCCGCTCTTCCTTGTAGAAGTCCGCATTGATGGACAGGAAGACTCGCTGCGGGTCGGTCAGCTTCGACTCGGGGACGATGGCGTCGACCGGGCAGGCCGAGACGCATGCGCCGCAGTCGACGCAGGCCTGCGGATCGATGTGCAGCATCTCGGCGGTGAGGAAGTCCGGCTCGTCCGGCGTCGGATGGATGCAGTTGACCGGGCAGGCGTAGACGCACGAGGCGTCGCTGCAACAGGACTGCGTGACTACGTGTGGCATGGCGCTATGAGTCCGATCTCGACTGTCCGGGAGCTACGCGGCGGCGTTGTGCGAGCTGCGGTGAGGTTCGCTACGGAAACGTGATGCGCGGCCGTCCATCTTGCAGGCCTTCCACACCAGGCGCGAGGCACGGTTCATCAGGCCGGTGTCGGTGGCCAGCATGCGGACGTCACCGAAGTAGTTGCGCAGGGTCTGGCGTGACTCGGGCAGATCCCAGAACAGGTCCTTCTTCACGGACTTCGGGATGTCGAACTGCTTCCAGAAGGACTTCGGCGGGATGACGATGGCGTCACAGAGAATGCGCATGACGATCGGGAACAGCAGCGAGAGGACGAACCGGTTCGGGCGTGACATCAGCGGGATGCGACGGCTCAGAAGCTTGTGCGCGAACGAGATGTGACGCGCTTCCTCGGCTACGTGGATGGCCATGACCGACTGCATGATCGGGTGGATCTGGCCGCCGGCGCGCAGGATGCTCTTCTGAATGTGGTCGATCGGCTCTTCACCGGCGAGGACACCGACGAAGAACAGTTCGGGGAACGGACCCGCAGCGAGGGGGATGAAGGGTGCAAGCATCTTCATCGGACGGCTCATGCCGGGAGCGTCGGCACCGATGCGGTTGACCATCTCCTGGAACATCATCGTGTGGTTGCACTCTTCGACCGACTCGTGCGTGCAGTAGCGCGCCTCGGCCGAATCGTTGGGCAGCGAGAAGACGTACTGCATCATGCCGCGGATCAGAATGTTCTCGAACTGGAGACCGACCTTCGCGACATTGGCCTGGCGCCACATGCCGATTTCGATCTGCCTGGCCTCGGACTGCGACTGGTACCAGGGGTGAGCACCCAGCGGGTCTGTCTCGGCCGGGAGGATCCAGCGGCGATCGTTCGGGACGACGGCAAACTCGGGGGAGTCCCAGTCGATGTCGAGGTACGGGTCGAAGTGCTTGTGCACCGAGCCCTCGGACAGGAGTCGAAGCGTCTCGTTGTACGAGTCGTCGGATGCTTCTCCGCGCTTGTCGAGCGGCGATGTGAGCGTCATGGCGTCTCCTCTTCGTTTCGGTCACCGCTGGTATTTCTCGCGGTGTTCGGTGGAATCGAGGGCCGGTTGTGTGATCGCTGGCACTCGGTCTGGGTTTAATGTAACCCGAGGTATCAGGAAAAGCTAGTGGCAGATACTCCTGGATCTCGACGAATTCTTGACACGGTCGAAACGGCGCCATAACTTACTTTTGAGTAATTTCCGCGGTGCGCTCGAAGTTGGCTGTTCAGGGATGGGTTCGCACCGAAACGCACGCGAAGATCGAACCGAGGCCGATGTGATCAGAACGCTGCTCAGCAATATTGCCTTGAGTCCGCCGACGCGTCTGCGCTCTCTTGTTCCGTCACGCGGTGTCACGCTCTCCGACAAGACGATCGTTCTGACAGGAGCTTCCTCGGGGATCGGCGAGGCGACAGCTCATCTCTTGGCTCGTCGGGGAGCCGAGATGATCCTGGTCGCTCGCGGTGAGGAAAACCTCGAACACGTACGGGACGAAATCCACCGCAGGGGAGGGTGGGCGCACATCGTGCCTGCGGACCTCTCCCGCGGTGAAGCCGTCGACGAACTCGCGGAGACGATCGCGGATCGATTCGGGTCGGTCGACATCCTCGTCAACAATGCGGGTCGCTCGATCCGGCGTACCGCGTTGGATTCGGTCGACCGATTCCACGACTACGAGCGCACTATGGCACTCGACTACTTCGGACCTACACGACTGACGTTGCGTCTGCTGCCCGCGATGCTCGAGGCGAAGTCCGGACACATCATCAACGTCGGAACTTGGGGAGTCACTGCCGGCGTGATGCCGAGGTTCAGTGCCTACCACGCGTCGAAGTCTGCTCTCAGTGCCTTCGGCCGAAGCCTCGGCGCGGAATGTCACGGCACCGGTGTCGATGTCACCACAGTGCAATTCCCACTCATACGAACACCGATGATCGCGCCGACGGCGGATTACGTGAGCCAGCCGGCGCTGACGGCCGATCAAGCTGCATCGTGGATCTTGAGGGCGATCAATACGCGTCCCGTCGAGCTGTATCCGCGGTACGCGGGGCTGTTACGAGCGATTGACGTTGTATCCCCTTCTGTCACTGACGCTCTCGTGCGAAGGGCCGGGATCTGAGGGGCTGGGATTTGTGGGGCAGGGATCTGAGGGGTTGGGATCTGACCAGAAACGTGCACCAGCACCGGGGCATGGTTCGTCCCCGGTGCTGATGTATTCGATTGTCGCGGTTCAGGCTGCTGTGGGTGGGCTGTTCCCGCCGATCGGCTGTTGATACGGATCGATCGACATCGGCGGATAGAACACCGACTTCCGATCCGGACCGATCTCCACCCGCCATTCGGTGTGGTGCATCGTCCGGTGGTGATGACCGCACAACAAGATCAGATTGTCGAGATCTGTTGGGCCACCATCATTCCAGTGAACAATATGATGAGCATCGCACCACCCCGACGGAGTCCCGCACCCTGGGAACGCACACCCACCATCCCGAACCGCCAACGCCCGCCGCTGCGGCACCGTTGCTGTTCTCGCTTCCTTACCGCAGTCGAGCGGAACCCCGTTCTCATCCAACAAAATCCGCGTGATCGTGCAGTCGCACGCCAGCATCCGCGCGGTATCGATACTGATCGGGCCCACCCAATCGGCCCACGCAAATCCGAGTTCTTCGGTGGACGGCAGGAGGTCTTTCAATGCTTTGAGGTCGGTCATGTCTTTCGCCGACGCAGTCACCGTGATGTGTGGTTTCACGCCGCCTTCGATCGGACCCAACCCCGCCCGCTCATACCGGCGCAGCAACTCGCAAAACCCGTCCGCACGCCGTAGCGCCGGAGTACGCGTGTCCTTGACACCGTCCTTCTCCGGCGTCGGAGCCGACAGACTCGACAACAACGTGATCAGACGGGCCCCGTTGACCGCATCCAGATCACCCTTCACCGTGACCCGCCCGTACAAGCCTTTCGAGGCGTAGAACTCGTTGCGCTCCGAATCCTCGCCGACCGGAACACCGTCCTCACGCTTGCCGTACTGCTTCTCGATTCGGCGGATCGCCGCCCGCACCGCATCACAGTCCGCGATGTTCTTCGACGCCAGGCCAAGCAGAATCCCGCGAGCCTTGTCCACATCCGCCAGGGTCATGTTCTTGGGCGGATGCTGACAAAACGACGCCACCTGACGCGCCTTCAACGCATCCACGTCACCACGATGAAACGCATCCGCCACAACAGGTTCGAGCATCAACAACCGCGCCAAACCGACCAGCAGACTGCACTCGCCAATCTCCAGATTCGTCGAACCGTGCAACCACTGCGCGATCGCCCGAAAACCCTTCCCACCGAGAACCTCCCGGGAAAACATCTCCACGATCAGCAACACCAACCGCGACTGCAACTCGTGCCGGACACGCACCAGATCCAGAACCTCACACTTGAGGCCCTCGCCATCCAGCTGCCACGCATCCCGACTGTCCATGCCGAAAGTTTAATCGAACAAAGTTTCGAACACAAGAGAATGTGGATCGAAAATTGCTGCTATTAAATCGATTTCGACATTTCGGACATTCGGTTATAGGCGGGTCGCCGACGTAGTCCACGTGCGCCGACGAGTGCGAGCGCCACCATCAACCCGGAGCGCAACAGCATCACGGCGGTCTCGATGAACTGAAAATGCCAGTACCGGCTCTGCGGGTGATAGACCACGGCATAGTGATCGATTCCCTGTTCTCGAAGGCAGTTGTCTGTCCCCGGCAAGCGTATGGGTCCAGCCGAGCACCAGGCCCAGGAGTGTCATCGCCAGCGTGATGGGAACGAAGACCACCAGGACCGCAAGAAATACCCTCGAACACGGCCGGCGGATTCGCGAAGATCGACGAGTAGTGGAAGCGCCGGATACGACGGACACCGATTTGTTACTCATCGGTCTGGTGTCGAGTGCGCATCTGCAGTCCCGAGCCAGAACCAATCTTCAGCGCTTCCGGCGGCCGAACAATACGCCGACAGCCGAGATCATGATCAGCGCCACAAGAACGACGACGATGTACGACCTGTCCGCGGCCGGTGCCACCGTTTCGCTTTCTTTGGTCACTGCATCAGTGAATGTACAGCTTATGCCTGGAGGGAACCATCCCCAGAAGTCTGTAATTCCTGCCGCTACCCTCTCCGCCCGGTCGGGAAGGAGATTATTGAATCGTGATGGGATTCCATAGTGATCAATGCACCAGCTGGGCTGATGTTGGAGGCGCAAAGAAAATGCGTCCAACAAATAGACCAAGGTTAGTGCGATCAGCGATATTGCTAAAGACGCTTGGCTTGCTCGTAATAATCGAATCTTCACGACTCGCCCGCAACAGTCACGTCATCATGAGGTGACGATGGTATTGGTTGCTGCGATCCACCGAATCCGGCCGTGCTCAAAATTGACCTGTCGACTTTGGGAGTCGCCGAACTCTCCTGACATCGGTAGTTCAAATCGACCATCCTCGCAGCCCTGCCTCCCATAGTCAGCAAAGATAGCACCGTGGACACTTTCTCCGTGCCGAGAAACAATCGATCGTGAGATCGGGGAAGTGGTTACTGCTAGTCCGCGACAAACAGCTCGCTATTCTCATCGAATGGATCAGGCAGTGTCGAACTCGCAGGCAACGAGAAGGTCCGGTGCTCTTCGTTGGGTTGGTTTGGTAAACGCACTTATCGCAGCGTCGGCGTCGGCGATGTATGTCGCAGCGAAATGCCATCTCACCTGGCCCGAACCTGGGGATAGTGCACTCTCGATCGCCGGTGCGATCGTTCTCTGGGTCCTCACCGCGACTGTTGCAATCGTGCTGCTCGGAGTGTGCTGGTGGCAGCGACGCCGATGGTTGTGGTCGGTTGTCGCTGTTCCGGTTCTCGTGGTGATCGCGCTCGGGATCGCGGCCGCGGGGTAGCCACATTTCGATCAGTATCGGGCAGACTTCGAAACCGTTGCACAGCAACTACTTCAAGAACCTGACGATCCCTATTCCGATGGGTATCATCGTGATCTACGAATCGGCAGATTCGATATCTCCTATGCCAACGTCAGCAGTGAAGGCCACGTCTATTTCTATGACGCACGAGATGGATTGGACATCTTGGACAATCCAGGCTGGGTGTACGCACCCGATGGCGTGTCCGACAAGACCTTCAATCAGCTCCAGTTGGAAGACATCGGGGGCGGATGGTACCGATTCCCTCATCTCGTCGTTGACACGTATTGATCCTCAAACCACCAGACCAGCATTCCGGAGGCGAAGGGAAGTAGGAGTACGAAAAGCGTCGTGAAGGTCAAGGCGGTGTCGGTGCGGCAACTGCCACCTCCGTCGTACCAGCGCGAGCAGACGGCCCCGAAGTTCCAACCCTCGCCCGAACGCTGAACGAACCAACCTGAAATCGCCGTTGTCAGGATCAGAAGGAATATCACCGCCGATGACCATCCGATCTGCCCTCGGCATTGCCGCCAGGTCGCTCAAGTCATCGGCGAATGCAGCTCGGTGAAGCGTGGATGCGTCTCATGATGAAACAATACTGTTCTTCTGGTTATCCGCACGGATTCCGAAAGCCGATACCCCGGAGCTTTGCCCGAGGTATCGGCCTGAGGTCAGAGGCAGAAGAAACTGAGCGAACTGATTGCCGCGTTCTGCTCGAGTTGGCCTGCGTCTCCGACGTTGCCGGCGGCGACTGACAGATCTTGAAGGGAGAGAATAGCGTCCATTGTCATTTCCTTTGTTGATCGGCGTTCTTGCCGATGGATTTGATCGATCGAGTTTGCTTGCGGTGTTGATTTAATTCCAGGTTTTTCGCCTGGTACTTCTGTGCTCCAATCTGCCGTGGGTGATAACTTCCGAACAATTAGGCGATGTGGCAGTTCGACGCGCACATCAGTGGAAACGACTGTCGGGCAGTTGCCGATCCGGTATGTCGGAGCGACGCCAGTATTCCTGCAGATCCGGTTGCCCAGTCTGTCGAGAGTCTCAGGTTCTGTTCACCTGGAAAGTGCAGTCCTCCTGCGTGATTGAGGCTGTGTAAGCCCAGAAGCTGGAACTGCTGGGCAAGCGTCTGCTCACAATCGGCGCCGGCATATGGACTCTTGGAGAGTTCGCCGAGAAAGAGAATCAGCCCGGCTCGCCCGTTGAGTAGTCCGGCTTGGGCAGTGAATTCGACGGCGGCAGCGCGGGCTATGGCAAGTAGCGCAGACGCGTAGTGCGGCTCGTCGACATGTCGAACAAGTTGAAGAAGTACCAGGCCCACGCCGACGGATCCCGATCCGAGGTACGGCATTGTCCGGCGCTCCTCTCTCAGCTGCATCGAACCGTCAGGGCACATCTGCATCACGGACAGGTCGATGTCGACAAGCTGTCGCGCGTGTTCCAGCGATCGAGGATCGCCGGTCCGTTCGTAGTGGCGAGTCCAGAACAGTGCTTGCCCGCTCGGCCCTCTCATCAAGCCTCCACAACCCGTTGTCGCCCAGGATGTTCCGCCGGTGAAGCGGACGTGTGCGCGAGCAGCCGAAAGGCGATCCCGCAGAGTTTCGGTGACGAGAGCGAGAGTTGACGATGCCGCCGGACATGACTCCGATTCCTCGAGTAGAAGGCACCCGATTCCGGAAAGGCCGCCGAAGAGGCTGGAGTCGAGCGCGTCGAGTGGGGCTCGACGCAAAGTCTCGGCCCACCTGTCGGCAGTCGAGTGTCGTCCTAGTTGCCGAAAGGTATGCACCGCACCTGCGAGCCCGTCGAAGAAACCGAACCGTGGTTGCGTATCCGAATCAACTTGATGTTCAGTCCATTCCAGAACTGTCTCCAAGGTGTCGGTGGGAAGATCATCGGCGAGTAGGTTTCCGCACGAGCCGTGAGCAATGCCGTAACCGTTCACTTCGAACTGGGCGATGTCACCGGGAAAGAGTCGATCAGCGCGGGAGAGATCAAGTGTGGTGAGGATGCCGCAGCGCAATCGAGCGTCCATACGTTGCAAGGTTTTCCTCGACGACGTGTCCCAACGATGCGGGTGATCCGCCGGTTCCGGCGGCTGTGCGTCGAGCATCGAATAGAGCGAGGCGCAGAAGGCACGAGGAAGATCGAATCGAGACACCGCGTAGTCGATGAGTTCGGGAATCTTGTTGCGATCGAGGGGGAGCAATGTAGTAAGTGGGACAAAGAGTCCCAGCTCGATGCATCCCAAGGAGTATCGATCTGCCTCGATTCCTGTCAACTGTTGCGGTGCGGTGTACCCGGGAGCCCCGGTGGACCGGGGCGGTTGCTCGTCGATGCTGTGGGCCATCTCGAAATCGATGATCCGAATACCCGACGGTGAGCACATCACGTTGCCGGGGTGAAGATCGGCATGAACGATTCCGGCGTGGTGGAAGCTCTCGACTGCGGTAGTCAGCTGTTGTGCAATACCGAGCGCCCAGGTTCTGTATTCCGTTCGGGAGCTGAGTGTCTGATCCGCACGTATCAGCGGATAGCGGACCGCAATCTCCTGATTCAGGGGAGCGCCGGGAGCGCGCTCGGTGACAAGAAAGTGGTGTCCTTCGCGCTCGAACAAGTTGAGCGCGGAAGGTGAGTACGGGTTGTCGGCAAGGTGAGTCAGCGTGTCGTACTCGTTGCGGATGCGGTCGATTGCGTACCGGCCGTTGGCGTCCGGGGCGGTGAAGGGTCGACCCTCTTTGATGACCAGATTGATGCCGGCGTCGTCCAGCGCGGAGTAGATCCCCCCGCTGTTGCTGAAGTGCAGGGCTTCAGTGATCGAATAGGGGAAGGCGTCGCGTGATTTCAGCTTGTCTTGCTGCGCGCGAACGAAGTCCGGGATTTGTACCCAGTCTGGAGTTCTGAAGGAAGTGCCGCGCAGATCGGGTTCGAGCGATCCGTCAGGGCGCCGTATTGCCGGGACGCGATCGCCGAATGAATCGTTGGTGTGCATGGGCAGGTACGCGCCGTACCGTAAGTAGAGTGGTCCCCGGTTCCATCGCACATCGCTGAGGATGTATGGCCCGTCGGCAGCCGTGACAAGCTCGTCCAGTTCGGTGATGACACGTTGTGTGGCAACGCTATCCGCCGGATAGATCGTGATGAATTTTCCGCTGGATGTTCGATTGGCCTGCTTGCTGTTGGAGAACATGAGGTCTGCTGCCGTCCGAAGAAATTTGAAAGGCACCAGATTGTGGCCGCAATACTCGGAGACGGTATCGAGCAGCTCCTGCGCGTTGGCTTGGGTAGCGGAGCAGTGAATCTTCCATCCCTGTTCTGGCAGCACGCTGTCAGGCGGTTGGAAGTAGTTCCACGGTCCGCTTTGGGGACCGCGTCGCCAGAGTGACCAGTCCACCGACTTTGCAGGCTTAAAGTGCTGGTCAGTCGGTGCGTCAGGTCGAGTGGCCGTTCTGATTCGGTCGTAGAAATGCGAGTCGGCACGTGTGAATGCAACGTATCGCAGGTCCACGCTCTACCTCCGGGTCAGTCCCCCTGCGGTTTGTCATCGATTGGTGCCACGCCCCGAATCCCCTGTGGCTTGGATTGCTTGTGGCGGAAGGTTATCCGATTCCGGACATTTCGGGCGAAGATTGAAAACCTATCATTCGAAAGTACTAATGAAGGGCGTGGGTCAGGGGTTCCTGATCGCCCAACTTTTCATCTGCCCACATCGGCTTCGAGTTCGGTAGCCCTCTCTTGACGGACGGTCCGACTCGGTGGTAATTGTTTAGCGAGCGCTAAGTCAGGGTGCTCTCACGATCTCGGTTCGGCATCCGGTGCCACGAACTCGGGTGCCGGACCGCCCCAGCAATGCACGTCCTCGAAGGGAACGAAGATGACCAAGGCAGTGATCGTCGATGTAGTCCGGATCGCGTCTGGCAAGGGAAAGCCGGGCGGAGCACTGTCCGGGACGCACCCTGTCGAACTGATGGCGCACGTTCTACGTTCCATCGTCGATCGAAACGGCCTCGACCCCGCCCTGGTGGACGACGTGATCGGCGGTTGCGTCGGCCAGGCCGGTGAGCAGGCGCTCAACATCACCCGCAGCGCGGTCCTGTCGGCAGGGTTCCCCGAGTCGGTACCCGCCACCACGATCGATCGCCAGTGCGGATCAAGTCAGCAAGCTGCGCACTTTGCGGCTCAAGGCGTGATCGCCGGGGCCTACGACATCGTTATCGCGGCAGGCGTCGAATCCATGAGTCGTGTCCCGATGGGTACCGCGACGATGGGGAAGGATGCTTCCGGTCCGGGCATCGCGGCTCGCTACCCCGAAGGCCTGGTCAATCAGGGCATCTCCGCGGAGTTGATCACCGCGAAGTGGAAGCTTGACCGCGAGGCTCTCGACGCATTCGCTGCGCAGTCCCACCAGCGGGCAGCAGAGGCTGCGGCGCAGGGGCTCTTCGACAAGGAGATTCTGCCGATCTCGGTGACCAACGCCGCCGGTGAGACCGTCTCGCATACCGTCGATGAGACGGTTCGCGCGTCTACTACCGCCGAGGGACTCGCCGGCTTGAAGCCGTCGTTCTACTCGGAGAAGT
The DNA here is from genome assembly GCF_001029585.1 of Rhodococcus sp. ARP2. NCBI lineage: Bacteria > Bacillati > Actinomycetota > Actinomycetes > Mycobacteriales > Nocardiaceae > Rhodococcus > Rhodococcus sp. ARP2. The sequence goes on along the minus strand of NZ_LEKE01000022.1, from coordinate 45,017 downwards.
ACGCGCAGCGCTTCCCCGAAGCGCAGTGGTCGATCACTCCCGGTAACTCGTCGCCGCTCACCGATGGCGCGTCCGCAGCACTGATCATGAGCGAAGAAATGGCGTCGAAGCTGGGGCTGACCCCGCGAGCTCGTTTCCATTCCTTCTCCGTTGCGGGCGACGACCCGATCTTCATGCTCACCGCACCCATCCCAGCCACCCACAAGGTGCTCGCTCGCGCGGGTTTGAGCATCGACGACATCGACACCTACGAGGTCAACGAAGCCTTCGCTCCCGTTCCACTCGCCTGGGCTCACGAGTTCGGCGCCGATCCGGCAAAGCTCAACCCGTGGGGCGGCGCGATTGCACTCGGCCATGCCCTGGGGTCCTCGGGTACTCGACTGTTGACCACGATGGTCAACCACCTCGAGGCCACCGGCGGACGCTACGGATTGCAGACCATGTGCGAGGGCGCCGGCATGGCCAACGCCACCATCATCGAACGCATCTGAAACACATAACCTTTCGAAAGGAACTCTCATGATCGTCAACGACAGCGTCGCCGTCGTCACCGGTGGAGCATCCGGCCTCGGCCTAGCTACGACCAAAGCCCTTCTTGCCGACGGTGCCAGCGTCGTCATCATCGACCTTCCGTCGTCCAACGGTGAAGCCATCGCCAAGGAACTTGGCGACCGGGTCCGCTTCGCGGCTGCAGACGTCACCGACGAGGCTGCGGTCACCGCGGCACTCGACGTGGCCGAGTCCCTCGGACCCCTGCGCGTGGCAGTCAACTGCGCCGGAATCGGCAACGCAGTCAAGACGGTCAGCAAGAAGGGTGCTTTCCCGCTCGACGCATTCAAGAAGGTCATCGACGTCAACCTGATCGGCACCTTCAACGTTCTTCGTCTTGCTGCGGAACGTATTTCGAAGACCGAACCCATCGACGGTGAACGCGGCGTCATCATCAACACCGCCTCCGTCGCAGCCTATGACGGTCAGATCGGGCAGGCTGCGTACTCCGCGTCGAAGGGTGGCGTCGTCGGTATGACGCTCCCCATCGCCCGTGACCTCGCGTCGCTGCTGATCCGCGTCAACACCATCGCTCCCGGCCTGTTCAAGACCCCGTTGCTGGCCGGACTGCCTGAAGCCGCTCAGGCGTCGCTGGGTCAGCAGGTGCCTCACCCCTCTCGCCTGGGCGATCCCAGCGAGTACGGCGCGCTTGCTGCGCATATCGTCTCCAACCCTATGCTCAACGGTGAGACGATCCGCCTCGACGGTGCAATCCGTATGGCACCGCGGTAATTTCGGCTATTCATGACTCGCGAGGTGGAGCCGGTGAATTCGGTGGCAGTGGACTGGAGGACTTTCCCGCCGCTGGTGATGACCGACATCCTGATGGCTTCGCTCGAGCTGTTCGACGAGAACGGTTACCACGGCACGACGGTGCGGCAGATTGCCAACCGTGTCGGGGTAACCGTTCCCGCGCTCTACTATCACCACGCGAACAAAGAGGCAGTCCTCGTCGCTCTGTTCGAGATCTCGATGAGTGAGCTGAATACCAGAACCGAAGCGGCAGAGGTGGAAGCCGGCGAAGATCCGGTACGACGCTTCGCCTTGGTGGTGGAGGCGATTGTTCTCTACATGACCCACCGGTCGCGGCATGCTGCGTTGGACACCGAGATTCGGCATGTCTCACCGGAAAGCCGAAGTCGATACGCCGCCAGTCGTAAGCGGCTCGAGTTGCTCATGCGCAGGATCGTCGACGACGGTGTGGCATCGGGAGATTTCGCGGTCACCGACACCGAAGAGACCGTCCGGGCCATACTCGGTATGGCGCAGTCACTGCCGCGTTGGTTCCAGACCGGCGGGCCGATGTCGCCGACGCAATTGGCGCAGAAGTACGTCGACATCGCTTTTCACACGGTCGGTTATCGTCCGTAAAGTGCATTGCTCGTTAAACGAAGGTGGGCAACAGAGTGAAAACCTGTTGCCCACCTTCAGTATTCATGCTTCAGCATTCACTCCGTATCAGAGGCGAGTGACTTCGAGTCCGCCTTCGTGGTAGTCGGCCCTCAGGCGCTTCTTGTCGAACTTGCCGACGCTCGTCTTCGGAACTTCCTGAACCACAGCCCAGTTCTCGGGGAGCTGCCACTTGGCGACCTTGTCCGAAAGATATTGCTGGAGTTCGGACATCGTGGTCTCGGATCCGGCGCGCAGAACAACCGCGACCAACGGGCGCTCGTCCCACTTCTCGTCCGGCACGCCGATGACGGCAGCTTCGGTGACGTCAGGGTGGCCCATGACGGCGTTCTCGAGGTCGACCGATGAGATCCATTCGCCGCCGGACTTGATGATGTCCTTGGAGCGGTCTGACAGGCTCAGGAAGCCGTCGGCCGTGATGGATCCGACGTCGCCGGTCTTGAGCCAGCCGTCGTTGAACTTGTCTTCCGCATCGACGCCGTAGTACGACCCGGTGATCCAGGGGCCGCGCACTTCGAGCTCGCCGACGGAAACGCCGTCGTGTGCAACAACTTTGCCGTCATCGTCGATGAGACGTGCCTCGACGGATGCCGGGAAGCGGCCCTGAGAGTAGCGGTACTTCCACATCGCGTCGCCGGTGACACCGGCCGGCGGGCGGGCAACGGATCCGAGTGGGGAGGTTTCGGTCATGCCCCAGGCGTGCAGGACGGAGACGTTGTGGTCGGCTTCGAATGCGTGCATGAGGGCGGGCGGTACCGCGGAGCCGCCGATCAGAACCTCACGCATCGAGGAGATGTCCTGTGGGTTCTGCTCGAGGTAGAGGTGCAGGCCCTGCCAGATGGTGGGTACGGCCGCGGCGAACGTCGGCTTCTCGCTGGCGATGATCGCAGCCAACGGAGCAGGCTGGAGGAAGCGATCGGGCATGATCAGCGAGGCGCCGATCATGAACGCGGCGTAGGGAAGTCCCCACGACATGGCGTGGAACTGAGGCACTACGGCGAGTGCACGATCTCCCTGCGCGAGGTTGGGGCCGTCGCTCATGCAGACCTGCATGGAGTGCAGGTAGATCGAACGGTGGGAGTAGACGACGCCCTTGGGGTCGCCCGTGGTGCCGGACGTGTAACACATTGCGGCAGCGCTGAGTTCGTCGACCTCGGGCCAGTCGAACTCGGTTGGCTGATCGGCGATCAAGCCCTCGTATGTGTGAACCTGCACGCCCTCGGGAGCTTCGAGTCCCGCAGTGGAGGAGCCGGTGACGATGATGTGCTTGACGGTTGTCAGCGACGGAAGCTGCGGAGAGAGAAGCGGAATCAGGGACGGATCGACGATGATCACGCGGTCCTCGGCGTGATTGGCGACGTGGATCAACTGCTCGGGGAACAGACGAATGTTCAGCGTGTGGAGCACAGCGCCCATCGAGGGGATCGTCAGGTACGCCTCGAGGTGCTCGGAGTTGTTCCACATGAACGTGGCGACTCGCTCGTCACCCTCGACACCGAGTCCGCGCAGGGCGTGCGCAAGCTGTGCGCAGCGCTTGCCGACGTCTGCGTATGACACACGGCGCGGGCCGGACTCGGTCCACGTGACAACCTCGGAAGCGCCGTGAACGGAGGCACCGTGGCGGAGAAGTTGAGCAATGGAGAGGGGGGCGTCTTGCATGGTGCTCAGCATGGGCTGCTCCTGTGTGGTGTGTGAGACCGGTGCTTTTGCCCACGGGCCCTCACAAACGATGTGCTGTGGCTGCCAGATTAGTCACAGCTCCGAAGTGCTCGCTAGTGACCCACTGCACTAGCGAAGAACCACGCTATGAGTAGCGCTCCCGGATCGACCACTCCGCGAGCGGCTTCGCCCACATAACTTGCACGTCCGCGGTTCGCGAGCATGGTTTCGGTCGACTCCGCGCCGGCCGCCGCCGCTGCCGCTGCGCTGGCCAGAGCGGCGTCCCGATCGGCTCCCGAGTTCACGGATTGCTCCAACGACTCGACCGCCGGAACTATCGCGTCGACCATCGTCTTGTCGCCGACGCGTGCGCCGCCGAGCGAGGTGATGTTGTCGAGCCCCGCCCGTGCTGCAGTCGCGATCGCACCGAGGTCGAGTTCGGAGTCCGCTGATTCTGCGGCGACGCGGAAGAAATGCCGGAACCAGATGCCGAACAACGCGCCGGACGTACCGCCGGCGTGACCGAGGTACGCCTGGGAGACTGCATCGAATATCGTTGCAGTGGAATAGGTGTCACGGATCGCTGAGATGTCGAGCTGATCCAGTGCGGCCACCATGTTGGTCCCGAAGTCGCCGTCTCCTGCTCGTCGGTCGAGATCGGTCAGGGCAGGTTCCTGCTCCAGTACCTTCGCGGCCCAGTCCGCAATCCAGCCGCCGACGAAGCTGCTTTCGGCAGTGCGTGAGGTGTCGGGTGTGAATGTGGGACCGAATGATTCACGCTTGCCCATGCCGCTGTACTCACGTGCCATAGCATTCGGCCAGGCGGGCGCTTTTGTTGGTGCGTCCCATAATTCGAGGATTTCTTTGTTTGTGCGAACAAGGGTGATGGATGCTCCGGCCATGTTCAATGCAGTGACGAACGTTCCGATCAGCGTCCGCTCGATGTGAATTCCCTGGTCGGCCAGATAATCTCCGAGTTCGGCGAACAGTAGTTGCAGCTCCATTGGGTGGGTGGCCCCCAGCCCGTTGACGACCGTAATGACGTGATCACCTTCGGCGAGACTCAGGGACTCGATGATCGGATCCGTCAGCCGTCGCACCAATTCCGGTGCGGGCAGGGCGTCCACGCGTTCTGTGCCGCGTTCGCCGTGGATTCCGATACCAAGTTCCATCTGCCCGTCCGGTAGGTCGAACGACGGCTCGTCAGCCCCCGGCAAGGTGCATGGGCGAAGAGCGACGGCCATGCTGCGAGCCGAGTGCGCGACGTGTTGTCCGATCCGGGTCACCTCGGCCAGGTCGTCACCGCGGGCGGCCGACGCGCCGCAGACCTTCTCCACCACGATCGTTGCCGCAGTGCCGCGTCGCCCTGGGCCGCTACCGTCTGCGCGTTCGGTCGCGACGTCGTCGTCGACCAAGACGACGTCCGTGTCGATCTTGTCCTCGCGGAGTAGTTCCCGTGCGATACCGAAATTCATCACGTCGCCGGTGTAGTTCTTCACGATGTGCAGGACGCCGCCACCGGCGTCGGCAGCTTTGGATCCTTCATGGATCTGCAGTGCGTTGGGTGAGCTGAAGATCAACCCGGGACAGACGGCCGTGAGCATTCCTTCGCCGATGAATCCGGCGTGCATGGGTTCGTGACCCGAGCCGCCGCCGGAGACGAGCGCGACTCGCCCGCGTGGAAGGGGCTGTGCACGAGTGAGGTATCCGGGATCGGGGTTCCACGCGATGTCGTCGGTGGATGCGATCAACCCGCGGAGTGCGTCGGGAACAAATGTCTTTGCGCTGCGCATGAACATCACTTCAGAGTAGGTCTAACGTCGAGTTCGGGCACGGATCGTGATCGACGAGAGGTGGACGGCGTGAAATTGGGGTTGGTACTTGCCGGTGGCGGCGTTGCGGGAATCGCCTGGGAAACCGGTTTTCTGTTGGGCGTTCAGGACAAATCGCCGGACGCTGCCGCAGCGCTGCTGGCAGCGGACGTATTGATCGGCACTTCTGCAGGTTCCACCGTGACTGCTCAGATTGCGGGCGGCGCGACACTTCAGGAGCTTTTCGACGCACAAACGGCCGCTGCGACCGGTGAGATCGATCCGGAGGTAGATGTCGAGGTCCTCGGTCAGATGTTCGTCGACGCGATCGCGGGCTCCGCGGATCGGTCCGAACAACTTCGTGCGCTCGGCGAGGCAGCGATGGCCGCCGACACCGTCGAACCCGCCGTGCGTCGTGCGGTCATCGAGGCAAGGCTGCCCAATCGGTTGTGGCCCGAGCGGGAGTTGCGCATCCCGGCGATCAACGCACAAACCGGTGAGTTGAGGGTGTTCGGCAGTGCTGACGGCGTAGAACTGATCGACGCAGTCGGAGCAAGTTGCGCCGTACCAGGGGTGTGGCCGGTAGTCATGATCGAGGGCGACCGGTACATGGACAGCGGAATGGCAAGTGGCTCGAATGTTCATTTGGCTGCCGACTGCGATGTGGTCGTGGTTCTTTCACCTGCTGCCGATCCCGCCCCGAATCTGCTGGGCGGCAGCCTACGAGAGGAAATCGACGCGATGACGCAGTCACGGGTACTGGCGATCTTCGCCGACGACGCCGTCGTGGAAGCGATCGGAACCAACTCTCTCTCGCCGGCGACAAGGCGCCCGGCAGCCGAACTGGGACGCGAACAGGGTCGCCGAACAGCTGACGAGATCGCTGCGTTTCTGGTGACGGCATGAGCGCCGCACGGATTGCCGTGGTCCTGCGCCCGGAGCAATCCCCGGAAGATCTGGTTCGGCATGCGGGGTATGCCGACGAAGTCGGTATCGATGAGGTCTGGCTGTGGGAGGACTGCTTCTTCGGCGGAGGAATAGCCACTGCTGCAACTGTATTGGCCGAAACCACGCGCCTGGGAGTAGCGATCGGTGTGCTGCCGACTCCGATGCGCAACACCGCGATCACGGCGATGGAGATTTCGGCGCTGGCCAGAGTTCATCCGGATCGACTGCGGGTTGGCTTCGGTCACGGCGTTCAGAGTTGGATGCGGCAGATCGGCGCCAAGGTCGAATCGCCGTTGACCCTCCTCCGGGAGCAGTTCGGAGCACTCGAGCGATTACTGCGCGGTGAGTCGGTGACGGTATCCGGTCGATACGTGAATCTCACGGACGTCAAGCTGGCGTGGCCGCCCGAGAAGGTGCCGCAGTTGCTCGTCGGTGCCACGGGGCCAAAGACTTTGGCGCTCAGTGGTGAGTTGGCGCAGGGCACCGTGCTCTCGGGTGGGACGACCCCGGAAGGCGTTCGCCGGGCGATCGCTCATATCGGAGCGCAGGATCTCGAGGTGGTCGTTTACGTCATCTGTGCATTTGGTTCCAGCGGTCGTGAGCGCGCCCTTGCCGAGGCCGCAGCGTCAGGGTGCGAGTCGCCGGAGGAAGCGATTGCCGTGGGGACCGCGGCCGACGTTGCGGCCGCAGCAGTGCGATGGGTGGACGCGGGTGCAACCACCGTGGTACTCCAACCGACCGTTGACGAGCCGGACGTCCGCGAGTTCATTCGCCTTGTCGCGCAGGAGGTTCAACCGCTGATGGTGTAGCTCAGGCGGCTAGTCGGGACAGAACTTCGTCGATGTCGGCAGTGCTCACGTCTCGATGTGTCACGAACCGAACCTTCCCGGCGACGGTGACTGCACCGACGTCGACAGCGGCGAGCTGAGCAACGGTGGCCGACGGATCGGCTGTGGCGGCGAGAACGATGTTGGTTGCGGGTTCGTCGACAGCCCAACCGCGTTCACGAAGGCCCGATGCCAGGCGTTGCGCATTGTCGTGATCGTCGGACAGGCGAGCTTGTGAGCGAAGCGCGACGATGCCGGCTGCGGCAAGCACCCCGCCCTGACGAACGCCGCCGCCGAGCATCTTGCGGATCCTTCGGGCTTCGGTGATCAATTCAGGTGATGCGGCCAGAATCGAGCCGACCGGCGCACCGAGTCCCTTGCTCAGGCACACCTGGACGGTATCGGCGCCGGAAGTCAGTTCGGTGGGCGAAACATCGAGTGCAGCAGCGGCATTCCAGAGGCGGGCGCCGTCGAGATGAATCTTCAAGCCGCGTGATCTCGCCGCGTCGACCAGTTTCGTCCACTCCGTCGGATTCATGACGGCGCCGCCGGCGAAATTGTGGGTGTTCTCGAGACAGAGCAGCGTGGTGTTCAACGTGAAGTACGGGCCGGGGGAGCCCGCCGCCTTCACGACGGTCTCGGGACTGGGACGTCCGGGTCCGCCGTCGTGCGGCAGCGCCATCGGCATTCCCTGTGCGAGCCAAGCAGCGGTGCCCAACTCTGACCCCAAGACGTGAGAGTGTTCCGGTGCGAGGAACTGATCGCCGCGGCGAAGGTGCAGCATCAGCGCAATCAGGTTGCCCATCGATCCGCTCGGTACCCACAAGGCCGCCGGAAAGCCCAGAGTATGTGCGACCTCTTCCTCGAGCGCCGCCATGGTCGGGTCGTGATCGAGGACGTCGTCACCGACCTCGGCGTCAGCCATCGCCTTCCGCATCTCCGCATCAGGCTTGGTGACGGTGTCCGAGCGTAGGTCGATGTACGACGAAGTCATGGCTCATTCGATCAAGCCGCGTGTTCCGGCGTCAAACCGCGGCCTTTGCTGGACGGCTATTCCGGCCTGATAAATCAATATCGATGAGGATGCCTTCCGTGTGATGATGGGCGCCGGCAATCGTCGGTGAAGAGAACAAGAAGTGGAAGGGACAGGCATGCGCGACTCGAAGCAAGCGTTGCACCTGCGCGGGCACTCACCCCGCGGCATTTCCCTTCCTGCATTCGGGGAACAGAGTGGCGCTGGATATATGCCGTTCCCCGTTTCTTGCATTTGCTCCTGAGCCGTCTTCACGTCCAGGAGTTCCACTCCTCGACATGAACTGAGACGTCTCATGCGGAACCCGAACCGCGCATCTACCGCCGCTTCTCACAGTTGGATGAACCGGTCCGTCCGGGTACTCAACGCAACGTACGAGTACCTCGGTGAAGTGAGCGCCGATCGTGCGATCGTCCTGATCGCCACCGGTTCCGCGCAGTCCACCGAAGACGTGATCCCGATACTTCCGGTGCGCTCCAAGCACGTCGAGATACCACTGCCTCGGACGATCCTGCTTGCCGAGTACGTGTATGTCGCCCACCGGGTTACGGTCACCGATTCCAGCCGAGCGACCTTCGCCGGCATCTTCGACCGGGACGGTCGTCAATGTGCGTACTGCGCCGCCAGAGCAACGACCATCGACCACGTCCAGCCGCGAAGCCGCAACGGGCCCAACACGTGGGGGAATCTGGTGGCGTGCTGCAGTTCCTGCAATCAGCGCAAAGCGGATCGCACACCGGCGGAGGCCGGCATGCGGTTGCTGTGGGAACCGAAGGCGCCTCGACGCATCGAGAAAGTGCAGCAGAAGATCTGGCGTGAATTGAGTCGGACGTGACGGTCGAAAGGAGTAAGTGATGTGCGCTGACGAAATCTCGAATCTGGCTGAGCTTCTGCCGATCTCGGACGACCGAACCTGGTGGCAGGCGGAATGTCGAGGAGACCCCGAGCCGGACCGCTGGTTTCCCTTTCCGTCCGAAGGATACGACTACGCGACCGACGTGTGCAACAGGTGCCCGATTGCGGAATCGTGTCGCGAATTCGCCTCTGCCACTGGCCAGACCGGAATCTGGGGAGGAGTGAAGTTCGAGCAGGGCAGGATCGTCGCGGCGTGAGGGATCAGATTCCCGGCTCCGCGGCGATCGTACCGGCCGATACCGCCCGGCACAGAGCGTCGTGGTCACGTTCGGTTTGATCGGCGTAGAGCCGAGCAAACCGGGTGAGGGCGGTGTCGACCGTGTCCGAGGTTCCCAGGTAACCGGAAATCAGTGACGCGCCACTGGTTCGTGCGTGTCCTTTGGCCAGTAGGCGACCGCAGATCGCGACATAGTCGGTCAAGGCTGCTGCATCGATATTGTTCAGGTCCACAGAACCTTTCATGTTCCGGAACTGACGGACGTAGTACTGGCGGTCGTCCACGGTGCACCACCCGAGCAGTGGATCGCTGACTGTCTGGAGAGCCTGCTGGTATTCCGCGACGCGTCGTCCTTGATGGTCGTGCCAGGCCGAGTCGCCGTGCACGAAGGGGGCGACGACGGATCGGCGAGCCTGCTTGAGCTGCAAGAAGATGACGTCGTCCGGGATGCTCCCTTCGCACAAGGCGACGTATGCACGCAGAGCGACGCTTCCGACTCCGACAACCCGGTGCGCAACGTCGATGACGTTGTATCCCGAGACGACTCGGCGCCAGTGTGGTGCAAGGGTTTCGAGATACTCGTCCAGACCCTCCAGGAGGAAGTCGGTGTCCTGCGGCGTGAGTCGTGTTGTGAGCGGCGGGTTTTCGACCAACTGGCGCCGTCCGTGATCCTCGACAGTGAACCGAGGAACCGCGTGATCGCTCGTACGCCGTCGTGCCCGCTCCGCGGCGCGGCGGATCTCGGCCAGCAACCCGGGATCAGTGACGTGGTCGGTCAGTCCGTCGAGATCGACCCGGTCGAAGGAGCGATCGAACAGTGGACGCTCGGAAAGCTTTGCCAAGTGGAGGCGATATGCGGACACACACGAGGTTGTCGCTGTTTCGCATTGAGCTTCGGTGAGACCGTTCTGCCGCCCGGCCACCCAGATGCTCGCAGCCAACCTTCTCAGGTCCCATTCCCAGGGGCCCGGATGTGCTTCGTCGAAATCGTTGAGGTCTATGACAAGTTCACGTTCCGGGGACCCGTAGAACCCGAAGTTTCCGACGTGCGCATCCCCGCAGATGACGGGAGTGATGCCGGTGGACGGGAGCTGCGCCATGTCCTCTGCCATCAAGCCGGCGGTACCGCGCAGGAAACCGTACGGTGAAGCGACCATGCGTCCTACACGAATCGGAACCAACCAGTCGAGTCTTCCCTCGTGTGCCGTGTTGACCTGATCGACCGGATCGCGTCGGTTGGGCGGGGGCGTCCAATCACCAAGCGACGATCGTGCTACTCGCTTGCGCAGGCCCTTCCCGATTTTGCGACGCTCACTGCGGGGCGTCTGACGCGCCCGCAAAGTCGCCCTGCCGTCCGGTTCGTTCTCGAGAGCCAGCTGACCGGCAGGCCTGTTCACCGGGTCCATGTCGGGCTCTCTTTCGTCGGGCGTGCGAAACTCGCGCTCGATCCTATGCCCGCTGGATTGCGCGCCGCGCGACGAGTTCCTTAACTACCCGCCTGGGCAATCAACTCGACAGCGCGGTCGGCGCACAGTTCCGGGTCCGGCATTCTCCCGATACCGAGGCATTCGACAACGGCGAACGACGTATCCGGTGTCGTTTCCACGCCGAGCGCCCACCCGAAGTAGTGATTCCAGGCGAGTACGGCTCGGTGGCCACTGTGCTGCGGAATCTCGCTGCCCAGAACGAGTACTGCGTCGAACGCGGGGCCGTCGCACCAGATGACCGATTCGGCGAAGGTGGAGCTGGCGACGGCGACTACGTACCTGTGACAAGTCGATTCACTCGGAATGGCGATGTGTGCACGCATGGTCGCTCCTCCGGCTCGGTTGCGATCGGAGGGTTCCCCGTTGCCGGCGCCGAAAAAACGCTTGGCAGATTACGTCCCGGCCACAGATCTACGACGCAGACGGTGTCTGAGATGTTTTTGTGCTGCCCGCGCGACCGAGCGAGTCGAGAGATACTGCTCGGCGGGTATCAACCGGGAACCGAACAAGTAGAACCTTTGGGCTTCGTCGTGGTCATGTGTGGCCGCGGAGATGAGCAGACGTTCGATCGCGGTGAACTTTCGCCCACCGGCGTAACCGCTCATGTAATCGATGTGTTTCGTCATACTCGCTCTGGCACTGCGGTATTCGGCCAAGGCAGCGTTCACGTTCCGATGCGAGTCGAGTGTGTGTGACGTCGTCTCCGTCAGCATTTGGGCGGTCGCGTCGACCAGCATCTGAGCGGTCTCCAGTGCCCACGAGCATCCGATGCCCCATAACGGGTCGTTGGTTGCCGCGGCGTCGCCGATGAGTGCGAACCCGTTACCTACCGGGTCGGTGAGGATTGTGGAGAAGTGTTTGGTACCAACGATCTTCCCGACGATGTGCTCTCGGCGAACGGGCGGAGCGCCGGGTAATGCGTTGGCGTACGCGAGGAAAGCAGTAGACAGGTCGTCAGTGAACGGGCCGAGCTTGTCGAGGGCAGGGAAGACGACCAGCACGCTGATTCCGCCGTCGTTGGGGAGCAGATAGGCGACGTCGGGATCCATGAACCACGACAATGAAGATTCTCCGTCGGGTCGTTCGAGTCCGGAGAGTTGAGCGAAGTAGCTGAAGCGCCCGTTGGACGCACTCACCGAGTCGCAACGCGCGGATCGTGCGACGGTCGAATCCTTGCCGTCTGCTCCGACGGTCAATCGTGCTTCGACAGTGAAGGCCGAACCCTGTTCGGTGCCGTAGACGCCTGCAGTAGTGCCGTTCTTGGTCAGTAGTCCGGAAACACGATGTCCGAGAAGAAGGTCGACGTTCTGGTAGTCGTTCGCGAGTTGGCGCAGGAGGGGGTCGAGAGTTTCCCTTCGGACGTTGAATCCAGGCGGCGGTGAGTTCTCTGCAGCATCAGGGGTGATCATTCCCCACGGGGTCCAGAATTTCGGAACGGTTTCCACCATTCCCAGGGCGAGCAGTTTTTCCGTGGCGCCGAGTCGTTGCAAGATCGGGGCACCGCAGGGTTGTAGGTGGTGAGTGCACAGGACTTTGTGCGCCCGGATGTCGGAGCGAGCGTCGAGAAGCGCTATCCGCAGACCTTGCTGGGCGTACATGATTGCGGCCGCGCATCCCGCGATGCTCGCGCCGACAATCACAACGTCATAGTTTTCCCGTGCCTTCGAAGTCACTCGATCAGTTTAATGCATAAGGTTATAACTTAAATTTTACTGGATTTAGTCATCGTGTTCGGGCGTTAAGTCCCGAACTGCAGCCCGGATGGACTGTTCACGAAGCTCGTTCTCTCTGCGCAGTTCACGACGCCGACGACCGGCCTCGAATCGCTGCCTCGCGATTGTTCCGGTCGGCCGGAGTTGGGGTACCTCGGCCGGTTTTCCGTCGCTGCCCATTGCGACCATCGTGAAGTAGCAACTATTGGTGTGTCGAGATTTTCCGAGAAGAATGTCTTCGGTTTCGACGCGTATTCCGATTTCCATCGAGGTGCGCCCGGTGTAATTGACGGAAGCGCTGAACGTGACGAGTTCTCCGACATGCACCGGTTCGCGGAACACCACACGATCCACCGACAGGGTCACGACGTACGTCTGGGCGTATCGACTCGCGCACGCATAGGCGACCTGGTCGAGAAACTTCAGAATCGTTCCGCCGTGAACGTTGCCCGAGAAATTGGACATGTCCGGCGTCATGAGGACGGTCATGGACAACGTTTGTTTCGATGCTTGCTGCGATGCTTGCTTCAATTCGGGCAGGGAGTTCGATTCGGACATCGAGCGGGCCTCTTCGGGTCGGTGGACGGTGAAGAGACCGTATCCGGCCAAAAGGGTTACCCGCGCGTTCGGAAGAGCGCGGTGTCAGAGTTCGGGACAGTGCCAACGTGGAGGATGTATTCGCTGGTGGCGACGGGGCCGGCCGCGCTCGACCTGAGATAGGGCTCGAGCGTCGAGCGGAGGTGCGCTGACATCGAAGCCCAATTCCCGGTGCTTCGAACGGCCTCGCGAAAGTTCTTCAACGCCGGTGCCTGGTCGCACAGTTCCTCGACGGGATCTGATCCGGCTGGTAGTTCCCACTCGAGCAGGTGGGAGGCCGAGCTCACCGACTCCAATCCGGCTGCCGCCTTCTCGAATTCGCTCGAGCTCGACCATGTCGTCGGTAGTGGTGTGATGCCATTCCATGCCGAGGCGGCCTCCCGGCGGAGTGCTGCTGCCCACCCGTTCTCCGACCACGTTGCGACGCAGATCTTTCCGCCTGGCCGGCTCACCCGCATCATCTCTGCGAGGGCAATCGAGGGGTCGGGGCAGAAGATGATCCCGAAGATGCTGACGCAGGCGTCGGCACTCGAATGCGGCCAGGGTAAAGACTGCGCATCGCCGATCGTGAAGGTAGGTTGGGTAGTGCCGGGGTGGGGAATCCAGCGTTCGCGTGCGACCTCGAGCTGGCTGGCGGAGAGGTCGAGTGCGTGGACCGTCATGCCTGACTGAGCTGCCGGGAGCGCAAAGTTCCCGGTTCCGGCGCAGACGTCGTACACCGTGCTCACATGCCCGATCGTGCGCAGTGCCTCCGTCGATGCCGGTGAGAGTTGCTCGGCAAGAGGCGAATACGTCGTACCGTTCCAGTTTCCCTGATTCACGCCAAGCTCCTTTCGACTGCGTCGATGACCGTATCGAGCGCTGCGCCCGCCGCGTGCGCTGCTTCGTCGGGGTTGCGTTCCTCGATGGCTGCGATCAAGGGTCGGTGCTCGTCGACGTGGAAACCTGGACCGACACTGACTGCGGACAGCGAATCCGTCACGGCGGCAAGGACTCCCCGGTAGACGTCGATCAGTGCGGAATTGTGGGACGCCTCGACGATCGAAAGGTGCAGGGCCATGCCGGCTTCGACAGTGAAGCCGCCGACGTGACCGGGGTGGGCATTCCAGGCTGCATGTATCCGCGCGAGATCTTCGGGGGTATGGCGCTGCGCTGCAAGTCGCGCGGCTTCGACCTCGAGTCCGCGTCGCAGGCTCAGTACGTCGAGAACGTCACCTCTGGCGAGCCTGCGCCCGAGTAGTCCTTCGACCGGCGACGCCGCCATGACGTACACGCCGCCACCGTGACGAACGGACAGAACTCCGGCGTGTGCAAGCGCCCGTACCGCTTCGCGCATGGTGTTTCGGGCGACTCCCAATTCCTCGACCAGTGCGGTCTCCGGCGGGAGTTTCGATCCGACGGGCCATCGGCCGGTCGATATCGCGTCCTCGATCGCCGCAGCGACGATGTCTACCTTGCGTCCGGAGTCGGACATGTGTGCCACCTCGGGTAAGTGAGTCAATGACTTTGTCCGAGGTTAGCGTGCTCTCACGAGTGGGTCAATGACTTGGGAATTATCCGCGTACGTCCAGGCTGCGGGCGTAGTGCTCCTTGAAAACCTCGAGATGCGCCCACGATTCCAAGCCGCTGACACCGTCGATGCCCCGGATTCGCTCGGACAGGGCATGGAGGTCGTTGGACGAGTTGGCGGCGACCGTCGCGATCACGTCGTACCGTCCGAGGGTCCGCGCGAGGAATTCGATTCCGGGCAGGGACTCGATCTCCGATACCGCGTTGTCGTCCCGTGAGCCCAGATTGACGCCGATGCCCATCGCCAGCGTCCGGCCACCACCTCGCCGCTTGACGACAGCGCCGACGCGCAGTGCCGTGCTCGCGATCAGGTGATTGACGCGATTGCGCACAGCGCTCGGCGACAGGCCGGTGTGTTCGGCCAGCTCGAGAAATGGCATGCGCCCGTTGCGTTCGAGCAGTTCGATCAAGGTGACGTCAGTCGAATCGAGTCGGATGTCGGCTTGTAAAGCGGTCTCGGGCATGAAGATTCCCTTGATGACGTCGACGTAGACCAGCGTGCTCACGGATCTGACGCCACGCTGTGAGCGGAGTTCGGCGATAGCGCGGTACAGATCGTCGTGGCTGGACACCCGAAGTTCCGCGATCACGTTGTACTGCCCGCTGACTGCCGAGATGTAGACCGCAGCCTCGGATTCGATCAACGCGTCCAGTACCGGGGTCATCGGTCCGGACACGGCGATCGACACGTGTGCGAGTGCCTTCAGGCCGAGAAGTTCGGGGTGTGCGACGGCAACCACGGACACCGTTCCCGAGTCGAGTAGTGCCTGCACCCTGGTGGACACTGCCGCGCGTGGGGCATCGACGGCCACGGACAGTTCGCGGTACGTCGCTCGCCCATTGCGTTGAAGAGCAGCGATGAGCTTGGAATCGAGATCGACCGTCATGGATGCCCCAACTTTTCCAGAGATTTTTCTGTATGAGCTTCCTATTAGAACAGTCGCATGTGGGCATAGATGATGTGGATAAGTGCAGAAATGCTCGGAAACTTGTACAAAAAAGTTGTGGGCCACCTGGTCTGAAACTTTGATGCATTGCATAGCTCCAGGTCGGGGCGTAGTTTTCGCTCAACACGCAGTGACCTGCACCACCATCTCGACGAAGGACCACCATGCGCAAGTTGCACACGCACGAAGCCTCGCCGCTCGACGCCACCGCCACGATCTTCACCGGCGCCAAGATCCACACCGTTGACGACAGCACGGCGGGAGCCGAAGCGTTCCTGGTGTTCGGAAACCGCTTTGCCGCGGTGGGGACACTCGAGGAATGCCGCACGGAGGCGCGACGCCTGAGCACTCGCACGACCGCGGTGGTCGAACTCGACGGCGCCACCGTCGTCCCCGGATTCGTCGATCCGCACGCGCACCCGTTGATGTACGGACAGATGCTCAGCTGGGTGGACTGCGGGCCGGAGAAGGCGCACTCGATTCCCGGAATCATTGCCCTGCTTCAGGAAGCGGCACTCACAGCTCCTGC
This sequence comes from Rhodococcus sp. ARP2, assembly GCF_001029585.1. Lineage (NCBI taxonomy): Bacteria > Bacillati > Actinomycetota > Actinomycetes > Mycobacteriales > Nocardiaceae > Rhodococcus > Rhodococcus sp. ARP2. The sequence continues at coordinate 28,807 of NZ_LEKE01000022.1, read as the reverse complement.
AGGTGTCCCGATTCGCGGATACGGCTATGAGCACCGCAACCTGATCGAAGGGCGTCATCCGCTCAAGGAAGAGCTCGATCAGGTGGCCACCGATCGCGAGGTCTACCTCATGAACGCGAGCGGTCACGGCGGCGTCGTCAACTCCTTCACTTTCGACAAGCACGGCATCGATGCGAGCACTGAGAACCCGGCCGGTGGCGAGTTCTTCCGAGACGCAGACGGCGAGTTGACGGGCGAGCTGTCCGACGCCGCGTGCAACATCCTCACCGGTGTCAACGGTGTGAAGGTCGGCCATCACGGACCCAACTTCCATCTCGAGGACGAGCCGGAAGAGCACCTTCGCCAGCTGTCGGTCGCTCAGGACAAGTTCCTGGCCGGCGGCGTCACCACCATCGGCGACTGCCAGGTGACGCGTCGTGAATTCGACATGTACCTGCGTCTGGCCGAGCAGGATCAGCTCAAGACGCGCGTCAGCATGTACATGCTCAGCCATCTCCTCGATCACGTCATCGACACGGGAATGCATGGCGCCTTCGGCAATTCGCGGCTCGCGTTCGGCGGCATCAAGTTCTACGCCGACGGCACTCTCGGAGGCTGGACCGCATACTTCCCCGACGGCTACGTGGGCGACCCGTGCCGCACCGGGCAGCTCTACCATGAGCCGGCGGACTACTCGGAGCTCATTGCCAAGGCACACTCCGTGGGTCTGCAGACCGCCACGCACGCACAGTCGCCGACCGCCATCGACATGGTGCTCGACGCCATCGAAGCAGCGCAGAAGGCTCACCCCGACGCCGACGCGCGTCACCGCATCGAGCATTGCGGACTCCCGACGGCCGAGCAGATCGCCCGGATGAACCTGGCCGGTGTCTACCCGGTGAACCAGCCGCAGCACTATTACAACTGGGGTGAGGGCGTCACCGCGGCGATCGGCACTCCGGGCGAGCGGTTCAACCCGCTCGGGGAGTTCATCGCTGCCGAGGTTCCCGTGACCATCAGCTCCGACGCCCCGGTCGCAGAGCCCAAGCCGCTCGAGGCCATTCAGGCGGCAGTCACTCGTGTGACACGTCAGGGCCATCAGCTCGGCTCCGATGCACTCCGCATCTCCGCCGACCAGGCACTGCAGGCTCACACGCTCAACGGCGCGCGTGCGCTGGGCCGTGAAGCGGAACTTGGCAGCATCTCGGTCGGCAAGCGGGCCGACTTCGTGATTCTGGGCGCGGATCTCCTCGAGGTTCCGGCCGACGCGATTGCGCAGATCGAGGTCCGGGAGACCTGGATCGACGGCGAACTCGCACATTCAGGTCATAACCACCTATTGTCGAGCACTTCGACCACCGAGGAAAAGTAATGAACCGAGAGCAACAGATCGTGAAGGCCCGCAAGGCGGGATTTGCAGCCTTCGTCGGTACAACCATCGAGTGGTACGACTTCTACGTCTATGCCACGGCAGCCGCCCTGGTGTTCGGTGACATCTTCTTCCCGCCCGGAACCGATCGCCTGACCGGCGTTGCGGCGGCGTTCGCGACGTACGCCGTCGGGTTTTTCGCCCGCCCCCTTGGTGGAATCGTGTTCGGCCATGTCGGTGACAAGATGGGCCGACGCACCGCTCTTGTTGTCACCCTGACGCTGATGGGTGCAGGAACATTCCTCATCGGCATGTTGCCCACGTACGCGTCGATCGGGTTCTGGGCGCCGCTACTGCTGGTCGTGCTCCGCTTCGTCCAGGGCTTCGCCGTTGGCGGCGAATGGGGTGGCGCAGTCCTGATGGCCGTCGAGCATGCTCCCGAGGACAAGAAGACCTTCTACGGCGGATTCGCTCAGCTGGGCAACCCGGCCGGCGCCCTTCTTGCCACCGGTTTCTTCAGCATTCTCTCCACCTTCGGCGACGACGCTCTGCGCGAGTGGGCTTGGCGTCTGCCGTTCCTCTGCTCGGCACTGCTGATTCTGGTCGGCTTGGTCGTTCGCCTGAAGGTCGAGGAGTCCCCGGTCTTCGAGTCCGAGGTGAAGTCCGCGGACGTTCCGGAGATGCTGCCGCTCAAGTACGCGCTGGTGACCAACTGGCGTCCGATCATCCTCGGTATCGGCATTCTGCCGGTCGCAGTCGGCGGCTACTACCTCGTGACGACCTTCATCACGGCATACGCAACCGACCCCGACGTCGGCTTGTCAGAGACGCTGATTCTCAACGCGCTCAGTGTCGCTGCAGTGGTCGAGTTGATCGCGACCCTGGGAGTTGCGTGGCTCGGCGACAAGGTGGGGCGCGTCCGCGTGGTCATCTGGGGTCTTGCTGCGGTCGCAATACTCGCAGCGCCGCAGTTCCTGGTGCTGAAGTCCGGATCCGTGTTCCTGATCTTCCTGACGTTTGCGGTCATGCGACTGGTGCTTGCTGCCACGTATGGTCCGATCGCCGCCGTTCTCTCGCAGATGTTCAAGCCGCAGGCTCGTTACACAAGTATCTCGTTGGCGTACCAGGGTGCCGGCGCGATCTTCGGCGGATTGTCTCCGCTGATCTCGACGCTGATGTACAAGGCAACGGGCAGCATCTGGCCGGTCATCGCACTGCTGATCGGCATGTGCATCCTGAGCATCGTCTGCCTGCTCTTCGCTCCGCAGCATGTGGACGAGGCGACGGATACCGACGACGTCCGGCAGGACCTGAACAAGGAATCGGCTTCCGCCTGACTACCGAAACGAAGCTGGGGCAGTACACGATTTCCGTGTACTGCCCCAGCTGTCGTTTCAGGTCAGTTGTCGTTCAGCGACTGTTACGCGCCGACGAGATGGCGGTGAAAGTGATCGCTGCGTCGGTGGGCCTGGCTGAGATTCCTGATCTCGCGAAGCCAGAAGTGAGACGCCAGCGCATTGTTGTTGCCATAGCCGGTGCCGGAGGTGTCCTCGTCGATCAAGGCGACAAGCGCCTTGATCAGGCTGGTGACCTTGAGATTGTTGGTCTGAGAATGTCGTACCAGCAGGTCAGCGGCTTCGTCTGTGCTGCAGCGGTAGAGCGTGCAGACAATTTCGAGAGCCCGTTCGCGGAGACGGCCCGAATTGGTCGGGATCCGTAGTCCGTTTGTCGGGACACTGTTCGTCTGGTTGTTCGTGTCGTCGGGGTGAATCATGGTGTTGTACAAGGTATTCCTTTGAACCACATGGGTTTTGGACCCGTGCGGTGTGTAGCGCATGTTGATACTGGTGCAGTCGGTACGCGATTGGCGGCGGACTCTGTCGGAGCCTTCGGCCTGGTCAACAATCTGCGGGACTGATGAAAGTGCGTAGTGATCAAAGGCGCGGATTTGCACCGAACTGGAAGTCTGCCCCTGGAACGAACGAATATTGGAACTGTCGTTCCGGGCGAAGCGACCGGCTGCCTGACTGACGGCTGCCCTCTGATAACCCCACCGTACGTCATGGAGTTGGTTTCAGCTAATCCTTTTGCGGGCGATCATGCTCACAGTAGGCGGTTTCACCTGCTCAAGGAGTGTTTACGTGATCGATTATTGCTTGCTTGGTGATAGCCCAGGCGTTGGTTGTCGGGTTTCCGAAGTCGCCGTGGCCGACGCCGGGAAGTTCGATCAGATCGACCACGTCGCCTGCTGCTCGTGCGGCACGGGCATAGCGCCGGCTCTGTTCGACCGACACGACCTTGTCGCCGAGTCCGTGGATCGCCGTGACGGGGAGCCCGGTGGGGAGATGTTCGATCGGTGACGCGATGCGGTAACGGTCAGGATGATCGACCGGCATGCCGCCCAGAAGATTTCGAACAAATCGATCTTTGCCCGCGGTTGCGGCGAGTGTCATGTCGAAGACGCCGGCCATGATCGTCGCCGAACGAATCGGCACGTTGAGGTCAGGCGCGGGAGCATCCGTGTCCTGTTGTGGTCGCGACGCGACCCACGCGGCCAGTTGTCCGCCCGCGGAGTATCCGGCGATGTGCACGCGGCCCAAATCCAGTCGCCCGGAGGCCTTTTCCTGAACGATGCCGGCAAGCGCGTTGGTCGCCGCAACGGTATCGGAGAGAGTAGTCGGCCAACCGCCCTGCCCACCTATACGTCTGTATTCGATGTTCCAGACCGCAATTCCGTAGGGGGTCAGCGTTTTTGCCCACGCACCCGCGTACTCGAGATTGCTCTTCTGCGCCCAGCCGCCGCCGTGGATCAATACGACGACTGGCAGGTCGCCGTCCGATCCGGGTGGGAGATACAGATCGCCGAAAGTATCTGCGGCAGCGGCGTAAGCGATGCGCACCGGAGGGACATCGCGGTCGAGACCGGAGGCGCTGGCGACCGAGATCACGAGCGTGAAGATGCAGACGAGCGCTACGGCGAGGTACCTGGCCAAGCGGTCGCGGGAGCGGTGCGCGATGGCTTGATTCCTCTCGGTCTGCGACGGACGATTGTCAGGAAATCAGTCTATCGGTGCCGAGTGAATTCATGGGGTGAGCGAATTTGCGGTGCTTGCTCGTATGCGTAGTTCGCTACGCGTGTGGGTCGGCGCAGAGGGTTCGTCACCGTCGATCAGTGCAAGAAGTGCCTCCACCGCCAAAGCTGCTTGTTCTTCGGGGAAGAAGTCGACGGCGGTGATCGGGGGATCGGAGATCAGTAGAGCGGGCTCGTCACTGTCCTGGGCGATCAAGATACTTCCGGGAATTGACAGGCCGAGATCGAGCGCCGCTCGTGCAGCGGCGGGGGCGCAACCGAGGATGACCGAGAGAATCGCGTCAGGGGGATTCTCGGATGTCAGTGCTTTGTGAGTCGCCGCGTATGCCGCGGCGACGAGTTGTTCGACGGAATTGACGCCCTCGAACGACGCCAGGTCGTCGGTGGCTCGGGGCGACACGCCGTGGATGCGGCACCATTCGAGGTAAGCGATGGTCGTTGCGCGAGTCCATGCCGAATCCATTCCGGGATTGAGGACAAGGATATCCGTTGCGCCCTGTTCGGTGAGGTGGTTCAAGAGCGTTTCGGTCGTGGCGAAGAGATCCGGCGAAATACTCCATCCGAATTGCTCAGGGTTGCCGGGACCCACTACGACAGAAGGTATTCCGAGTTTCTTCAAGATGTCGACGCGAGGGTCGTGCATCATCGGGTCGACGACGATCACACCGTCCATCTCGATGCGACGCAGTCCGTTCGGGTCTTTCGTCGACGGCAACAACAGGAGTGAGTGATCGGCGTGGAACGCTGCCTGTGTGGCGGCGGTCGCCACACGGCCGTACCAGTCGAAGTTGAGGCACTCGGCCGAGGAAGGCTCGTCCGGGGCCGGGAGCATCAACCCGAGGGTGGCGGTTCGACCCGAGCGAAGGTTTTGTGCCGACCGATTGGCTCGGTAACCCAAGCGATCCGCAACCTCTTGAACACGCGCCCGGGTGGCAGAGTCGACTCTGCCCTTGCCGTTGAGTGCGTAGGAAACTGTGGACACGGCGACGCCGGCGGCTGTCGCGACATCGCGAAGCGTCGGGACGTTCGGCGTGATCATCGGGGTCGCGTCCTCTAGTTGCTGGGCGGTTTCTACTCAAGAGTAACGCCCAATCGTTTCGGCAGGGGGAACCTGGCGGACGATTGTTCAGTCGAAGAAATTGCGCCGAATCGTTTCATCAGAGCTATTGACTATGCCGAAACGTTTCGGCACTCTCGTAGAACACCGGGACAACTTCGAGTGAAATTCGGTCGACCTCGGGCACCCTCATTCCCAGTCCATGCGCCTAAATACGACGATCCACGGAGTTACCCATGAGAGAGAAAACCCGTCCACGTCGCGCGGGTGCTGCTGCCGCGTGGTCGGCCACTGGTGGTTTGGTCGAACGGCCGGGAATGATTCCGGGAGCACCCGAGATCTGGGTCTACGCAGACAAGTTCTCCTACTTCGCCGGCGATACCGTCTCGGTGCGCGTGCACACCACCGCTGACGAATACGACATCGAGGTGGTCCGTGACGGCGCGCGCCCACAGAGCATCGTCAAGTACATCGGGCTACCAGGCAAACAACAGTCGACGCCCGACGACGCCTATGCGACCGGGTGTGATTGGTCGGAATCCGTTGCCTTCACCGTTGCACCGAATTGGGCTTCGGGGATGTACCTGATCCTGGTTCGAATGCGCCACGAAGGTGTGGTCGTCGAACGTGAGGGCTTCTTCATTGTCAAGGCACGTGAACCCGAGCACGCTGACATGGTCCTCATCCACACCACGAGCACGATGTTGGCCTACAACGACTGGGGCGGAGCCAACAATTTCCGTGGTGCCCCGGACGGTTTCGGCGACGTGGCGACACCGATTTCGTCGACGCAGCGTCCCATCGCGCGCGGGATGTTGCGCAAACCCGAAGGTGCAGCGCGAAACATTCACACCGATATGCCGGGAATCGGATGGGTTCCGCGGCACCCGCCGTACGAATGGGCCTGGGTGAACGGATACTCGCGCCATCACGCCGACGCATTCTGGGCGACGTACGAACGCCCGTTCACGGTGTGGGCGGAGGAGCAAGCGTTTCTCGTACACCACATCACCCAGCACGACCTACATGAGGATCCTTCAGCGCTGCGCGGATATTCGTGTGCAGTCGTCGTCGGTCACGACGAGTACTGGTCGTGGGAAATGCGTGATCGTCTCGACGCATTTGTCGAAGGAGGAGGCGGCCTGGCGCGATTCGGCGGGAACTTCCTGTGGCAGGTACGCATCGAAGGTGACGCGCAGATTTGTTACAAGAACCCCTTCGACGATCCCATACGAGAAGTAGACCCCACCCGCGTCACCACGGCATGGGATTCCCCCGAGATTGATCGGCCGGGCGCGTGGACGATGGGTTTGACCGCGATGGCGGGGGTGTACAACCGTTACGGTGCAACAGCTCCGAGGTCATCCGGCGGCTTTACCGTATACCGGCCCGATCATTGGGCATTGAACGGAACCGACCTGTATTACGGTGACAACTTCGGAATCGCGCCGGTCTGTACTGCTGCTTTCGCAATGGACGGTGCGGACTACACGTTCAGGAAGGGTCTGCCGTACGCCACCGGTGTCGACGGTGCACCAGAGGATCTGGAAATCATCGCAATGGCGCCGGCAGTATCGGGGTCACGGGACAACTGGAACGGCACCGCTCCGATTGGTGTGCCCTTCGCCGAGGTGTCGGGAATCTTCGAAAGTGCCTATGGGAGAGAACTCCCCGAGCATCTGCGCGAGTTCGAATACGGTTCGGGAATGGTGGCAACACATCAGCGCGGTCTCGGAACCGTTTTCAATGCCGGGACGACCGAGTGGGTCAGTGGACTGATTCACCGGGATCCTTTCACCGAACGAATAACCGCAAACGTACTGAATCTGTTTGCTGCGCAACTGTCGAGTTTCACTGAGGAGCCAGACTGACGGCGGCGACCAGCGGTAGAGTTTGTTGCCCGAGGATGATGGCCGAAAGAGGATCCATACGTACGTATGTATGGAGATATGAAATCGACTTGACCAGGGTTTTTAATCCAAACTACCGTAGTCTTCGCCGTTCATTTGGATGACGGGTGGGTGTGGGGAGTTGCCGAACTTCGGCAGTCACGTGCGGATCTCCACGATCAGATCCGCACGTGACCTGGCCGCTGCGATTACGTCGGCGTTCGGTTGTTCCACCCGTCTCACCCAGTCCGCGGCCGCTTCGGAACTCCTCCCGAAGCGGCTGTGGCGTTTCACCAACCGCTGCGTGCGTGTCGCCTCCGGAACCTCGAGGTACCAGACGGTGTCGATCGCCGCTCGTACTTGTGGCCAGCTGCCGTTTGGTAGGAGGAGGTAGTTTCCCTCGGTGACGATCAACGGTGTTCGAGGCTCGACAGCGGTTGCGCTGCCGATTGATTCGTCGATCTCGCGATCGAAGACGGGCGCGTACACAATGGAGTCTGCCGATCGGAGGCGGTGTAGAAGCGCCGCGTATCCGTCGGCGTCGAAAGTTTCCGGAGCGCCTTTTTGTCCACGCCTGCCGAGTCGGTCGAGTTCCCGATTGGCAAGGTGAAAGCCGTCCATCTCGACGACGGTGCAGAGTGAGTCCAGTTTCTGCGCAATTGCCTGTGAAGCCGTCGATTTCCCGGCTCCAGGGGCTCCCGCGATGCCGAGAATGTGTCGGCCGCTGTCGGTGATCAGTGAAGCGGCGCGTGAGGCAAGTTGATCGAGCGTCAGCGAGACGGTCGGCGGTGAGGTCCTCACTTGTTGCTCCGATCAGTCCGAGGTCCGGTGGATCGAGGGTACGCCGGCGGCCTTCGACCATTGACAGTCTGAATGGACTGTGAAACTGTGAGCCATGCCACTCGAGAGGCTGGAGGTGTGACCGTGACCCTGCGTGACGCGCAGCGCGAAGCCACGCGCCATCGGATTCTCGATGCGGCAACGGATTTACTGATAGCGGAAGGGTATTCGTCGTTGACGACGCAGTCGGTTCAAACGGCTGCCGGAGTCAGTCGGGGCGCTCTCCTGCACCACTTTCCGAATATGCAGGAGCTCACTGCCGCGTTGGTGTCGAATATCGTCGTGCGGAACGAGGCGGCGGTGAGGTCGGCGATGTCTCGACAAGACCCGTCGGTGGATACGATCGAGAACTCGATCTCCGCTTTGTATTCGGCGTTGACTCAGCCGCCGTTCCAAGCGGAACTCGAACTGTGGTCGGCGGCTCGGACGGATCCGGTGTTGGCGGAGGTTCTCCGCGAATCGGAGCGCGTCGCCGGGCGGGATTTGCAGCGAGTTGTCCATGACGCGTTCGGGCCTGAAATTGTTGCTTCCGAGAACTATTCGCAAATTGCAGATCTAACCGTGCTGATGCTCCGTGGTTTGGCGTTGTCCCGGGCGGTACACAAGAGCGATGCCTCTGCGCGTCGTTCGATCAGTCAATGGGCGGGCGTCGTTCGCCTGCTGCTCACCCAGAACTAGCGCAACTCGTTTCGTTCGAGATGCGCTCGATCGACAGGACCGATGATGACAGATTTTGCGACCCTGAAATACGAGACCTCTGGTGGTAAGGCGTACATCACCCTGAACCGCCCCGATCGGCTCAACGCAATCGACGATCGGATGCCGTCGGACATCCGAAATGCAGTTGCGGCGGCCAATGACGACGACGACGTTCGCGTGATCATCTTGCAAGGCGCAGGCAAGGCGTTTTGCGCCGGGTACGACCTCAAGAAGTTCGCCGAAGGAGATCTCGACGGAAAGTGGAATCAAGGCCCGGTGTGGGACCCCATCAAGGACTTTCGGGGCATGAAGCAGAACACCGACGACTTCTTCACCCTCTGGCGATCGCTCAAGCCGACCATCTGCAAAGTTCAGGGTCATGCAGTCGCAGGCGGAAGCGATATTGCGCTGTCCTGCGACATGCTGATCATGGCTGACGACGCCCGCATCGGATACCCGCCTGCTCGCGTCTGGGGTTGCCCGACCACAGCTATGTGGGTGTACCGCCTCGGGGCGCAACGCGCCAAGCGAATGTTGTTGACGGGAGACACCATTGACGGTGCCACCGCCGCCGATTGGGGATTGGCGCTCGAATCGGTGCCGGCCGACGAACTGGACGCTGCGGTGGAGGCGTTGGCGGATCGCATCGCCGGTGTCCCGCTCAATCAATTGGCAATGCAGAAGATGATGATCAATCAGGCGTACGACAACATGGGGTTGCAGGGCACCCAGGTGCTGGCAACCCTGTTCGACGGAATTACGCGTCACTCGCCGGAAGGGCGCTGGTTCAAGGATTTTGCCGAACGCGACGGATTTCACGCCGCGGTGCAGTACCGCGATTCCGGCCGCAAGATTCCAGACGGAGGCGGACCGCTCCCCGAATCCGACACCCCTTCCGAAAAGAAAGTGGATGTGAGATGAGCAGTGTTCTCGAAACGTCGTACTTCCCCGCGGACGTGTCGGACCCGATAGTGGAACAAACGGTCGGCGGGCTGCTCCGAGAGTGCGCCGCGGACTCGCCGAACCTGATTGCAATCCGAGAAGTGGTTCCGACGCAATCGCATTCGTTGTCCGGTGCCTCCGAAACGGATCGCACCTGGACCTTTGCGGAACTCCTGGGTGAAGCGGAGGGGTGCGCGCACTACCTCTTGTCGCAGTTCGACCGCGGCGACCGGATAACGGTCTGGGCTCCGAACATTCCGGAGTGGATGATTCTGCAGTACGGCGCCGCGCTCGCCGGAATGGTTCTGGTGACTGCCAATCCGGCGTTGGGCGCCGAGGAGTTGGCGTACGTCCTGTCGCAGTCCCAGTCCCGCGGGTTGTTCCACACCGGAAAGTTCCGCGGCGGTGACATGGCGGCGGTGGCATCCGAGGCGATCTCTATTGCGGGAGTGGAAGTTCTGGCGGTCAACTTCGAAGACTGGGATCGTCAGGTTCGAGGTTGGACGGGCGAGCGGGGCGCACTCCCGGAAGTCTCTCCTGACGACAATGCGCAGATCCAGTACACGTCGGGAACCACCGGTGTCCCCAAAGGTGCGCTGCTGCATCACCGAGGACTGGTCAACAATGCCGATTTCGTCAGTCGGAGAGGTCAATTCCCCGAACGGGGTTCGGTGGTCTCGGCGATGCCGCTCTTCCACACCGCTGGGTGCGGCATCCTGGTCCTCGGCGCCGCACAGCGAAGAATGTCCATCGGTCTGATCCAGTATTTCGACCCGACTGCGGTTCTCGATGCGGCGGAACGCTTTCGGGCCGACGTGGTCAGTGGAGTTCCGACTATGCTGATCGCGATGATCAACGACGCCAGCTTCGCGAGCCGCGATTTCTCGGCCTGTTCGGTGGTCGTGTCGGGTGGGTCGTCGGTCCCGCCCGAACTCGTGAGCACGGTGGAATCGGCCTTCGGTGCGGGGTTCAGCATCGTCTACGGACAAACCGAGGCGAGCCCCGTGATCACGCAGACCAGCCCCGCCGACACCCCTGAAGACAAATCGGAGACGGTCGGTCTCGCGTTGCCGCAGGTCGAGGTGAAGATCTCCGACGTGGTGACCGGGGACAGCGTGCCACTCGGCGAACAAGGTGAGATCTGCGCGCGCGGGTACCTCGTCATGACCGAATACTTCCGCAACCCGGAGGCTTCGGCCGCCACCGTGGACAAGGACGGTTGGTTACATACCGGCGACTTGGGGACGATGGATCAGCGTGGATACGTCCGGGTGACCGGCCGGCTCAAGGACATGATCATCCGCGGCGGGGAGAACATCTATCCGCGAGAGGTCGAGTCCGTGATCTTCACACATCCGAAGATCCTCGATGTGGCGGTCGTGGGTGTGCCTGACGAGGTATGGGGCGAGCGGGTGGTTGCCGTCATCAGGTGGAAAGACGAGTCCGACCAGCCGACCGCAGCCGAACTGGTCGAGTTCTGCACCGAGCGACTGGCACGCCACAAAGCACCCAAGGAGTGGTTCAGTGCAGAAGCATTTCCTCTGACCGGCTCGGGCAAGATTCAGAAATATCGAATTGCGAGCCTGGTCGGCGAGGGCGCCTACGGCGTCGTCAGCTGACCCGAGCCCCTAGCACGTCGGAGCGATTCTGTCTGGGTTATCCCCGTAAATCGCTTCGACGTGCCCTGTTTATCCTGGTGTCGTGAGTTCAACCTTCGGTGAAACCGGACACAAAGCCACCTCCAGCCGCATTCGCGCCACAGCCTTTGCGTCGAAGGTGATGGCCGCGTCCGACGCTGTGAAGTTCATTCACCCCGGCGACACGGTCGCGATCAGCGGTTTCGCAAGTGCCGGTACTCCCAAGGTCATCATTCCGGCGCTGGCCGAGCGCATTCACCACACCCGGGGCAACGGATCGAACTTCACGATCAATCTCCTGACCGGCGCGTCGGTGTCCACCGAGACCGAAAGGCTGCTCGCCGAGGTCGACGGAATCGCGCTGCGTATGCCGTATCAGTCCGAGGCCACCGCGCGTCGCCGCATCAACGACGGTCGCATGGACTACGTCGACATCCATCTCTCCCACGTTGCTCAGCAGGTGTGGGAGGGCTACTACGGCAACGTCGACGTCGCGGTCGTCGAAGTCGCCGGTATCACCGAATCAGGTGAACTGATTCCCTCCGCGTCGATCGGCAACAACAAGACGTGGCTCGACGTCGCAGACAAGGTCATTCTCGAAGTCAACTCCTGGGTGCCCGAGGCGATGGAAGGCATCCACGACGTCTACTACGGCACCGCGTTGCCGCCGCATCGCAAGCCTCTCGAGATCACCCGCGTCGAAGACCGGATCGGCCAGACGACATTCCGAGTGGATCCCGCGAAGGTTGTGGCCGTTGTCGAGACGGACTGCCGAGACAGCGCGAGCCCTCTCACTGCACCCGACGCCGTCAGTGAGGCGATCGCCGGCCACGTCCTGGAATTCTTCGACTTCGAGGTGCGCGCCGGACGGATGCCGGCGGATACCTTGCTTCCGCTGCAGGCAGGCATCGGCAATGTTGCCAATGCGGTCCTCGGCGGTCTCGATCGGGGGCCGTACCGCGGCCTGACCTGCTACTCCGAGGTCATCCAGGACGGGATGCTCAAGCTGATCAAGGACGGAACCGTCGCGCATGCGTCGTCGACGGCTTTGGCGCTCACCGACGAGGGCATCGAAGAACTGACCGCGAACATCGACTTCTACCGCAACCACATCACGCTCCGCCCGCAGGAAATCAGCAACCACCCAGAGGTGGTGCGCAGACTCGGAATCATCGCCATGAACGGCATGCTCGAGGCCGACATCTACGGCAACGTGAACTCGACGCACGTCATGGGGACGAAGATCATGAACGGAATCGGCGGCTCGGGAGACTTCGCTCGTAACGGCTACGTGTCCATGTTCTTGAGTCCGTCGACGGCCCGCGGGGGTGAGATCTCGGCGATCGTGCCGATGGTTCCGCACGTCGACCACACCGAGCACGACACGCAGGTGTTGGTCACCGAGCAGGGGTTGGCCGATCTGCGCGGTCTGTCTCCGCGGCGACGCGCGCGCCTGATCGTCGACAACTGTGCTCACCCGGAGTTCCGGCCACTGCTCCGCGATTACATCGCTCGCGCCGACGCTCAGCCGGGCGCGGGGCAGACGCCGCACATCCTGGGCGAGGCATTCTCGTTCCATCAGCGGTACATCGACACGGGTTCGATGCGCCTTTCCTGACGCCGGGCAATTCCGCTGACAGTGAGAGAATGCGAGGGTGAGCCGAACCGGGGTACCTGACGACGCCATCCGCCGGGTTGCCGCGGCAGGGGCGGACGACGCCGGTGGCCTACCCGTCGAGCTGCTGGGTGATTTCCTGGACGTACTCAGTGTCGCCGTATGCGAGGGGAAGCCGCTGCAGCGTCGTCAGCTGCATCGTTTCCGTGCCCGCGGTGAAGAAGCGGCGCAGCAGGGTGTTGCCCTGCGAGCCCTGCTCGATCTGTATCTCTCCTCGGCTTGGCGCCTGTGGCGTGAGCTCCCCGCTGTTATTGCGGCACAATCGGATCCGACTGCCGTCGTCTCGGCCGGCGAAGTCATGCTCCGCGCCGTCGACGATGCCGTCGCCGAACTGGCCGAAGGATTCCAGTTGGCCAGGCGTTCTCTGGTCCGCTCGCAGGTATCGGCACGCCGTGAGTTCGTCGACGACCTGTTGACCGGTGGAGCCGATGTCGTCGGATTGTTAGGTCGTGCTTCGGGATTCGGGCTCCACCTCAGCGGTCCGCATGCCGTCGCGGTGGTGACCGCGACGCGCGAGTTCACCGACGACAATCCCTTGGTGCGGGCCGTCGAACGTGCCGTGCTCGGCAGCAAGGGTGACGCCGACGCGCTGGTTGCCAGCAAGAGCGGCAAACTGGTCGTCGTTTTCGCGGCGCCGGACCGTGATGCCGTCGACCACGTGCTGGCGGGTATTCGGTCGGCTCTCGGACCGGGAACCGATGACGACGGGCGAGTTCAGTTGCAGCGGCGTGCTTTGGACGGCACCTGGCAGATCGGTGTCGGGCGCCCTCGTACCACTGCTTCGGGCGTCGTGGCGTCGTACCGGGAGGCGCTCGACGCACTGGACCTGGCGCAGCGCCTGTCGTTGACCGCACCGATCATCGATGCTCGTGACCTGCTGGTCTACCGCGTTCTGGTCAACGACAGGCCGGCGGTCACCGACCTGATCCACACCCTGCTCACCCCGCTGCTCGAGGCACGCGGCGGCGCTGGGCCGATGATCGACACCCTGCTCGCGTACTTCTCCGCCGGCGGCAATACGGCAAAGACCGCCCGAGACCTGCATTTGTCGGTCCGGGCGGTCACGTACCGCTTGGACCGTATCCGTGAACTCACCGGCCAGAACGTCAACGACCCCAACGACAGCTTCGCGCTCCACGCTGCCGTGTTGGGCGCGAAGTTGCTCGACTGGCCGGCCACGGAGCTGGCCTGATCAGCTGGTGCGCGCCCGTTCCTCGTAGGCAGCACGGGCCGCGGTGTCGACGTCGCCGAGAAACTGCGTCTCGACGCCGAACAGTCGGCTCAATGCCTCGTAAGGCCGTCGGGGTACGAAACCCTGTGCCTGGACAAGCAGTCCGGACACTCGCGTAATGCGCACGCGTGGTCGAGGTTTGGTGATCAAGCCGACGATTGCTTCGGCGATTTCCTCCGGCTGAACCTCACGGAAACCCTTCATTCCCGAAGTCCCGGAAGTGAGTTGGGTGTTGGTGAGCGTCGGCAGTACGGACGAGACGTTCACTCCGGTGCCACGAACTTCCTTGCGGACAGAATCGGTGAAGCCCAACACCGCATGCTTGGCGCCGCAGTACGTCGACAAACCGGGGCACGGGAGTTCGCCGGCAAGCGAAGCGATGTTGATGACGTGTCCACGTCCGCGTGGAAGCATCCGTCGCAGTGCGAGTTTGGTTCCCGTGATCACGCCGAGGACGTCGATCTCGATGATTCGTCTGGTCACGGTGTCGTCCTCGTCGACGATCCGTCCGACCGGCATGATGCCCGCATTGTTGACCAGTACGTCGATCGGGCCGAGTTCACCTTCGACGGCGTCGAGGAAGTCGAAGAACGACGCGGGGTCGGTGACGTCGAGACGCCCGAACGTACGGATGCCCAAATCTTTTGCAGCCTGCGCGAGAGTGGCTTCGTCGATGTCGCCGATCGCGACCCTCGCGCCCAGGCTGATGAGCCGTTTCGCGGTGGCGTATCCGATGCCCCTGGCGCCACCGGTGATGACCACTACCTGACCGTCGAAAGGCTTGTTCATATCGCGAGCGTCTCCAAAAACTAGAGGGATGGGATAGCAGTGACGTAAATCTGCAGCGACGTGAAACTGCAGTGAGATGTGATTGTGGACCAGTTGAAGTTGGGTAGATAGGGCTTGTTGGCCGAACCAAGGCGATAGATTTATGACTAAGTCACAATTCGGGGAGGCGTCATGGAAACATCGGAGTTGGACGGCTGGATTGCGAATCTCGCGCCCATCTATCTCCAGCCGGAGGTGATCGACGGTTTCGTCCAACGCATCGACGACGCCATTGCCGAGGCCAATCCCGAGGTAGCGGCTGATCGGGAGCTACGACGCGATGTGGATGCGAGCACCGCGGCGCAGCTCCGCGTCATCGTGGCGGCGATCGCGGGCGGTTCCCAGGAGGTCACGCCGCCGGCGGAGTCGGTTGCGCTTGCACTCACCGTCGCTCGGCGCGGTATGGATCTTCGGGTCCTGCTCAAGATCTACGGCGCCGGACGCCTCGCGATGCTGGGTTTCGTCGACGAGTCGATAGAGGCACTCCCGATCGGTCCGGAACTCAAACGCGCACTTCTCGTTCGAGTGTGGGGTTCGGCGATGAGATGGCTGGAAGTGACCACCGAATTGTTGGTCGCGACGTACGCGAAGGAGCGGGAGAGCTTGGCGCGCGGCGCTTTTGCGCGTCGGTCCGAGACGGTGCACGCGATTGTCGCGGGCGAAGCCCTTCACTCCGACGAAGCGTCCCGGATCCTGGACTATCCGATGCGGCGCCACCACACGGCGTTTGTTCTCTGGACGGACGACACCGACCCGGCTGCAGACGTATTGGCGCGGTTGGACTCGTACGCCCGTACCTTTGTGGACGAGTCCAATGGCGAGCGTGTTCTGACTTTGCCTTCGGGCGCGCGTGAGCTGTGGTCGTGGGTCGCGCATTTCGACGGCCGGGAGTGGGCGTCACATGTTGATGCCCGGCATTCGGATCTTCGCGTTGCAGTGGGAGCGAGCGGTTACGGAATGGAAGGATTCGCTCGCAGTCATCGCGAGGCGCTCGCCGCGCAGCGCGTGGCGGTCCGTTCCGGGGGCTCGCCGGGTATCACCGTATACGAGGATGTTCAGGTTCCCTGTCTGCTCACCGAAGATCTGGGCGAACTGCGTGAGTTGGTGGCTCGGGAACTGAAAGGCTTGGCCGGCGCGGACGGCGTCACGACGCGCATCCGTGACACCGTCCGGGTCTACTACGAGAACAACTGCACCGCGGCCGCTACTGCCGCAGCCCTCGGCCTGCACAAGAACACCGTGCGGTATCGACTCGATCAGGCCGAAAAGCTACTGGGTCGCAGCGTCGACCAGCGTCGGCTGCCGACGGAGTTGGCCCTCATCGCACTGGAGAGCTACGGAGCCACCATCGCGCCGGCGCCGTGATTCGCTACTGCATGCCATCGAGACCGGGGAGCGAGTAGCCGGAGTTGTCATCCCAATCTGCGGGGGTGTCGTCGAGTGAAACGTCCCAGTCGGCGTCGGGCACCGCTCGCCGGAGTTCGGTCAGGGCGTTGAACCAGTAGACGAGTGACGGAATCACCTCGGTCGGATCGCTCGAGATCTTGGTCGAGCCGTTGAGCAGAGTGTTGGGGATATCCGACGGGTAGAGGTCCAGGACCTCGTAGTCGAACGGAAATTCGTCGTTGTGGACGGCGATGAGTCGGTCGACTTCGGCCTTCTCGTCGTCGGTCAGCGGTGTGGAGCGGACGGCGGAGTAGTACAACGAGGTGCTCATGTTTGCCAGGCTA
Organism: Rhodococcus sp. ARP2; assembly: GCF_001029585.1. Classification (NCBI taxonomy): domain Bacteria; kingdom Bacillati; phylum Actinomycetota; class Actinomycetes; order Mycobacteriales; family Nocardiaceae; genus Rhodococcus; species Rhodococcus sp. ARP2. The sequence continues at coordinate 11,840 of NZ_LEKE01000022.1, read as the reverse complement.
GAACAAGTTGCCTTCCAACGGCGGTTTCGGATGCAACACCTTTAGATTGCATGATCTCGGCAACTTTAGATACAAAAGTCGTCGATATTTCGACGGGGATGGATAGAAGTCGGCAAGGAACACTGGAGAAGACGGCGAGACGGCCGTCCGAACCCAGTGAAGGAGCTCCCCGTGACCGCAGTCATCAGTGCCATTCGGGTAGGTGGTCAGCGATGAACGTTCCCATGTGGGCGTGGGCCGCGTTCGCCGCAGTCATCGTCGTCATGTTGCTCATCGACTTGCTCGCCCACCGCGGCGCGCATGTCATCGGCTTCAAGGAAGCGGCCTGGTGGAGTGCACTCTGGGTCGGTTTGTCTCTCGTGTTCGCGGTGGTTGTCACCCTGACCTTGGGGGTGAACTCGGGCGTCGAATTCACAACAGCCTGGCTGTTGGAGAAGAGCCTCTCGGTCGACAACCTCTTCGTGTTCGCCCTGATCTTCGGTTACTTCAAGGTGCCCCGTGAGTACCAGCACCGTGTGCTGTTCTTCGGTGTCATCGGCGCCCTGATCTTCCGCGGAATCTTCCTCGCTGCCGGCGTTGCCGTGGTCAGCAAGTTCACGGCCGTGCTGTTCGTCTTCGCCGCCATCCTGCTCTACAGCGCTTACAAGCTGCTCAAGGACGACGACGAGAGCTTCGATCCGGGTACGTCGCTGGCAGTTCGTCTGCTGCGCAAGATCATGCCGGTTCGCGAGGAATACGCGGGAACCAAGTTCTTCGTCAAGGAAGCCGGAAAGCGCGTCGCAACACCGCTGTTCGCCGTCGTCGTCGCCATCGAAGCCGCCGACCTCGTGTTCGCAGTCGACAGCGTCCCGGCAGTCCTGGCAGTGAGCGACGACCCGTTCATCGTGTACTCCAGTAACGCGTTTGCGATCCTGGGTCTGCGTGCCCTGTACTTCCTGCTCTCGGGTCTGCTCGAGAAGTTCCACTACCTCTCCAAGGGTCTGTCGATCATCCTCGCCTTCATCGGCGTGAAGCTGATCATGCAGGCCAGCCACAAGGTGATCAGCACGTCGATCCCCGAGATCCCCTCGCTGGTCAGCCTCGCGGTGATCATCGTGGTCTTGGCAGGCTCGATCATCCTGAGCCTCAAGAAACCGCTACCGCAAGAGCCTGAGGCCGAAGAGGTTGCGTCCGGTGATGCACCGGTCGACCTCGAGAAGACAGGCCCGAATGGGGGCGTCGAGTCTTCCGACATCGCGCTTGCTGCCGGCGAGCACGACGACGATGACGACAAGGTGGATGCTCGCAGTAGGAGCTGACGCCTGATCGGCTGAACCGAATCGAAAAGGGAGACCACACAACGAGGTGTGGTCTCCCTTTTCGTTTCTCACGACTTCTCGTAACCAAACAGACCACTGATCGGGAAGGTGTGTTCTCACTCGGCCGCGCGCGATCTACCTTGGCGGATGCCCGACGTCCGAGATCAGGAGTGCACATGACAATTCACGCGGAAGTCATCACCATGCTGGCCACGCTCAACGCCGCATTTCCGGATGTCACCAGCTTCGAGCCGTCGGAGTTGCGCGCTCTGCTTCGGAATCGACGCGCCCCGTTGGAGCGGCTTCCCGATTTGCGTACGGTCGAAGATCTCGCAATCGAGGGCCCCGGTGGAGATCTGGCGATCCGCGTCTACCGCCCGCACACTTCCTCCGACGCCGGACCGCTGGTCGTCTTCGCTCATGGCGGAGGCTTCGTGTTCTGTGACCTGGACAGCCATGACGAATTCTGCCGGTCCATGGCGGAAGGGGTTGGCGCCGTCGTCGTCTCCGTCGATTATCGTCTGGCCCCTGAGTACCCCGCGCCGGCAGCACACGACGACGTCTACGCCGCATTGGAGTGGGCGACGAAACACGCGGCACAGTACGGCGCAGACCCGAGCAAGATAGTCCTTGCCGGCGACAGCGCGGGCGGCAATCTTGCTGCGACAGTAGCCATCGCCGCTCGCGATCGTGGGGGGCCGGCGGTTGCGGCGCAGGTTCTCATCTATCCGGTGATCGACGACGATTTCGACACCGAGTCCTACCGTCTCTACGGTACCGACCACTACAACACGACCACGGCCATGAAGTGGTACTGGGACCAATATGCTCCCGAACGCCGAGATGACGTGCGGGTGATACCCACTCGGACAGAGTCGTTCGCCGATCTTCCCGCGGCTGTTGTCGTGACAGCCGAGCTGGATCCGCCGTGCTCGTCCGGTGACGAGTACGCGAAACTGCTTGCCTCGGCCGGCGTCCCCGTGCAGCATCATCGCTTCGACGGGTTGTTTCACGGGTTCCTCACTATTCCGTCATTGTCGCTCACAGAGCCGGCACGCCAGAAAGTTTGGGCGATGATCCGCGAGGTATCAGCCGCCGCTCGATAGGATCTCGTCGCCCAGTTCACCGAAGGTATGGCAGATTCTTTCCCGCACAATGGCTTCGGTGCATTCGGGATCGAACCATCGATCAACGACGCCCCAGTGGATCGGATGATCGAGGTATTGGGTCTGCAGTGATTCGAGGTCGGTGAACTCCTGCTCCCACACATGGGTCCACGGTGCTTCGTCACATGCAGGTGTTGCGCCGGTCGCCGCACTCACCCGACTGAGTCGCCAGGCAGCGATCGAGGAGATATGCCCGGGCATCTTCAGCAGGTCACTTTCGAACTGTTCGATTTCGTCCTCGGAGGTAGTGGGTTCAACGCGAATCAGCAGCGCTCGGTACACCCCGTTCGGGCCGGTGGCGCGCGAGCGACCCTCGGTTCCGGAAACGTACTCGGCGCCGTGAAAGCGTTCGATGGCATCGTGGTGAAGTTCTGCGTCGACGGAATCGCTAACGGCTCGCCACGCGGCTTCATTCGCGAACTGAAGATGAACGATCAGATCTCCGCCGTTGATGGCGCCGGGCAGAGTAGCGGTGACGAGATGGCGAACTGCGCCCGACGATTCTGCCACTGCTGCAATGGTGTTCACCGCATTCGCCCAGCCGTCCGAGTCCGTGCTGTCGGGAGCAAAAACAACCCTAGTGACGTTATACATCGGCCAGTGCCTCGACGTCGTCGGCAGCAGCAGCCATGGTGCGGCTACGTTCGCAGATGAGTGGTTCCATGGCATCCCACCACTGCCGAAGCGTGGTGTCGCCGCGACTCAGACGAGTCATTGCCCACCAACCGGAGGCTCCGTCGACGGTCCACGTGATAGTCACGACGTTGGGTTCGTACTCGGACCACAACGGCGGACTGACAAGTATGTTGTCGAGGGTCAGGCTGCGTCGCCGGGCGTTCGGCAGGTAGCCTGCACGCCATTCGTCGACGAACTTCTGCCCGCATCCGGGATTCGTGACGATCCGGTCGATCACGTAGAGAGTCTCACCTGCCATGTGCGCAGGCTACGTTCCGTCTAAGTCTCTGCGGTACTACCGATCTCACGCAGCGGGAGGTTGTTCGGAAGCGGAAGGGGAGTGCGCCGGTCGCAGCCCCAGCCACCCCACCAGTCCCACCAGAACGAAGGCAACGCCCGCGGTCGCGAACGTGACGGTGAAGGCAGATTCGCTTGGCATCGCCGGAACACCTTCGGGGAGGTTCGCGATTGTCATCGACGCCAGAATCGTTGTCACTACTGCGCTGCCGATGGCGCTGCCGGTGGAACGTGAGATCGAGTTGATGCCGTTGGCGATGCCGCTCTGATGATGCGGCACATTGGACATGATGATGGCGGGCATGGCTGCATAGCCGAGGCTGAGGGCGGCGCCGATCACCATGCCCGCACCGATGACCGACGCGGTGTGCGTGTGGTCGAACGCGAGCCACGCAAACGGCACCGCGCCCAGGATCGCAGTGAGTCCCAGAACGAATCGCGGCCCACGGAGTCTGATGAGACGACCGCCGATCGGGGCGGCGATCAGCGAAACTATCGCGCCAGGCAGCAGGAATTCGACCGACGCACGCAGAATGCTCGCGTCGAAGCCGTATCCGGTGAGATCGCGGGGAAGTTGTGCGAGATACGAGATCCCGAGGAAGTTCGCGAACATGCCGAAGCCCACCACGACGCCGGCAAGATTTGCCATCATCACCGGGCGGTGGACGAACATCCGCATGTCGACAAGCGGCTCGTCGACGATCTTCTCGATCCACACCCAGACTGCGAACATCACGATCGAGGCCACAAAAACACCGACGGTCAAGGGCGACAACCACCCCCATTGGTGGCCTTGAGAAATCGCCAGAAGAAGCAGAAGTAGTGCCGCGCCCAGACTCAGCGCACCGATGAGGTCCACGCGCCCACCGCTTTTGTGCGTGGTGGGCGGGACCAGCGTGGCGACGGCAATGAAGGCCAGCACTGCGAATCCGGTGGCCATCCAGAAGGCGTTGCGGTAGTCGGCATCCGGAGCCGATGTGAGCAGACCGGTGGCCACGAGGGCGAGACCGCTGCCGAATGCGAGAGTTCCGCTGACCAGGGCCATGGCGCCGGGAAGCTTCTGTGGTCGTATCTCTTCGCGCAAGACAGAGAGTGCGAGAGGGAAGATCGCGGTGGCTGTTCCCTGGAGTACACGGCCGAGGATCAGCAGTGGCAGATTGTGCGCCAATGCCGCGACAATCGAACCGATCACCATGACGACGAGGACGCCGACCAAGGTGCGCTTCTTGCCGTGCTGATCGCCGTAGCGCCCCAGCAGGGGAGTGAAGACGGCAGCGGAAAGCAGGGTCGCCGTCGTCACCCAACTGACGCCGGCGGACGAGGCTCCGAGGTCGGACTGAATCCGTCCCAGGATCGGAACCGGCAGCGTCTGCATCATCGAGACGATCATCGCTGCCAGGCTCAAAGCGCCGATGATCACGGCCTCCCGGCGCGGCGATCTTGCTACGGACTGGTCCGGGGAATCGGTGGCAGTTGGCGTAGCGCTGGGGCTCGCGGCACTGCTCGTCGTAACTGTGTTCGTCAACGGGTCCTTCTCGGGAACAACAAGAGAAAATGCTTAATGTGGCGAAGTAATTTTCTCTGGATGGTAAGTCCGCGAGATCGATCCCGTCAATGCTGGTCAGCGACCGAGTGGGACATGCCCTGTGAATTCGTTCTAGAAGGGGTAGACCGGGAGTGCACTTTGCGCCGTCACCCATTGTGTTTCCGTGAAGGCATCGAGGTTTGCACCGATACCGCCGACACGGCCGCCGTTACCCGAAGACGCCATGCCGCCGAACGGGATGACTGCTTCGTCGCCGACCGTCTGATCGTTGATGTGGACCAGGCCGGTGGGAATCTGTTGGGCGAGTTCGAGTCCGCGCATCGCGTCGGAGGTCAGAATGCCCAGCGACAACCCGTACTCGGAATCGTTGGCTATGGCGACGGCTTGTTCGACGGTGGCGAAGGAGGTCACCGGTGCGACCGGCCCGAAGACCTCGTCGGCGAAGGCAGGCGCGGTGAGTGGGGTGTCGGCCAGCACGGTGGGCCGGTAGAAGAGATCCTCGTAGGTGCCGCCGGCAGCCAGTTTTGCTCCGGCCGCGATGCTTCCGTTGACCAGAGAGTGGATGTGGTCGCGTTGTTTGGCGTCGATGATGGGTCCGAGTGCGACCTGACCGGTGAACGGGTCGCCTACCGGAAGCTTGTCGGCGTGTTCGGCAAGGAGTGTGGTGTAGTCGGCGGCGATACTTTCGTGGACCAGTTGGCGGCCGGTGGTCATGCAGATCTGTCCCTGGTGCATGAACGATCCGAAAGCGCCGACAGATGCGGCCTTTTCGAGGTCGACGTCATCCATGACGATCAGCGCATTGTTGCCGCCGAGTTCAAGATGAGCGCGCTTGAGATGGCGGCCCGCCAGTTCGCCGACCGCGCGTCCAGCTCGGGTCGACCCGGTGAATGCGATGACGCGAACGCTCGGATGAACCACGATTGCCTCACCGGCGTCAGCGCCGCCCGGCAGCATGCTGAACACTCCCGCGGGCAAGCCTGCTTCTTCGAAGATGCGAGCGAGAACCACACCGCCGCAGATCGCCGTGCGCGGGTCAGGCTTGAGAATCACCGAATTGCCCAGCGCCAGTGCGGGAGCGACTGCACGGATCGACAAAATGATGGGGAAGTTGAACGGCGCGATGACGCCGACGGTTCCGACGGGTACGCGACGAGAGAAGCTCAGCCGAGGTTGCTCCGAGCGCAGAACCTCGCCGACAGGGTGTGCGGCCAAAGCTGCTGCGTTGTAGCACTCTTCGGCAGCTGTATGGGTTTCCAGCCCGGCCTTGGCCGGGATGCTGCCGGCCTCGCGGATTACCCATTCGCCGATTTCGTCGGCGTACTGCTCGAACAGTTGACCGGCGCGGCGTAGAACGGCGGCTCGTTCAGTGTATGGTCTTGCCGCCCAATCCTTCTGAGCTGCAGTAGCTTTTGTTGCAGCGGCTGCCACGTCGTCGGGTGTTGCCATGCCGACCGTCGTCAACTGCTTGCCGGTGGCCGGCTCGACGACAATACGATCGTCGGCGCTACCGCGAACCCATTCGCCGTCGAAGATCTTCGATTCCCACACAGGGTCGCTCAGCAAACGCGTCATGGCCGCTCCTCGGTAAAGGGATGCAACCGCGCGCCGCATCACATGGTTGCCCACCACGTTGCTCTGTGAGGGGGTCGATCGCCATCACACTTTCACTCAGTGAAAGACGGATTCATGGCGTCCTTGAGTGCTTGGATCAGATCGGCGAACTCGGTGGAGTGGGTAGCGCCGCTGCGGGTCACTCCCGAGACGGGAATGCGCAAGCGGCCGTGCGATTCTCGCATGAAGCTGATTCCAGCGCGTGGAGATTCGCCTGCGGTGATCGAATAGAGCAGGGTCCAGGCGCGCGGGTTGGTGATCACGTCCAGCGTGGCTGTGTGATCGCTCGGAATTGCGGGGCCCAGTTGGACGCGTCGATCGATCTCGCGGAATGCGTCCTCGACCACCTTGTGAATGAGCACCTGACTTTGGCGCGGCGGCAGGAGCAGGGGATATGCGGCCAGATCATTGAGGTCGACGCTTTGCTGGCCGGCTAGGGGGTGTCGGCTCGACATGACGACGAGAAGATCTTCGACGCCGAGGTCCAAGGGTTCGAGTCCGGGGCGGTCGACGCCGCCGCGAATCAGGGCGATGTCCGCGTCACCGGAGGCCACAGCATCCATGCGGTGGGCAAAGCTCTTGATGACGAACTCGACGTCCAGGTCCGGATGAAGTTCGCGCACGTGTGCGATGGCGTCCAGCGTCTGAGCGGCAAAGCTCATGTTTCCCGTGATTCGGATCCGGGCTCTCGGGTCTCGTGCGACGGAGTACGCCATCGTTTCGAGGCTGAGGACTTGCTGCGCGATGGGCACCAGTCGCGATCCTGCCGGGGCCAGGCGAACCGCCCGGGTCGAGCGCTCGAAGAGTGTCGCCCCGAGCTCCTTCTCCAGTCGTGCGACCTGATGGCTGATCGCCGACTGCGAGATGAAGCAGCGTTCGGCGGCGCGACTGAAGCTCAGTTCCTCGCTCACGACGAGAAAGTACTTGAGTTGGCGGAAGTCCATGAGGACAGCTTACTTATGAGCAATCGAGATAACAGTCTTGCGAATACTCCAGCTAGCTGGACCCGACCCATGATCAGTCCATACCGTAATAGTCATACTTTCAATTTGGTTGAGGAGTTCGTTGTGGATAGAACAGCTGCGGGTCGCGCCGACATCGACGCGACTGGACACGAGAAGACTCAGGTTGTGATCGTCGGTTCGGGATTCGGAGCCCTCGCCGCGGCCAAGACCCTCGCGAAGTCCAAGACGCCGTTCGTTCTCATCTCCGCCACCACCGAGCACCTCTTCCAGCCGTTGCTCTACCAGGTGGCGACGGGTGTCCTGTCGGCCGGCGAAGTTGCTCCGCCCATCCGCACGATCCTGCAGAAGTACCCCAACGCCGACGTCCGTCTCGGCCGCGTCGTCGAGGTCAACGCTGAAGAGAACACCGTCGTCTACGAAGCCTCGGGCACCCGCCACACGCTCGGGTACCGCTCGCTCATTGCAGCCACCGGTGCCACGCAGGCGTACTTCGGGCATGACGAGTTCGAAAAGGTCACCTACAAGCTCAAGACCGTCGAGGACGCCGAGGTACTGCGTAAGCAGATCCTGCGTTGCTTCGAGGAAGCGCACACCACCAACGACGCGCTGGTTCGCCGTAACCTGCTCAGCTTCGTTGTCGTGGGTGCCGGCGCGACCGGCGTCGAGCTCGCCGGACAGATCAAGGAACTGGCGCGTCGCTACTTTGCGAAGGCCATCAACAACATCAGTGCCGACGAGGTCACGGTCACCATGGTCGAAGGCGCCGGCGTTGCGCTTCCGGCCTTCGGCGGCAAGCTCAGTGAGTACACGCAGGCCTCGCTCGAGAAGTCGGGTGTCGAGGTAGTCCTCAACACCATGGTCACCGCCATCGACGAGCACGGTGTCACCGTTTCTTCGGCAAAGACCAAGGAAGAGAAGCGCATCGATGCCGAGACCGTCATCTGGTCGGCCGGTGTACGCGCCAACGACTTCGCCGCAGTGCTCGGAGAGGCAACCGGTTGTGAGAGTGACCGCGCAGGTCGTCTGCTCATCAATCCGGACTTGACCGTCGGCGGGTTCGCCAACGTCTTTGCCATCGGCGACATGACTTCGCTCAACGGTCTGCCCGGTCAGTCGCCCGTTGCGATGCAGGGTGGCCGTCACGCCGCGAAGACTGTGAACGGAAAGGTCAAGGCCGGAACGCCTTTCAAGTACTTCGACAAGGGCAGCATGTCGATCATCAGCAGATTCAGCGCTGTATGTCGCGTCCGCAAGGTCGAGTTCAAGGGCACGATCGCCTGGTTCATGTGGCTGGCCGTGCACGTGATGTATCTGGTGGGCTTCCGCAACCGGTACGTCGCTGTGATGTCGTGGTTCGGTTCGTTCATCGGTCACCGTCGTCCGCACTTCCACTACGCGCAGGAACCGATGAAGATCGAGGCCGCGCCGCCGGTGACCGAACGCGAACCGGAATTGGCGCACTCCGCGTAGCTCCGCACCGCCTGAACACGTTTCGCCTGATGCCAGTCACAGTGGATTCTTAGTGGCACTGCCCTGTCACACTGTGTGAATGGCATCAGGCGACCGTTCGTTGATCGGCCGGGCATTTATCGTGCTCGGTGCCTTCGACGCGAAATCGCCGCGGTTGACGCAGTCGGAGATCAGTCGTCGCAGCGGTTTACCTCTGCCCACCGTTCATCGGCTGTGTGGGCAGTTGGTGGCTGAGGGCGCACTCGAGCGTCGGAGTGACGGCAAGTACCAGGTCGGAGTGCGGTTGTGGGAGATCGGCGCTCTTGCTCCCGGCGCTCACGGCCTGCGGCAGGTGGCGTTGCCGTTCCTCGAGGACCTGTACGAGGTCACCCGGGAGAATGTGCAGTTGGTCGTTCGTGAGGGTACCGAGGCGCTGTACCTCGAGCGCTTGTCCTCGCGTAGTGCTGTCACCGTTGTCGGTCGGGCCGGGGGAAGATTGCCGTTGCACGCGTCCAGCGGTGGATTGATTCTCCTCGCGCACGGCGGAACCGAGCTTCTCGACGACGTCCTCCAGGCCGGTCTCGAGTCGTTCACTCCCAAAACCATTACGTCCGAGCGGATTTTGCGAGCAACTCTCGACGAGATCAGACGCACCGGATTTGTCGTCTGCCGTGAGTATCTGAACGTCGGAACCCTTGCCGTCGCCGCTCCGGTCCGCGAAGCCGGCGGCAATGTCGTCGCAGCGGTCTCGACAGTTGTTCCGGTGGAGCAGGATCCGGCTCCGTTACTGCCGGCCTTGGTCGCGGCCGCCCGTGGAATTTCACGCGGGCTCGGTGGCGGCGGACTTGGATAGCTCGTATTCGGTCTTTCACTGAGTGAAATTGCAGCTGTTCAGGGGCGTGATCGTGGTCGATGGTGGTCGCAATCGTCACTCACCTCAGGAGTTCTCTGTATGTCTTCTTCGCGCACCCAGGTCGGAATCGTCGGTGGTGGTCCCGCCGGGTTGATGCTCTCGCATCTGTTGCATCTGAAGGGAATCGATTCGGTGGTCCTGGAATGTCGCACCCGTGAAGAGGTAGAAGGCACAATTCGTGCCGGCGTGCTCGAACAAAACACGGTTGATCTCATGGTCGAGACCGGACTCGGTGATCGACTGAAGCGGGAGGGCCTCGAACATCACGGAATCGAGCTGCGATTCGGCGGGCGAGGGCACCGAATCGCGTTCGACGAACTGACCGACGGGCGCGCCGTCACGGTCTATCCGCAGCACGAGGTGCTCAAGGATCTGATCGCGCGACGTCTCGCTGACGGCGGGGACATTCGGTTCGGAGTGTCCGACGCGAAAGTGCACGATCACGAATCGGATCGCCCGAGCATCACTTTTGTCGACTCGGACGGAAACGACCAGAAGCTCGAGTGCGCCCTGGTGGCCGGTTGCGACGGATCACGTACGCAAACGCGAAAGCTGATTCCCGAACCGTCGATCCGAACGGATCATTTCCGCCAGTATCCCTTCGCGTGGTTCGGCATCCTGGCCGAGGCTCCGCCGTCATCGGAAGAATTGATCTACGCCAACCATGAGCGTGGGTTTGCACTGATCAGCACGCGGACGCCCGAGGTGCAGCGTCATTATCTTCAGGTCGATCCGGACGACTCCGTGGACAACTGGTCCGACGATAGAATCTGGGACGAGCTGCACATGCGCGTCGACGGCGAGGGCGCAGAGATCAAGGACGGCAGGATCTTTCAGAAATCGATCCTTCAGTTCCGCAGCTTCGTTTGTGAACCGATGCAGCACGGCAACCTGTTTCTTGCCGGAGATGCGGCGCACACCGTGCCGCCGACCGGTGCGAAGGGTATGAATCTCGCGATCGCCGACGTTTACGCTCTGGCGAAGGCAATGGACAGTTTCTTCACCTCGTCCGACCGAAAGATGTTGGACGGGTACACCGAAACGGTGCTGCCGCGTGTGTGGCGGACGCAGCACTTCTCGTGGTGGATGTCGTCGATGCTCCATCGCTTGCCAGACGACAGCGGTTTCGGGCATCGCCGTCAATTGGCCGAGTTGGACATGGTCACGCGTTCGGTCGCCGGACGAACGCTGATCGCCGAGAACTACGTCGGAACACCCTTGATCTAGAGAGTTGTCGCAGATTTTGCGGTGCGTAATCAGTGGAGCGGGGTGCCTTGATGGTGTACCAGTTGCCATCCGATCGGGGCGCGGCCCCACAGGGATGTGCGCCGCGCACGACGCACGCCACGGAGTGAATCCCACTGTGCCAGGACGTATCCGTCGTCGATGATTCGACCGGTCAAGTTGTGAACTTCGATGCCGTCACCGTCGATGGGTTCGTTTCGCAGTGATTCAACGGTCGACGGTAGGTCCCGGACGCTACCCGACGCACCTATCTCGGTGAAGACTTTGTGGGGTCATGAATGCTCCTCTGCCTACTCATAGGTCGGGCACGATGTCGATCGTGATCATCGCAGAGGTGGGTGTCGAGTTTCCAACATCCGTTCTCGGAGACTGTCGTAGATAGGTGCCGACCCTGCCGCGGTGGCGACGAATACCGCTGCCGCAGTGGCAGCGAGCATCGGAATTAGCGTCGACGTCACCGCTGTCATCTCGACCACGATCACGATGCCGGTGAACGGTGCGCGCACTACAGCGCCGAAGAATGCAGCCATGCCGATGGTGGCCATGGTGACCGTGAGCCCGGCGTCCACTCCGGGCACGAAGCTCGACAGTCCGGTAAAGATCGACCCCCAGAGTGCACCGAGTGCAAGTAAGGGAGCGAACAGTCCGCCGGGGGTTCCAGCGGCATACGAG
>NZ_LEKE01000116.1:0-4290 GCF_001029585.1 Rhodococcus sp. ARP2 | reverse complement strand
CGCGTCAGTCGGCTTCACGAACATCTGGCGACGCCTCGTCTTCGTCCGAAGCCACTCGCGGCTCCTTGTACGGATCTGCATCTCCGGCCGGCTGTGCATTCTCACGCGCCTTGGCGACCTCGTCGTCGGCGGCCTTGGCACGGGCCAGCAGTTCTTCCATATGACGCGCGGTGTCGGGAACGGTATCGGCGACAAACGTCAGAGTCGGTGTGAAGCGAACGCCGGTTCCGGCACCGACCTTCGAGCGGAGAACACCCTTGGCCTTCTCGAGTCCTGCGGCGGCGGCTTCCACATCGGGTGCGGAATCGACCTTCTCGCCCATGACTGTGTAGTACACCGTCGCGTCGTGCAGATCGTTGGTGACCTTGGTGTCCGTGATGGTCACAAAGGCGAGTCGCGGATCCTTGATCTCGTGATCGATCGCGGTCGCGACGATGGTTCCGATACGCTTTGCCAACTTGCGTGCCCGGGCTGGATCTACCATGACTGTCAGTCTCCTCTACCTGGCCACTCGAATCGAGGTGACTCGATCGATCAAAGTTCTGGTTAACAAGAATTATTACCGACAACAGTCTCGTCCATCGGCTACCCGGCAACCAAATCACCATCGGTAGAGGTCTTCGGCCACAAGCCACCGTGCACATCGAGCGTGAGTACAGACACCGTCACACTTGGTCCCCTGGACGCCGAATCCCTTGCCAACCAACTCGATTCGGTACGCCGTCCGGAAGAGTGGCTTACCGACACACACCAGTGACACTCAGTCTTCCGGGCCGAAGATTCGCCTTCGCACAGCCAGCAACTGAATCTCCGGACGCTCGGCGACCGCTCGCTCACAATGATCGAGAACATCGTGCAGGTGATCGACGGACGAACTGACCACACCGACGCCCACGAGCGCACGACGCAGGCGTCCCTGCTCCCCCGCCTCCGCTGCACTCACGCCGAATCGACGGAGTTCCGTCAGGATCGGCGACAGCATCGAACGCTTTTCCTTGAGTGAGTGGACATCGCCGAAAAGAATGTCGAACTCCAGTGCCCCTACAAACATTTTCCCCCTAGACAGAGCCGAATGGACTCTTCCGGACTTGTATGTTCAAGTCCGGAAGAGTCCATGTCAGCTAGTACTCACGTGCGTCCGCCCCAACGCCCGTGTCGACATAATCAGTCGCGCGGCTTCTCGCGAAGCTCGTAGCACTCGAGAACGTCACCGATCTTGATATCGGAATAGGTGACGGTCAAACCACATTCGTAGCCTTCGCGAACCTCGGTAGCGTCTTCCTTCTCCCGCTTGAGCGAGGAGATGGTGACCGTCTCGGCGATGACCTTGCTGTCGCGGATGAGACGTGCCTTGGCGTTGCGACGGATGCTGCCCGACGTGACCAAGCAACCGGCAATGTTGCCGATCTTGGACGAACGGAACATGGCGCGGATCTCTGCCTTGCCCAGCTCGACCTCTTCGTACACCGGCTTGAGCAGACCCTTGAGTGCCTTTTCGACCTCGTCGATGGCCTGGTAGATCACCGAGTAGTAGCGAATGTCGACGCCCTCGCGGTTCGCCAGCTCCGTTGCCTTGCCTTCGGCGCGGACGTTGAAGCCGATGATGATCGCGTTGGACGCAGCAGCCAGGTTGACGTTGGTCTCCGTGATGCCACCGACACCGCGGTCGATGACGCGCAACTGCACCTCGTCGTCGATCGGAATTCCGAGGAGAGCCTCTTCGAGGGCCTCCACGGTTCCCGAGTTGTCACCCTTGAGGATCAAGTTCAGCTGTGAATGTTCCTTCAGAGCTGCATCGAGATCGTCGAGGCTGATGCGCTTACGACTCTTCGCTGCAAGCGCGTTGCGCTTACGTGCGTTGCGACGGTCCGCGATCTGACGAGCGATACGGTCCTCGTCGACCACGAGCAGGTTGTCGCCTGCACCGGGGACCGACGTGAAGCCGATGACCTGGACCGGACGTGAAGGCAGTGCCTCGTGGACGTCCTGACCGTGCTCGTCCACCATGCGGCGGACGCGGCCGTAAGCATCGCCGGCAACGATCGAGTCGCCGACCCGCAGCGTTCCGCGCTGGATGAGCACGGTAGCGACGGGGCCGCGGCCACGGTCGAGGTGCGCCTCGATGGCTACACCCTGAGCGTCCATGTCCGGGTTGGCGCGCAGATCCAGGGAAGCGTCCGCCGTCAACAGCACTGCTTCGAGCAGTGCGTCGATGTTGAGGCCCTGCTTCGCCGAGATGTCGACGAACATGGTGTCTCCGCCGTATTCCTCGGCCACCAGTCCGTACTCGGTGAGCTGCTGCCGGATCTTGTCCGGGTTCGCGCCTTCCTTGTCGATCTTGTTCACCGCGACCACGATCGGCACGTCGGCCGCCTGGGCGTGGTTGATCGCTTCCACCGTCTGCGGCATGACGCCGTCGTCGGCTGCGACAACAAGGATCGCGAGGTCGGTGGCCTTGGCACCACGAGCACGCATGGCCGTGAAGGCCTCGTGACCCGGGGTGTCGATGAACGTCACGAGACGCTCGTTGCCCTCGAGCTCGGTCAGCACCTGGTAGGCACCGATGTGCTGCGTGATGCCGCCGGCTTCGCCCTCACGGACATTCGCCTTACGGATCACGTCGAGCAGACGGGTCTTACCGTGGTCGACGTGGCCCATGACGGTGACCACAGGCGGACGGGACTCGAGGTCCTCTTCTCCGCCGGCGTCCTCGCCGTAGGTGAGGTCGAAGCTGTCGAGCAGCTCGCGATCCTCGTCCTCCGGGCTGACAACCTGCACGACGTAGTTCATTTCGCCGCCGAGCAGCTCCAGTGTCTCGTCGTTGACCGACTGAGTTGCCGTGACCATCTCACCGAGGTTGAACAACGCCTGCACGAGTGCTGCGGGGTTCGCATCGATCTTGTCCGCGAAGTCCGACAGCGATGCGCCGCGAGCGAGACGGATGGTCTCACCGTTGCCGCGTGGCAGCCTGACGCCGCCGACTGCGGGAGCCTGCATGCTTTCGTACTCGGCGCGCTTCGCCCGCTTCGACTTACGTCCACGGCGAACTGCTCCGCCGGGACGACCGAATGCACCTGCCGCTGCGCCGCGCTGACCGGGACGGCCACCGCCGCCGGGACGACCGCGGAATCCACCGGCCGGAGCTGCTCCACCGGGAGCACCTGCACCAGCACCGGCGCCGGGAGCGCCGCCGCCGCGGTATCCACCGCCGCCGCCGCCCGGACGACCACCGGGAGCGCCACCGGGACGACCCGGACGTCCGCCGCCACCGGGCGCGGGACGAGCGGAACGAGCAGGCATTGCACCCGGGTTCGGGCGAGGAGGCATGGAGCCGGGGCTGGGACGGGGTCCGCCCTGACCTGCAGGCGGACGAGGTCCACCCTGGCCGGGAGCCGGACGGGGACCGCCCTGACCCGGAGCCGGACGAGGTCCACCCTGGCCGGGAGCCGGACGGGGACCGCCCTGACCCGGAGCCGGACGAGAACCGCCCTGGCCTGCACCCGGACGCGGTGCGCCGGGAGCCGGACGAGGTGCCGGACGCTCGGCGGGTGCCGAGGAGTACGGGTTGTTACCGACGCGAGGTGCCTTCGGTCCCGGACGCGGTCCGCCGGGCTTTGCGCCGGTGGACGGTGCCGCCGGAGCCGCGGGGGCTGCCGGTGCCGATGCTGCGGGAGCAGCCGGAGCCGGGCGTGCCGGCTGTGCCGGCTTCGGAGCGTTGAACGTCGGGGTGGGGACCGGCGCCGACGGTGCTGCCGGAGCAGCGGCTGCGGGAGCCGCGGGGGCTGCCGGTGCCGGAGCTGCGGGAGCAGCCGGTGCGGGTGCGGCCGGCTTGGGGCCGGGACGCGGGCCACCGGGCTTTGCAGCTGACGGCGACGGTGCGCCGGGCTTTGCCGCGGGGCGAGCCGCCGGAGCGGCTTCGCCGGTCTCGGACTTGGTTTCTGCTCCGCCTGCCGACGGGAATGACTCCCGCAGACGACGGGCGACGGGCGCCTCCACTGTGGATGACGCAGACTTCACGAACTCGCCTTGCTCCTTGAGCGTTGCGAGTAGTTCCTTGCTGGTGACACCGAGTTCTTTAGCCAACTCGTGCACGCGGGCCTTGCCTGCCACTGCTCTCCTCACTGATGAGGTCGAGCAGGAGGCATCCCACAGATGTGGGTCCCGCACGACCTCGGGTTATCGCCGATGGACGTTCATCGTTGGTGCTTCACGGTGTGCTCATGAGTGCTTGTGCCTGTTCTTCTCGAGAGGTACTGCTTTTGTGTGAACTGCGTCGACCAGCTGGTCGAC
>NZ_LEKE01000017.1:0-4489 GCF_001029585.1 Rhodococcus sp. ARP2 | reverse complement strand
CTGTGCGCCTTTATTAACCGCCGGCGGTTAATAAAGGCGCACAGTGTTTACAGGGCGTGGTCCTTGGTCTCGACGAGCGCCCAGGTGCAGACCAGACTCACCACACCGAGGATTGCCAACATGATTCCGATGGCCATACTCCCGTAGGCCGAGGCCAGCGGTGCGGCGATCAGCGGCGGCACTGCGCCGCCGAGCACTCCGGCGAGGTTGTAGCCGAGGCCGGCACCGGTGTAGCGGTAGCGGGTCTGGAACATTTCCGGAAGCAGCGCACCGCAGGGGCCGTACGCGATTCCGAAGATCATCAGCGTGCCGAACATTCCGAGGATGAACGCGATCGGTGTTCCGGTGTCCAGGAGCGGGAACAGAATGAGCGCCCACACCACAGCCAGACCACAAGAGATCATGATGACCTTGCGACGCCCGATGCGGTCCGAGTACAAGGCGGAGACGATGATCGCCGCACCGAAGACGAAGGCGGACGCGATACCGACCGACAGGACGAACGGGCGGGAGAAGCCGAGGGTCTTGGTTCCGTAGCTCGTGAGGAACGCCGTGCCCATGTAGAAGAACGCGAACAGGCAAGCGAGGGCGCCGGCCGAGAGCAGGATTTCCTTGGTCTGGAACCGCCAGGCATCCAGGAACGGGAGGGTGCGAGGTGCTTCGTTCTTCTGCTCTGCAACGCGCTCTGCCTGCTCCGCCTTGAAGACCGGGGTCTCCTCGATAGCGAGTCGCATGTAGAGGCCGATGCCGACCAACACGATGGAGAACAAGAACGGGATACGCCAGCCGTAGTCGAGGAAGGCTTGGTTGGTATCGCCGAGAACAGCGCCGGTGATGAGGAATGTACTGCTCGAGAGCACGAAGGCGATTGCGGGGCCGAGCTGCGGGAACATCGCATACAGACCACGTTTGCCCGGTGGGGCGTATTCCGCGGTGAGCAGAGTTGCGCCTGCCCATTCACCGCCGACCGCGAAGCCTTGGCCGAATCGCAAGAGCACCAGGATGATCGGAGCCGCAACACCGATGGTTGCCGCGCCGGGCAGCAAGCCGATCAGGAGCGTCGAGATACCCATGAGCAGGAGCGTCGAGATCAGAGTCTTCTTGCGACCGATGCGATCACCGAAGTGCCCGAACAGCATTGCGCCGACGGGCCGGGCGATGAATGCGACTGCGAAGGTCGCAAACGATGCGACGGTTCCCGCGGTGGCACCGAGCGCGGGGAAGAATACCGTCGGAAAGACAAGTGCCGCAGCAGTTCCGTAGATGAAGAAGTCGTAGAACTCGATGGTCGTGCCGATGCAGCTCGCGATCGCGACGCGCCGCACACTGGTGGTCTGCTGGGGTTGTGTCGCGCCTGCGGCACTCGCACCCCCGGCGCCGGCGGCGCTGTTGCCGCCTGTGGGAGAGACTGTGGTCACTCGATTCCTCCGTGGTCCCGTGGTGTCGCCCTGTGGGCATCACCGTCGATAGGAGGAAAGGTAGTGATGTGGCTCACCCCTGCACTACCCCCGAAAGGGGGTAGGAGTGATCTCGGTCACGACTTGTATGCAATGGTAACGAGTTTCACGGCTCTTCACATGCCGTGGGCCGTCCGATTCGTTCACACGAATCGGACGGCCCACGCTGAACTGCGTCAGGTCCAGCGCTACGAATCAAGCCTTTCCGGCAGCCCCGAAAAGCTCCTGACGGATCTCTCCCCACACCGTGGCATAGGAGTCGATGACCGGTTCTGAAATCCACTTGGACTCCCCCGCTTGAACTTTCGCGAGAGCATCCGAGAAGAGATCCTGGTAGCGGGACAACCGCGGAACGAATGCCGACAAATCGTCGAACAGGTTTGCAGCCCGGCGGTCCAGCTCGGCAAGGGAATTCGCGTCTGCGTCGTCGATAAGTGCAACGAACTCCTCGTCCAGCGGAACGAAAGCCTCGTACACCTCGCCGATGGAGTCCTCGTCGATCGAGACCCGCTCAGCGTCCAACTGATCTTCGAGTTCCGCGAGGCCTTTCTCGGTCAGGCTGATGGCGCCTTCTGCTTCGGCCGCTTTACCCTGCGCGACAAGTGCGTCGTACGCAGCCTGACCGGACGCTGCGCTGACGCCCAAGTGCTCGGCCAGGACGACCGCTCCGACCCGCTCCTTGAGACGTACTGCTTGGAGCAGTGCCAACTCGTCCACATTGCCAGCGAAGGCCATCAATTTCTCCTACTCACGTGCCGCCTCTGCGGCTCCAGCATGTCAGCGGACTCCCCTGGGTTTCCGCAGCCCGACAAGGGGCCTGAAAGAATAAGATCACAATCCAGCGGCTGAATGATCCGTTGCCGTTTACCAAAATTCGGAAACAGGGCAAAGTTCCCTTTCTTACGATATCTTTACCCAGGTGATTCCCCGACTAGTCTCGGTGGTGATCCCCGCGTTCAATGCAATGGATCACATCGACGAACAACTCACTGCCCTCTCCGAGCAGGACTATGAAGGCGCATTCGAGGTCCTTGTTGCCGATAACGGGTCCAGTGATGGCCTTGGTACGCACATCGCAAACCATGTGCTTTCTCAGTCACTGACTCTACGACTAATCGATGCGTCCTCCGCCCGAGGCGGTGGGTACGCACGCAACGTAGGTGTTTCGGCCGCACGTGGCGACTTCATCGCATTCTGCGACGCAGACGATCGTGTTCACCCGTCTTGGCTCACAGCCCTTACACATGCTGCGGCGAACGCGCATGCAGTTGGTGGAGTTGTAGAAACAATGTCGATCAACTCCGCCGAGGTAGCTTCATGGCGCACGTTTACGAACACACAGTTCGGCAGCGATGATTTTCTTCCCTACGGAATAACCTGCACATTCGGTATTTGGCGATCTGCCTTCGACCAGGTCGACGGTTTCGATCTTCGCTACGTGAACTCCGGTGAAGACATCGATCTCAGCTGGCGCCTCCAATTGGCAGGAATGAAGTTGGCTCACGCACCCGAGGCAGTCGTCGCGTATCGCCTGCGCAGCACTTATCGCGAAACGTGGAATCAGACGCGCGCATACGGGATGGCGTCAGCCCAGCTCTACTCACATTTTCGAGAATTCGGTCACCGCCGTACCCCAATGAGAACCCTTGGAACTACTTTACTCGCGCTTCTGCTTTTCAATCCGCTTGTTCCGAGCAGGTTCTCTCCAATTCCGCGTGGAAGGTGGTTCGTTCACGCCGGCAATCTCGTCGGCAAGCTCCAGGGCAGCCTCAAGTATCGCGTGCTGTATCTCTGACGCAGAAATCTGCCAATTCCGTCAACTAGTCGAGCGTCAGCACTTCTCCCGACGCAACGGCGTCGGCGCGAGAGGTGTCCTTGAGGTCGACGCCGGAGCGGCCCAATTGGCGCGCTCCCGTCACCAACCCCAGGACGACACGAGCAGCCTGCTCGTATCCGAGGCCCTCGGGTGGGTGGACATTGGAAATGCAGTTTCGATCCGCGTCGGTACGACCGACGCGCGGAAGGTGAGTCAGATAGATCCCGACGCTGTCCGCAACGGAGAGCCCTGGACGTTCGCCGATCAGGACGATCGCCGTCTGCACTCCCATCGCGGCGGCGATGTGATCACCCAGTGCCACACGGGCATTCGTGGCGATCACCGGCGGCGCAATCGAGTACCGCTCCCCCAACACCGTGACCAACGCGGACAGTAGTTGCTCGCCGTGGTCCATCAGTGCTCGCGGGGAGAGTCCGTCGGCGAGGATGAACCCGATTTCCTTGTCGGAGCTCTTGATCGCGCTCAGGTCCGCGGGTTGTCGCCCCAGGTCGGGTCTCCGGAGATACTCGCTGCGAGTGGAGACGCTGCTCGCGACCACCACCGGTGCCCCGATACCCACCCCGTCGACCCGACTGACGAGAGTCTCGGAATCGAGTGGCTCGTGCACTGCGTCGCGGGCTGCGGCGTGTGCTGCCTTGAATTCGAGAACCCGCTTGGTGGGCAACGAATCTCCGGCACGCCCCAGCCCGATACGCGATTGTGTGGTCTTGCGCAGTGGACCCCAGAAATCGAGGATCGGCGCCTGATCTTCGGTCATGAGTTCACCGTCAAAGCCCGAAGCGGCGACATTTCGGCGTCGATCGGAAGAACCCGACCGTTTGCGTCGGTCATCCCCAAGTTGTGGAGCCAGGTCTCGAACTCCGGGGCGGGCTGCAAACCGAGGACCTTACGCACGTACAACGCGTCGTGGAACGCCAGACTTTGATAGCCGAGCATCACGTCGTCGGCGCCGGGCACCGCGATCACGAACGCCGCGCCGGCGACGCCCAGCAAGGTGAGGAGGTTGTCCATGTCGTCTTGATCGGCTTCGGCGTGGTTGGTGTAGCAGACGTCCACTCCCATCGGCAGCCCGAGGAGTTTTCCGCAGAAGTGATCCTCCAAGCCCGCGCGAATGATCTGCTTGCCGTCGTAGAGGTACTCGGGACCGATGAAACCGACCACCGTGTTGACCAGCAGCGGCTCGAGATCTCGAGCC
>NZ_LEKE01000002.1:0-94189 GCF_001029585.1 Rhodococcus sp. ARP2 | reverse complement strand
CCTCAGCATTCGCACGACGGGGAGAAACTCCTCGCCGAACCAGCGCCGGGCGACCGTGTCTCGGCCGAGGAACTCACCCTTTTCCTGCATGAGCCGAAAACCCCACGCCTCCACGCACTCACTGAGTTCGGCGTACTCCCACGGGTCGGTGACCTGGACAGCTTCGCGTTGTGAACCCTGCAGCGGAACGCGACTGAGGAAGAGTCGGCGATGGTCCTTGATGAGCAGATCGGCGCGCTGAGTGATGCCTTCCGGCGAGATGCGCGTGATGATCTCGGTGACGTACGCGTCGATTGTCTTCTGGTGCATCGCACACGCAATGGACACTCGGTGGTGTCCGTCGATCACGAAATGCATGGAGCCGACACGGTACAACTGAACGGGTGGCACCGATTCGCCGCGTCGTTGCGCCACCGCAAGTCGCTCCCAACGAGCGCGCGAATGAGTGGACGTCGGACGGAAGTACCTGTCGAAATCACCTGTGCGGTCGACACTTCCGACTATCGATTCGATGGTGACGACCTGTAGACCCAGAGACTTCTCACCAACCTTGCCGAGCGCTGCGACAACCTCGTCGAACGGCAGGATCGCGTTGACGTCGTCCGGTTCGCGTCGTAGCCAACTGACCAGACGGGCAACGTCGGCGCGTCGACGCTGACGAGCGAAGTCGTTTTCCGCGTCGGCTGTGGGAAATCCGGTGTCACGAGCCATGTCGGCGCCTCACGATCGTCGGCGGAGTACCTGGGGAAATCTCCATCAGCGTGAAGCCGACGGTATTGAGCACGATAGTCCGGCCTACCTCCAGATCGAGAGGTGTTCGCCCGTGCGGGTGGATGTGTCCGTGAATCATGACCGTCGGATCGAGGGTGCGGATCAAGGGGGTGAAGCATTCGAACCCACGATGTGGCCGATCCTCGGCGTCGCCGACACCGCGGGCGGGGCTGTGGGTGAGCAGCACATCCACGCCCGCCCGGCCGCCGGGAAGCCGCGATTGCCAGGCGTTTCGCCAGGTGAGCGAGCGGGCGCGTCGGCTCTGCTGGCGCTCGGACCACTGATTGGGACCCGTGTTGTATCGGATGGAACCACCGAGGCCCGCGATCCGCAGACCGGCGACGGTCACGATGCGTCCGTCGGCGTTGACTGCGCCGGTCGGGCCGGGCCACTGCGCCGGCATACCTGCCCGCATCCAACCGGATCTCTTGTTCAAATATCCGGACAGATCGACGTCGTGGTTTCCGGGAACGAACACGCACGGCGCATTCAGTTGGTCAGACAGGTACTCCAGATACGCAAACGGCAGGTCGCCCGCGCCGAGGATCACGTCGACTCCGAGTGAACGAACTTGACTGCTCCACAGGAATTCGACGGTCTCGTCGCTGACAGCGAGAACGGAGACCATTTCGACGACGCTACCGCCACCGCGAGGTATCTGCGCTGCGAACCTCGCGGGCACGGTGTTTAGATGGACGAGTGTCAGACAGCGTCGTATCTTCCGTCCGGGCCCATCTCGTCAGCAGCATCGAGGGGCCGGACCCCACCGCGGCCTCAGTGACGTTCCTCGGTGTCGAACCGCTGGACGTGCTGCGTTTCGAATCACCCGACGGCCTGGTCCGCTACGTCACACTGGGGTGCTCGCGTCATCCGATGGGCGACCCCAACGAACTGGTCGCAGACCCCACACGCGGTCCTCGCGCCGAGTTGGTGCTCACCCTGCGCGGTGGCACGGGTGTCGCGTCGGGTGTGGCCAGGACGCTCGCGGTGCTGGCTGCGGCGCCGTCCGTCGAAGGCGTCGTGCTGCTCGAGGACGCACTGTTGGACCTGGGCGAGCCGCTGTGGAAGGACACTGCGTTCACGGCGGTGCTTCTCGGTGACAGCGGGATCGCCGACCTGACGCTGCCGGAGCCGTTCGATCCGGTGCGCTTCCTTGGCGTGGTCCCCCTGACCGGTACCGAAGCCGCCTGGGTGCGTCTGCGCGGCGCGGAGGCCCTGCGGGAAGCGTGGACCGAGGCGGGGATCGACATTCGCGATCCGCACCGTTCCGCTGCCTCGCTCTAGCTGCGCCGGCGCTTTGTCCGTCAGATCATTCGGCGTGCACGAGGATGTCCGCCAAGTTCTCGAGACTTACCCGAACGGTCCGTGAAAATGCTTTCGTCACGATCGGGTCGGCCATCTTGCCGAATACGCCGCCGAGTCCGCTTTCGCTGTCGAGTCGGTAGGTGACCCGAGTGCCGTCACCGACTTCTTCGCAGGTCGTGGTCTGCGAGAAGCTGACCGGACTTTCGACGGACGTCGATTTCGACGATCTCGGTGGGTCGTACTCGGTGAATTCGGATGTCCACTCGAGGCGCTTGCCCAGGATTCTCGAGACACCGTGCCAACGGCTTCCCACGCCCATCGGGCCGTCGGTGATCTGTTTGCACTCGACCATCGAATTCTCCCAGTTGGGCCAGTTCTCGGCGACGGCGATGTACTCCCAGACGTCCTTGGGTGGCAACGCGATCTCTACAGACTGCTCGACTGTAGGCATGGTTGTTCCTCCATCTCTCCTGGATCTGAATTTGCTTGTCGCAAAATGAATTTCGGGAACGGAATGAAAATGCGTACCCATATCCATTGTCCGCCTGCGACGGTGGCAAGTACAGGGAGTCAGCGTGCGAGGTTCACAGCCAGTTGTTGCGACGGAAGAGAAAGAACAAGCCGACACACACCGACGCGATGAGGAACAGGATGGACTGATAGCCGTACTTGTAACCGAGTTCCGGCATGTTCTCGAAGTTCATTCCGTAGATACCGGCAACGCCCGTCGGCACGGCGGCGATAGCGACCCAAGCCGAGATCTTGCGCATGTCGGTGTTCTGTTGCACCGCGATCTTCGCGAGTGCGGCATCGACGAGAGAACTCAACACCTCGTCGTATTCCGAGATACGTTCGGCCACGATCGTGTGGTGATCCCTTACGTCACGGAAGTATCGCCGGATCTCCTTCGGGACGAGGCCGCCCGCGGGCTGGGTCAGCTGGAGCAGTGGCAATCCGAGTGGAGTGACCGAGCGTCGTAGTTCGACGATTTCACGTTTGAGCAGGTAGATATGCTCGACGGCAACGGTGTTCCGCGGGTTGAACACCAACTCTTCCATGCTGTCGACGTCCTGCTCGACGAGTTGAATGACGGAGAGATAGCTGTCGACGACGTGGTCGGTGATCGCGTGCAGCACCGCGAACGGGCCCATGGCGAGGCGCTCGGGATTCTGCTCGAGTGACTTGCGCACGCTTGCCAGTTCGGAGTGATCCCCGTGACGGACGGTCACCACGAAGTCGGGACCGACGAACACCATGATCTCGCCGGTTTCGACGATCTCGCTCGCCGTCGCCACGGACTCGTGCGGTACGTAGACGACCGTGCGCAGCACCAGGAACATGACGTCGTCGTAGCGTTCGAGTTTCGGGCGCTCGTGTGCATGGACGGCATCCTCGACCATCAACTCGTGGAGTCCGAAAGTTGCTGCGACATCTTGCATCTGGCCTTCGTCGGGTGCATGCATGCCCACCCAGACGAACGCGTTGTCTCGACTACGAACCTCGGCCAACGCGGCGCGGTGCGTGTACTTGCCCGGCAACCGCACGCCGTCAACGTAGACCGCGCAGTCGACGATCGCGCGGGCTGCCGGAACGGGGATCTTGGGCGCATCGGCTTGCGTCGATTTGCCGTTCGACCAATTCGGCAGTGACGGCATGGTTGGCACGCTCGCTCCTTCTCGGTCTGTAGTGCAGGGGAACGGCACTGCAGCGACACGTGATCGAATTGCGCTGCCGCTGCGGCGTAATCGTACGTCAGCTTCCGGCTCGGCCACCGGAGCGCGATGAAGTTGCCGATTGCTGACACACTGGAACAGTGCGAATAGACCTTCACACCCACTCCAACGCATCGGACGGCACCGATACCCCGGCTGCCCTCATGCGCGCCGCAGCCGACGCCGGACTCGACGTCGTCGCCATCACCGATCACGACACGACTTCGGGCTGGGCCGAGGCGGCGCACGCCTTGCCTGCCGGCGTCAGCCTGGTTCGTGGGATGGAGATGTCGTGCGAAGGTCGAGGTGAGCGTGGTTGGCCGGTCGCTGTTCATCTGCTGGCGTACCTGTTCGATCCGACGCACCCCGAATTCGCCAAAGAACGTGAGCGACTGCGCGCCGAACGCGTCGAACGTATCCGGGTGATGACAACCATGATGGCGCGCGACGGTCTGCCCGTCGATCCCGATCAGATCTTGGCTGACGCCGGTCCGTCCGTCGGACGCCCGCACGTCGCAGCGGCCCTGATGCGAGCGGGAGTGGTGTCGAGCATCAGTGAGGCTTTCTCCGACCTGTTGTCCAGTCGAGGGCGATACGACGTTCCCAAGTACGACACTCCGCTCGAGTACGCCGTCGAACTGGTGGCAGCGGCCGGGGGAGTAACTGTCCTTGCGCATGGACGTGCCCGTTCGCGCGGCGGATTGCTTGCGCTCGACCACATCCGTGATCTGGCCGATCTGGGTCTCGGGGGTCTCGAAGTCGATCACCCGGACCATCGCAGCGACGATCGTGACGTCCTGCGCAGCCTGGCCGTCGACCTGGGCTTGGCAGTCACCGGATCCTCGGACTACCACGGCGAGAACAAGACGATCGGACTCGGCGACGAGCTCACGGACGAGGCCGAGTTCGACAAACTCGTCTCGGCTGCCACCGGCGTGGAGGTACTTGGGCGCTGATGCTCGACACCACGCTCTACCTCACCGTGTTCATCACGCTGTTCGTGATCATGGACCCGCCCGGAGTCATCCCGGTGTTCTTGTCACTGGTCGGCCGCAAAAGCCGTGAAGATCGCAACCGAGCGGCATGGCAGGCCCCCGCCGTCTCCCTTTCGGTCATCTCGGTCTTTGCCATCGGCGGTCAGGCGATCCTCAACTACCTTCACATCGGCATTCCGGCGTTGCAGGGCGCAGGCGGATTGCTGCTGCTTCTCATCGCACTCGAACTGCTGACCGGGAAGGCCTCCAACCGTCCGCAGGGAGCCGACGACGTCAACGTCGCACTCGTTCCGCTGGGAACGCCGATGATGGCCGGTCCCGGTGCAATTGCGGCTGTCATCGTCTTTGTCGCCCAGGCCGATGGTGAAGCGGCGTCGTATCTGGCGATCGCGTTGGCGATTCTGTCCATCCACCTGGTGCTGTTCGTGGTCCTGCGCTTCTCGACGGCACTGATCCGGATACTGGGTGAGGGTGGCATCAGCCTGCTGGCACGCATCGCCGGTCTTTTGCTCGCCGCCATCGCAGTTCAACTCATTGCGGAATCAGTCCGCGGATTCGTCGCGGGAGCGTAAGAGATGACATACGACGACAGGTACGAGGACGACTACCGGTACCAGGATTATCAGGACTATCAGTACGAAGACGATTACGACTATCCCGCCGACAAACGACAATGGCTGCTGGTTCGCGCTCTACGCGCCCTGAGCGGCACCGTGGCGGCCGGAATCGTGGTCTTGACACTCGTCATCATCGGTTCGGCATATCTGGGCGGCAACCGCGGATTCCCGGGTCCGGGAACAACGTCGATCACCGCGCACATTGCGGCCTCGGTGGTTGCTTTGGCCGCGCAGATCTGGTGCGACCGCAGGCGGGGTATCGCGGCGGTTGCCGGATCGGTGGTCGTGCTCGTGGTGGCGGGGCTGTTGTTGGTGACGCAGTGGTGGGGATGACTGGGTGGGGATGACTGGGTGGGAATGACGGCTCGGGTTCGAGTGTGGTGAGGAATCCGACCGCTTGGAGGATTTGATTGTGATCCGACTCTGGTGGCAAACTGGAGTTACTTCGAGGCGGCGCCACAGCCCGGCCCCGAAGTGCAGGTTTCGTCAGAATTTCTCCCGAAACCTAGATTGCATGGATACGCCAGGGCTCACCCGCCCCACACCATGACGCTTCGGATGTATTGCGGCCCACTTTCTCGCGCACGCCGAATGCTCTTCTTCTCAGTAGTCGTTCGCGGAAGAAATGATCTCTGACCGTTGTGAACGTAGTTTCGCAGCGGTCCGAAGGATTACTTCCCAGTAACCCAGCCCCGCTTGAGGCTGGACTAATCAGGAGTGTCATCGTGTCCCTCGTGACTGAAGCCATCAACGTACCCAAGGTCGAGTTGACCGACGAAGAAATCTTTGCCGCTCACGTCGGTGGCAAGCTCTCGGTCGAGACCACCGCGCCGCTCGATACGCAGCGGGCCCTCTCGATCGCCTACACGCCGGGTGTTGCTCAGGTGAGCCGCGCCATCGCTGCAGACGAAACCCTCGCCGATCGATACACGTGGACCAACCGACTCGTCGTCGTGGTCAGCGACGGCACCGCGGTTCTCGGACTCGGCGACATCGGCCCCCGCGCGTCGCTGCCCGTCATGGAGGGCAAGTCGGCACTGTTCAAGAACTTCGCCGGACTGAACTCCATTCCGCTGGTTCTCGACACCAAGGATCCCGACGAGATCGTCGAGACGCTCATCCGTCTGCGCCCGAGCTTCGGCGCGGTCAACCTCGAGGACATTTCGGCGCCGCGTTGCTTCGAGATCGAAAAGCGCGTCATCGAAGCCCTCGACTGCCCCGTCATGCACGACGATCAGCACGGAACCGCCATCGTGGTCCTCGCTGCCCTCAAGGGCGCCGTGAAGGTCCAGAGCCGCGACATCACCACACTCAAGGTCGTCATCTCCGGCGCCGGTGCTGCGGGTGTTGCGTGCGCGAACATCCTGCTCGCCGCCGGAATCAGCGACGTCATCGTGCTGGACTCGAAGGGCATCATCTCGGGCGAGCGCAGCGACCTCAACGACGTGAAGGCAGAACTCGCGGCCCGCACCAATCCCCGCGACCTGCACGGTGGTGCCATCGAGGCTCTCGAAGGTGCCGACGTGTTCCTCGGTGTCTCGGCGGGCAAGATCCCCGAGGAGCTCATCGCTTCGATGGCTCCCGAGTCGATCGTGTTCGCGCTCTCCAACCCGGACCCGGAGATTCACCCCGAAACCGCGTCGAAGTACGCGGCGATCGTGGCTACGGGTCGCAGTGATTTCCCGAACCAGATCAACAATGTTCTCGCCTTCCCCGGTGTGTTCAAGGGCGCGCTCGACGCCGGCGCCCGTCGCATCACCGAAGGTATGAAGCTCGCTGCCGCCGAGGCAATCCTGTCGGTGGTCGGCGACGAGTTGGCGGCGGACAAAATCGTCCCCAGCCCACTCGACCCTCGCGTGGCACCCGCAGTAGCGGAAGCCGTCGCGGCCGCAGCGCATGCTGAGGGCGTGACCAGCTAAGAGGGACTACTAAAGCCCCGATCGGAACCCGCACACAAGGTTCCGATCGGGGCTTTTTCGTGTGTACCGATCTACAGACGAGTGAGATCGGGTGTTCGGCGCAGCCTGCCGGTCCCGGGAACCGATGCCCAGACCACCAGCGCCAGTAAGCCGTCCACGACCAGAGCCACAACCGCGACCAGGATTGCGCCGACGACCACTCGGTCGTACTTGTAGAGCGCGAGACCGTCGAAGATGTACCGGCCGAGGCCGCCGAGGTTGACGTAGGCGGCGACCGTTGCCGTGGCAATCACCTGCAGTGTCGCGTTACGCAGTCCGCCGAGAATCAATGGCAGCGAATTGGGTATCTCGACGCGGAAGAGCACTTGGAGTTCGGTCATACCCATCGCCCGCGCGGCCTCGACGACGCCGCGGTCGACGCTGGCAATTCCGGCGTACGTGCCGGCGAGTAGTGGGGGAATGCCGAGGATGACGAGGGCGAGAATCGGCGGCATCACCCCGAGTCCCATGAGAAGAACGAGGAAGGTCAGCAGGCCGAGAGTGGGCAGCGACCGCAGTGCGTTGACCAGACTGACGACCACGATCTCACCGCGACGCAGATGGCCGATGAGTAATCCGATGGGCACCGCGATCACAGCCGAAAGCGCCACGGCCAGAACGCTGTACCAGAGGTGCTGGAGGATGCGGGTGCCGATTCCGGTGTCGCCGCTCCAATTTCCGGGATCGACGATGAAGTCCCAGGCTCCGGTGAAGATGCTCATACGGGTTCCCCCTCGGCAGCCACGACGGCGGGGACCTTCGACGAGGTCGATGTTCTGGTCCACGGGGTCAGGAATCGGCCGATCAGATACAGGATCAGGTCGAGCGCTAGGGCCAGCACGACAATCGCGATGATGCCGGCAACGATCTGGTCCGGGTAGTCGCGGTCGTAGCCCTGTTTGAACAGAACTCCCAGCCCGCCGATTCCGATCAGCGATCCGACCGAAACCAGCGAAATATTGGTAACGGCAATAACTCTGATGTTCGCGATCATCACCGGCAGTGCCAACGGCAACTCGACCGTCAGGGCGCGTCGTAGCGGTGTGAACCCGACGGCGGTGGAAGCGTCGATGACGTTGTCCGGCACCGAATCGAGTGCTTCGGGCACGGCCCGGATGAGCAGTGCCGTCGCATAGACGCTCAGTGCGATCACGACGTTGAGCGGATCAAGGGTCTTGAGTCCGAACAGCTGGGGGATGGTGACGAACAGCGCGAGCGACGGAATCGTGAACGCAATGCTCGCCAGGGTCAACGTGATTCGGCGCAGCCATCTGACGTTGCGGATCGCTGTTCCGACCGGAACGGCAATCAGGAGACCGATCAACAAGGGCAGCAGCGCCAGATACAGATGGGTCTTCGAGTAGTCCACGACCGTCGAGAAATTGTCGATGAGCCAGCGCATGCCGCTACGCCCCGAATCCCTCGGTGAAGGCGACTCGGTTGCGTTCCTCGTCCTCGCGTCGACGCTGATCTGCCAATCTCGCCACGACTTCGGACCCGAGGATCCCGCCGATGACCGCTCCCTCGCCGTCGACGGCAACGCCGATACCGGAAGGGGACGAGATTGCCGCATCGAGTGCTTGGCGTAGATCACCGCCGGGGGAGAACAACGAACCACCGGCCGACGTCGACTGCGCGAGAGTGCGTCCCGAGCGCAGGCCTTCGACGCCGGTCACGTCGATCCATCCCTGCGGACTTCCGCTGTCCGTGACCACGAGAACCCACTCGCCCAATTCCAGACGCAGAGCCTTCAATTCGTTCTCGACGGCCGTGCGTACGGGGTGTAACGGAACCTCGTCGGCAGCGCGGAACGACAATCCCCGATATCCGCGATCGCGTCCGACAAATCCGGCGACAAAATCCGTTGCCGGTGCGGCCAACACGTCGCGAGGTGCCGCAACCTGCTGAAGCCGCCCGCCGGGACCGAAGACGGCAATGTGATCACCGAGTTTGACTGCCTCGTCGATGTCGTGGGTGACAAAGACGATCGTCTTCTTCAGTTCGCTTTGAAGACGGAGCATTTCGGTCTGCAGATCCTCACGCACCACCGGGTCGACGGCGCTGAAGGGCTCGTCCATCAACAGGATCGGCGGATCGGCAGCCAATGCTCGCGCAACTCCCACACGTTGTTGCTGCCCACCCGAGAGTTGCCCGGGATAGCGGGTGGCAAGGGAGATGTCCAGACCGACTCGTTCGAGTACCCCCAACGCGGCTTTGCGCGCTGCGCGGCGGGACTCACCGCGCAGTACCGGAACTGTTGCGACGTTGTCGATCACGGTGCGATGCGGAAGCAAGCCGGCGTTCTGGATGACGTACCCGATGCCGAGACGCAGCTTCACCGCGTCGGTCTGGGCGATGTCACGACCGTCGACGAAGATCTTGCCCGACGTCGGTGTGATCATCCGGTTGATCATGCGCATCGACGTCGTCTTGCCGCACCCGGACGGCCCCACGAACACCGTGAACGACTCGGCCTCGATGGTGAGATCGAGACGGTCGACGGCGGTGGTGCCGTCCGGATACTGCTTGGTGACGCCCTCGAATGTGATCACGTGACTACGAGACCGGCTTGTCGAGGCCCTGCGCCGTCACCCACGCCTTGGCCGCCGCTGCCGGCTCTGTCTTGGTGTCGCCGGACACCTGGACGTTGAGTGCCAACAACTCTTCGGTGGTGAGCTTGGCGGACACCGCATCGAGGACTGTCTTCAACTTGTCGGAAGACTTCGACGCGCGCAGCACCGGCACCACGTTCTGAGCCGGGAAATTGTTCTTCGGGTCTTCGAGAACCACGAAGTTGTTTGCCGGGATGGAGGCAGACGTCGTGAAGATGTTTGCCGCCGTGATGTCGCCGGACGAGAGAGCCTTCACTGTTGCCGGTCCACCGCCGTCGGCGATCGGGACGAAGTTGGCTGCCGAGATGTCGAGACCGTAATTGGACTTCAAACCGGGCAATCCGGCTGGACGTTCCTGGAACTCGGCCGGAGCGCCGAACTTGACCTCGGCGGAATGCGGAGCCAGATCGGCGATCGTCTTCAGGTTCCACTTGTCAGCGGTTTCCTTCGTGACGACCACGGCGTCCTTGTCCTCGGCGGATGCAGGCGTCGCAATGGCCAATTCCGACCCGAGAGCTGCGGGAAGAGCAGCGAGGACATCAGCGGAGCTGGTGGCCGTGCTGTCGGGATCCAAGTACTGCAGGAGATTTCCCGTGTAATCCGGAATGACGCTGATCGACCCGTCCTTGAGCGCCGGAATGTACGCCTCACGGCTGCCGACATTGAACGACGTGGACACATCGAACCCGTTGACACGCAGTGCTTCGGCGTAGATGTTGGCGATCGTCTCGGATTCGGTGAAGTTGGCGGAGCCGACGACAACCGCGTTGGGATCGCTGTTGGAGTCACCGTCACTGCTACCGCACGCTGTCAGTGCAGTCAGAGAGACAACGGTTGCCGCGGCTACGAGCCAACGGTTGGAACGAAATCGTGAGGTGCGCATGAGCGTCCTTCCGGTTTTTCGGGCGTCCCGTGTTTCGGGCGTCGGAAACCATCCCCTTGTGGCGAAGCCACCCGAGTGGCTTCGACGGCGCCGCCACCGAGTGGCTGCGTCAGGACTGGTTACCGCGCATCGCCCGACAAGTGTAACGATAGGTACCGACATGGCACGGTTTTCGATCCATGGGATTGGATGTGAGGATTTCGGTGAAGAGCACACGCACGAAGTATTCGACTGTTGTTGCAGCACTGATGGTCCTGCCAATTCTCAGCGGATGCGCAAACGGTGATTCGGTGGTAGAGAGCGCCGGAGCGGAGTCTCGTGACCAGATCGTGGTGGCTGCTGACGCATCAGTGGAGAGTTCGGTGTTGGCCGAGGTGTATTCGACGGTGCTCTCATCCTCCGGTCTGTCGGCTCGCGTCGAATCGGTGGGTGGAGGCAGAACCCAATCACTCGAGGCTCTGGACGCAGCGCGAGTCACCTTGGTGCCCGAGTTCACCGGTGCGCTGCTCGATCACTACGACCCGTCATCCCCGGCCCGCAAGGCCGACGACGTCTTCGAAGCCTTGAGTCGCTCTCTGCCGGAGGGTCTTTCGGTCTCCGACTATGCGATGGCCGAAGATCGTGCGGTCCTCGCACTCGACACCGGATACGCACAGTCGTTGGGAGCGAAGACGATAGAAGCCTTTGCTCCTTCGTGTGCCGCGGCGACGCCGCTCGTCTCCGCGAGATTCGTAGAGGACGGGGCAGTGGAACAGTTGGCCGAGGGCGCCGAGTGTGTCTTCGCCGGTGTCGATCAGGCAACGCCGGCAGACGTACCCGGTGCACAGGTATTCGGAACCACGACGCTGTCAGCGCTGGCACAATCCGATGCCGTCACAGTGCTCGCTGATTCGAATCACGTTCTGGCTGCGCAGAATGTCGTTCCGCTCTTTCGAGCGGGCGCACTGGGAGATTCGGCTGTCAAGGCGCTCAGCGTCGTTGCGGGTGAACTGTCCACCACCGATCTCGCCGCAATGATCGAGAAGGTGCGGACCGGCAAGGCGTCAGCCTCGGAAGTGGCACGGACCTGGTGGGACACCCGTCAGTGACATGGACGGAGTGGGCCACCCGTCAGTGACATGGACGGAGTGGGCCACCCGTCAGTGACATGGACGGAGTGGGCCACCCGTCAGTGACATGGACGGAGTGGGCCACCCGTCAGTGACTGTTCGATCCCACTGCTGAACTCGAATCATCCTTGGCGCGAATCAGTTTCGATGCGATGAACTGGCCGAGGTCGGCAACGGCGTCTGCTGCTTCCTTCACCAGTGACGCCTGTGCGTGAGCCACATGCCACAGTCGTGCGTACTCCACCAGTGACACGTCGACGCCGGCAGCGGAGAGCTTGTCGGTGAACGTCATGATCTGCGGGTAGAGGACCTCCTCGGAACCGACGTGAATCCTGGTGGGCGGCAACCCGTCGAGCTTGCCGTGCATCGGCGCGTAGCCAGGATCAGTACGGTCGCCGCCGGCAAGGTAAGCGTCGGCGGCATCGAAGGACCAAGCTGTGTTGACCACCAGGTCGGCCTTTTTGGTAGCACCCCGATCGCCGGGATCGACCCACGGCGAGATCAGTGCGAGCGCGCCGGGGGTCACGCCGTGACGCTCGATCAGACGCAGAGCGGTCGCCGCGGCCAGACCGCCACCGGCCGAATCGCCGGCAATGGCAACGCGGTCTTCCGAATAGTCGAACTCGGTGACCAACTGCATGAAGGCTGAGACCGCGTCGTCGAGAGCGGCGGGATACGGATTCTCCGGCGCGAGACGGTAGTCCAAGGTGAAGACCGCACTGGACGACTCACGGGCGAGATGAGCTGCGAGAGAACGGTGTGTGGCCAGCGAACCCAGCGTGTACGCCCCGCCATGCAGGTAGAGAACTGCGGTGGGGCGCTCGGTTGCGCCGACGGTGATCTTCTCAGCCGTTCGGCAAGCCAGCTCCAGCGGGCGCACGACGGCGCCCGCTGGAACCTGCTGTAGCGGTGCCCCGGCCTCGAGCAGCAGACGTTGAATCCGATACGGCAGCCGCGAGTTGAAAGCCAGACGGAAGTACGGCTTCAACAAGAATGCGACCACGGGCAGCGGAAGGGTGAACGTGCTCACCGGCAGGGCTCCTGACTCTTTATGCGAACTGCGCTGTGAAACGAACGACGCTGTGAAACGAACTCAGCTGGACTTGGGCATCATTCGGCCGGCGACGATCGCGACGATGCGCTGGTAGCCCGATCCTACGAGGCGAACCCAGGCGTCGAGTGCGATTGCGTCCATCCCGATGAGAACTCGCGGCTTGCTCTTGCGAACACCGTTGACGATCGTCTTGGCGGCGTCCTCCGGAGTGGTGCGCGCGAGCTTGCGGTCGAAGAACTCGGAGAAGACCGCAAGATCTTCGCCCGGGCCTGCGGTGGCGTTGCGTGCGATGGCGGTCTTGATTCCGCCCGGGTGCACACAGGTCACCTTCACCGGGTGCTTGGCGATCAGCATTTCCTGGCGAAGCGACTCGGTGAAACCGCGAACGGCGAACTTGGCCGAGTTGTAGGCGCTCTGACCCGGCATCGACAGCAGACCGAAGAGGCTCGACACGTTCACGATGTGCCCGTCACCGGAGGCGATGACGTGGGGAAGGAATGCCTTGGTGCCGTTGACAACTCCCCAGAAGTCGACGTCCATGACACGTTCGAAGTCCTTGAACTCGGACTTCTCGAAGGTGCCGTGGTACGCGATTCCGGCGTTGTTGTAGATCTGGTTGACCTTGCCGAAATGGGCGACAACCGCGTCGGCGTACTCGAGAACCGCCTCGCGCTGGGTGACGTCGAGATGGTCCGACTTCACCTCGGCGCCGATGGCCTCCACCAGACGTGCTGTCTCGGCGAGCCCGACGGTGTCCACGTCGGAGATCGCCAACTTGGCGCCCTGGCCGGCCAGGTTCAGTGCGAGTGCGCGACCGATGCCCGATCCCGCTCCGGTGATGACTACGACCTTGCCTGCAAAATCACTCATTGTGCTACTGCCTTCTCGTCGTCGAGGTCGATCTGTGAAGTGGTCGCGGTGCCGACGGCGCCGAGATCCGAGGTGGCGACGCTACGGTATGCCGCGAGGTCGAAATGCTTGGTGGCATTGCGGAACTGGAAAGTGAAGCCAGGCCACAGGGTGGTGTTGTTTCCGTGCTTGTCCATGTACCAGCTGGCGCAACCACCGTTGTTCCACACGCTCTTGGACATAGCTGCCTGCAGGTCCTTGTTGTACTTGTCCTGCTTGTCCTTGCGCACCTCGATGGTGCCGATGTCGTACTTGTCGATGGTGGCGATCGCGTCGACCAGGTAGTTGATCTGCGACTCGATCATGAAGACCATCGACGAATGTCCGAGGCCGGTGTTGGGGCCGACCAGGAAGAACATGTTGGGGAAGTTGGCAACTGCCGCGCCCTTGTATCCCTGCATACCGGTCTCTTCGAAGACCTCGGCGAGCGAGCGTCCGTCCTTGCCGAAGATTCCCGCGAAGGTGGGGGAGTCGGTGACGTGGAATCCGGTCGCAACGACGATGGCATCGATCTCACGCGTGGTGCCGGTCTTCGAGACGATCCCGTTGGCGGTCACCTCCTCGATGCCTTCGGTCACCAGGTCGACATTGTCCTGGGCGAGGGTGGGGAAGTAGTTGTTCGAGATCAGCATGCGCTTGCAGCCGATCTGGAAGTTGGGCATGACCTTCTTACGAAGATCCTTGTCCTTGATCTGAGCCTTCAGGTGACGCTCGGCGGCGAACTGCAGCGGCTTCATGAAGACCGGCGCCTTGGCCAGGCCGACGACCTGCGTCTCTCGCATCCAGTAGATACCGGTGCGGCACAACTTCTGGAAGCCGGGGAGGTACTTGAACGCCAGGTGCTCGATCTTGGTGTACTCGCGGTCTGCGCGGGGCAGGATCCACGGCGCAGTGCGCTGGTACACGTCGAGGTGTGAGACCTTCTTGCCGATAGCGGGCACGATCTGGATGGCGGAGGCGCCGGTTCCGATGACGGCCACGCGCTTGCCCGTCAGATCGGCATCGTGGTTCCAGCGCGAGGAGTGGAAAATCTCGCCCTTGAATCCGTCGATGCCCTTGATGTCCGGAAGTGAAGGCTCACACAGTGCACCGACGGCCGAGACGACGATCTTTGCGACGAATTCACCCTTGTTGGTGCTGACGTGCCACTGAGCCGACGACTCGTCCCATCGGGCTGAGAGAACGTCGCAGTCGAAGATGTGCTTGTCGAGCACCTTGTGGCGGTTGGCCACCGACTGGATGTACTTGTAGATCTCGGGCTGGGTGGAGAAGGAGCGCGTCCACTCCGGATTGAGTGCAAAAGAGTACGAGTACAAATGCGACGGCACGTCACACGCGGCGCCCGGGTAGCTGTTGTCACGCCAGGTTCCACCGACGTCGTTGCCGCGCTCGAGAACGACATAGTCGGTGATGCCGGCCTGTGCCAGTTTGATCGCCGCACCGAGACCGGCGAAACCGCTGCCGATGATCAGTGTGCCGACGTGGCGAGTATCCGCGGCAGGTGCTGAGGTATCTGTAACTGGAAGACTCATGTAGGGAACGATATGCCTTTATTGAGTCACGGTCAATAGCTTATTGACGGATATTCAGTAGTCTATTGGGCATGGACGCAGTAAAGCGAACGCGGCTCGACCCTGCGCAACGCCGAGCGCAACTCATCGATCTCGGGGCGCGCATGCTGGCCGAACGGCCGCTCGAGCAGATTTCCGTCGAGGACATCGCCGATCAAGCGGGGGTGTCGCGTGGGCTTCTGTTCCACTACTTCGCGTCGAAAAGCGAGTTCCATCTCGCCATCGTCCGACACAGCAGTGAACAGATGCTCCAGCGCACGGAGCCGAGCGAGTCGGACGATCCGATGCTCACCCTCCGATCGGTGCTGGCGTCGTACGTCGACTACGTGACCGAGAACCGCAATACCTACGTCTCGCTGCTCCGGGGGACCGCCAGCGGGGATCCGCAGATGCGTGAGGTGTTCGAGCAGACTCGCGACATCATGGCCAAGAGAACCCTCGATCAGCTCCCCAAGATCGGCCTGACTCGAACGCCTCAGGTGGAGTTGGCCGTTCGAGGTTGGATCGCGTTTGTCGAGGAAGCCACCATCAGTTGGCTCCGCGCGCCCGCCATCACCCGCGAGGAACTGATCGACCTGACGGTTCAGTCGTTGCCCGCGTTGGCGCTGGCCGCCGTCGGCTTCGATGCCGGGCCGGATCTGGGTCTGCTGCAATCGAATTGACGCGAACGCAGAAAAGCCGGGCCCACACTCCTTGCGGAATGTGGGCCCGGCCTCGAGTAACTCTGTGTCACATCAGTTGGTCGGCAGGAACGCCACTGCTCAGTTGGTCGGCAGGAACGCCTCGTCCAAGATCTCCTGCTGCTCCACCGCGTGCACCTTGCTCGATCCCGAAGAGGGAGCGGACATCGGACGACGCGAGATGCGCTTGATGCCGGTCAAGGTCTCCGGCAGAAGATCCGGCAGAGCCAGTCCGAGGAACGGCCACGCACCCTGGTTTGCGGGCTCTTCCTGAACCCAACGGAACTGATCCGCATTCGGGTAACGGTCCAGGGTCTCCTTGAGACGACGCTTCGGCACGGGGTAGAGCTGCTCCATGCGCACGATTGCGATGTCGTCACGCTCGTCCTTGTGCTTCTTCGCCAGAAGCTCCCAGTACAGCTTGCCGCTGACCAGCAGAACCCGCTTGACCGATTCGCGGGCGCTTTCGCCGCTCTCGAATGCAGGCTCCTCGAAGACCGAACGGAACTTGCCCGTCGTGAAGTCCTCGACGTTGCTGACTGCAGCCTTGTTACGCAGCATCGACTTGGGCGTGAAGACCACCAGCGGACGGCGGATGCCGTCGAGGTGATGGCGACGCAGCAGGTGGAAGTAGCTGGCCGGAGTCGACGGAACCGCGACGGTCATCGAGCCTTCTGCACACAGCTGAAGGAAACGCTCGATGCGACCGGAGGTGTGGTCCGGACCCTGACCCTCGTGACCGTGTGGCAGGAGCAGCACGACGTCGGAGAGCTGACCCCACTTGGCCTCACCCGAAGAGATGAACTCGTCGATGATGGTCTGCGCGCCGTTGACGAAGTCACCGAACTGCGCTTCCCACAGGACCAGAGCGTCGGGGTTACCCACCGAGTATCCGTACTCGAAGCCCAGACCTGCGTACTCGGTGAGTGCGGAGTCGTAGACCATGAACTTGCCGCCGTTTTCGGCGTCGGCAGCGATCTTGGCGATCGGGCTGTACTCGTTGCCGGTCTTGCGGTCGATGAGGACCGAGTGACGCTGCGTGAACGTTCCACGCTTGGAGTCCTGACCGGCGAGGCGGATCAAGGCACCCTGCTCGGCCAACGAGCCGAACGCGAGCAATTCTGCGAACGCCCAGTCGACATGTCCCTCACGGGCCATTTCGCGGCGCTTCTCGGCAACCGGCTTGACGCGCGGGTGAACGGTGAAGCCGTCGGGGACGTTGACGAACGCATCACCGATGCGCTCGAGGACCTCGGGAGCGACAGCCGTGGTCAGGCGAGCCGGGGGAGTCTGGTCGAGTTCGACGGACTCGGACGGTTCGGGCTGGAACTTCTCGAGTTCACGGACCTCGTTGAAGACCCGTTCGAGCTGGCCCTGGTAGTCGCGAAGTGCGTCTTCGGCTTCCTTGAGCGAGATGTCACCGCGGCCGATGAGGGACTCGGTGTAGCTCTTACGGACGCTGCGCTTGGTGTCGATGACGTCGTACATCGCCGGCTGGGTCATCGACGGATCGTCGCCCTCGTTGTGACCGCGGCGGCGGTAGCAGATGAGGTCGATGACGACGTCCTTGCCGAACTTCTCACGGAAGTCGACGGCCAGCTGAGCAACCCAGACGCACGCCTCGGGGTCGTCGCCGTTGACGTGGAAGACCGGTGCGGCGATCATCTTCGCGACGTCGGTGCAGTACTCGGACGAGCGTGAATGTTCCGGAGCGGTGGTGAAGCCGACCTGGTTGTTCACGACGATGTGTACGGTGCCGCCGGTGCGGTAGCCGCGAAGCAGCGAGAGGTTCAGCGTCTCGGCGACAACGCCCTGACCGGCGAATGCAGCGTCACCGTGCAGCATGAGCGGCAGGACGGTGAAGCCTTCTTCGCCCTTGTCGAGGATGTCCTGCTTTGCGCGGACCAGGCCTTCGAGAACCGGGTCGACGGCCTCGAGGTGAGACGGGTTGGCGGTCAAGGAGACAGCGATGTCGTTGTCACCGAACATCTGGATGTACGTTCCGCTGGCGCCCAGGTGGTACTTCACGTCGCCGGAGCCGTGAGCGGCTGCCGGGTTCATGTTGCCCTCGAACTCCGTGAAGATCTTGGAGTACGGCTTGCCGACGATGTTGGCAAGCACGTTGAGACGGCCACGGTGCGGCATTCCGATGACGACCTCGTCGAGCTGGTGCTCGGCGGCCTGGTCGATCACGGCGTCCATCATCGGGATGACGGCTTCGGCTCCTTCGAGCGAGAAGCGCTTCTGGCCGACGTACTTGGTCTGCAGGAACGTCTCGAAGGCCTCGGCGGCGTTGAGCTTGCTCAGGATGTACTTCTGCTGAGCGACCGAAGGCTTGGCGTGATGGCCCTCGACGCGGTCCTGGATCCACTGACGCTGATCCGTCTCGAGGATGTGCGTGTACTCGACACCGACGTGGCGGCAGTACGCGTCGCGCAGCACGCTCAACACGTCGCGCAGCTTCATCTTCTCTTGGCCGTGGAAGCCGCCGACCTTGAACTCGCGGTCCAGATCCCACAGCGTCAGGCCGTGGCTGATGACGTCGAGGTCGGGGTGGCTGTGGAACTTGTCCTTGACGAACTGCAACGGGTCCGTGTCGGCCATGAGGTGGCCGCGGTCACGGTATGCAGCGATCAGTTCGAGAACACGGGTGTTCTTGTCGACAGCGCCTTCCGGCACGTCCTTGCGCCAACGCACCGGCTCGTACGGGTTGCCGAGCGCGTGGAAGATCTCGTCGTAGAACTCGTCGCTGATCAGCAGGTTGTGGATCGTGCGCAGGAAATCGCCCGACTCGGCACCCTGGATGATGCGGTGATCGTAGGTCGAGGTGAGAGTCATCAACTTGCCGACGCCCATCTCGGCCAGCTTCTCGTCGCTGGCGCCCTGGAACTCGGCGGGGTATTCCATCGCGCCCGCACCGATGATGGCGCCCTGGCCCTTCATCAGGCGAGGAACGGAGTGAACCGTGCCGATGCCGCCCGGGTTGGTCAGCGAAATGGTGACGCCGGTGAAGTCTTCGCCGGTGAGCTTGCCTTCACGGGCGCGTCGGACGATGTCCTCGTACGCCGCGTGGAACTGGACGAAGTTCATCGACTCGGTGTTCCGGATGGCGGCAACAACCAGTGAGCGGTTGCCGTCCTTGCCGGGAAGGTCGATCGCGAGTCCGAGATTGGTGTGCTCGGGCGTGACCGCGTTCGGCTTGCCGTCGATTTCGGCGAAGTGCCGGTTCATGTTGGGGAACGCGTTGACTGCCTGGACGATCGCGTAACCCAGGAGGTGGGTGAACGAGATCTTGCCGCCGCGGGTACGGGCGAGGTGGTTGTTGATGACGATGCGGTTGTCGAACATCAGCTTCGCGGGGATGGCACGCACGCTGGTTGCTGTCGGAATCTCGAGCGAGAGCGACATGTTCTTGACAACCGCTGCTGCGGCGCCGCGGAGAACCTTGGTTTCCTCGGCTCCGCCGGCGGGAGCGGGCTTCGCGGGTGCGGCCGCGGGCTTGGCTGCTGCAGGCTTGGCCGGGGCGGCCTTCGCGGCGGGCGCTGCCGTCTTCGCGGGGGCCGGTGCGGCCGCCTTGGCAGGCGGCGCAGGAGGTGCGGTCTTGGGGGCGGGAGGCGTGGCCTTGGGAGCAGCAGGCGGAGCTACAACAGCGGCGGGTGCAGCCGCGTTGCCGTTCGAGGCAGTCCCGTTTCCACCTCCCGTGTTCGCCGAGTCCGGCGAGTAATCGGTCAAGAATTCGTGCCAACTGGGATCCACGGACGACGGATCGTCCTGGAAGCGTTGGTACATCTCGTCAACCAGCCACTGGTTCTGTCCGAATTGGGATGTAGAACTGCTGCTCACGGCAGGTGTTCGCCTCGTTTCTATTTCGGTACCCGATCAGAGCGCCTATATATATGAGATTAGCCCGAGCGTGTGACGAGCAATTGTGCGGCACACAATTTGTGAGCTGTCTCACGGAAGTCCGTGATCTTGCGATCGCGCACTACCTCTCGGCGGTACAAATCCGTGCCGACTGTCACGCGACGGGGTTGCCTTCGATGACAGTTCTCGACGTCAGATTATTCCCCTCACGCGCCTGCGATGCATCCCAGAGTCCCGAGTAGTGACCACCGGCATACCGCAGAACATCGTGCGGGCCGTATTCAACGATACGTCCCCGGTCAACTACGACAACGAGGTCCGCTCGGGCAGCTGTCGCGAGGCGGTGAGCTACGACGACGGAAGTCCGTTTCCGGGTGACCGACCGACTTGCTTCGAGCACCATTCGTTCGGTCGCGGGATCGAGCGTCGCGGTCGCCTCGTCGAGGAGCAGAAGGTCCGGGTCGACCAGTTCGGCACGGGCCAATGCGATCAGTTGGCGTTGGCCCGCCGAGAGCCCCTGGCCGCGCTCGCCGACGGGATGATTCATGCCTCCACGCATGTCGGCTATCGAATTCAGTGCGCCGACGGAACGCGCCGCTTCCTCGATCTCCGCGTGCGACGCCGACGGCCTCCCGTACGCGATGTTGTCGGCGACCGTGCCGGTGAACAGATGCGCCTCTTGCGGGACCACGCCGAGGCGACGTCGGTACTGCGAGAGGTGGAAGTTCCGGATGTCGGTTCCGTCCACGTCGACGGATCCGGACGTCGGGTCGTAGAAGCGGGCGAGCAACTTCACCACCGTCGACTTCCCGGCACCGGTTCTGCCGACGAGGGCAACCGTCGTGCCCGGCGGAATCTGCAGATCGAAATCGGAGAGGGCGTCGACGTCCGCACCCGAGTACCGGAACCCGACCCCGTCGAGATGGACGGCTCCGTCGAGCCGTCCGGAGATCGCGATCAGATCCTCGCTGTCGGCTGTTTCGATCGAACTCCGAGTACGTAGAAGGTCACCGATTCGTTGCAATCCGACGTTTGCCTGTTGGTAACCATCGAACACTTGTGAGAGTTGCTGAATCGGTCCGAACAGCAGTCCGAGGTAGAGCACGAACGCGATCAGTACGCCGGGCGACGTCGACCCGTTGGCGATCTGGT
The DNA here is from genome assembly GCF_001029585.1 of Rhodococcus sp. ARP2. Classification (NCBI taxonomy): domain Bacteria; kingdom Bacillati; phylum Actinomycetota; class Actinomycetes; order Mycobacteriales; family Nocardiaceae; genus Rhodococcus; species Rhodococcus sp. ARP2. The sequence goes on along the minus strand of NZ_LEKE01000002.1, from coordinate 72,997 downwards.
GCGCGCCGACGAACACCACTGCGGCCAACGCGAGGTCGGACAGGAACGAGATGAACGGGAAGTAGATCGAAATGGCTCGCTGCGACCGCATCCGCGATCGGCGGTAGCTTTCGGAGCGTTCTGCGAACCTACGCGCCGCGCCTTCTTCGCGGCGGTAGGCCTGAGCCGCTCGCAGACCGGCGATGTTCTCCTGGAAGTCGGCATTGACGAGCGAGATCCGTTCGCGGGACTGGCTGTAGGCAACCGAGGAGATCTTGCGGAAGATCACGGTCGCAACCACGAGCGGTGGGATGACGGCCAGCGCCACCAGTCCGAGCGTCACGTCGGTCGCCAGGAGTGCGATCGAAATGCCGCCGACGGTCAGGACGCTCACGATCGCCGTCGACATGCCGGTTTGGATGAACGACGACAGCGCGTCGACGTCGGTGGTCATGCGCGTCATGATGCGCCCGGACAATTCACGTTCGTAGTAGTCCAGGCCCAGGCGCTGCAGGTGTGCATAGCTGCGCACGCGGAGCCCGAACAACACGCGTTCGCCGGCCCGGGCGGTGAGCACCGTCATGACCGCGACGACGACCCAGTCCGCTGCGACCAGGAGGGCGCCGAATGCCGTCGCTATCCAGAGCGTGCTGCTGTCCGCGGTCACGACTCCGTGGTCGATCGCATATCTGACGAGGGAGGGAAATGCGATCGCCGCTGCGGAGTCCAGGGCAAGGCACACGACAACCGCCAGTAGAACCCAGCGGACCGGCCTCAAGATCTGTCGTAGTGAGAACTGTGGATTCGATTCGCGCAGGCTCTCAGGAGCGATTCCGGGGTCTTCGCGTGCGGGTGGGAGAGCATCGACTGCTGCCCGCAGGGACGGCGTCACCGCGATTCCGCTGAGCGCTCCGGCCATCGGTCCGCCCGCACCCTGCGTCGTAGCGGCTGTGCTGTCGGCTTCGGATTTCGGTGCCTGCGGCCACAACTGCTCGGTTGTCGGCTCGCTGCGGTCACGTCCGAAAGCATCGGAGTCGACGTCGTCGAGTTCGGCCGGTAGTTCCGACGGCGAGGAGAACAGGGCACGAAAGAGCGGACATCGCGCTTCCAGTTCGTCCACGGTTCCGGAGTCGATGATCCGTCCGCCGTCGAGAACCGCGACCCGGTCTGCGAGCGTCAGGGTGGACCGCCGGTGAGCGAGGATGAGCGTGGTCTGGCGCCGTCTGGCCCGGAACGCGTCGAAGATCGCGGCTTCGGTAGCCGCATCGACTGCGGAGGTCGCGTCGTCGAGGACCAGGATCCGTGGGTCGACGAGCAGTGCCCGGGCAAGTGCGATGCGCTGGCGCTGGCCGCCCGACAGCGTCAGACCTCGTTCACCGACAACGGTGTCGTATCCGTCCGGGAGTGCCTCGATGAACGAATCTGCCTGTGCCAGTCCTGCTGCGTCGCGGATGTCCTCGTCGGAGGCGTCCTCTCGACCCAATGCGATGTTGGCGGCGATGGTGTCCGAGAACAGGAACGGTTCGTCGAAGACGAGGCTGACGGCGGCACGAAGCTGCTCACTGCGCAGTTCGCCGATGGGGAACGTCTCGCCGGCGGTATCGACTGTCACCGCACCCGAAGTCGGTGCGTAGAACCGCGGGAGAAGCAAGGACAACGCGGTCTTGCCCGACGCGGCCGGACCCACGACGGCGACGGTCTCGCCCGGTTCTATGCGGAGGTTCAGCCCGGTCAGGACGTCGCGTTCGGTGTCGAATCCGAATGCCACGTCGTCGAAGGTGACTCCGAGAGGACCGTCGGGCAGGTCCACCGGATGGTCTGGATCGGCGATGTCCGGCTGAGCGTTGATGACGTCGTAGACACGCTCTACAGCGGCGCGCGCCAGCTGCGCCATGACGATGACCGACGACAGAGTTCGGGTGACTCCGGTCATCGTCACGATGTAGGTGGCGAACGCGAGAAACGTTCCCACGGTGATCTTGTCGTGCAGTGCGAGATACCCGCCGAGAGCGATCACTCCCACCTGCCCGAGCTGGGGCAAGGCGGCCATGGTTGGCGCGAATTTCGCGTTCAACCACGCGGCGCGAAGGCGCTCGGAGTACAGCGTGCGGCTGTGTTTCTCCAGCTGGTCGACGGCTCGTTGTTCCTGCCCGAATCCCTTGACGACGCGAACGCCGGTGACGGTTTCCTCGACGTGTTGGGCGAGGTCGGCGGCACGCTGCTGCGCGGACCATGTTGCGGCGAAGAGCATCGGTCGCATCAGGAACACCACCAGCCCTACTGCTGGGATGACGGCGACAGCAACGAGAGTCAACAGCGGCGAGAGCCACGCCATGATGCCGATCGCCAGCACGAATTGCAGGAGCGCTCCCGCGGACATCGGCACCATCGCGAGCAAACCCTGGACGAGCTGCAGATCCGTGATGGACCGGGAGACCACCTGGCCTGTGCGGATCTGATCCTGCCCTCGTCCGTCGAGGCGTTGCAGCGAACCGAGCAGGGCGAGCCGCAAGTCGTGTTGAACGTCGAGCGAGAGTCGGCCGGCAAGCATCCGTCGGCCGTACTGGCACGCGAAGCGGACGATCGCGAGTAACGCGATCGCCAACGCGACGAACCCGATCACCTTGCCCGGGTTCTCCTGGCTTGCGGCGTCGAGCGCATAGCGGGTCAGGAGAGGAAACGAGATGTCGATCGCAGAGGCGATGACCGTAACGAGTAGCGCGCCGATCGCAACTCTTCGGTGCAACCAGCATGCGTGGGCCAAGCGGCGGATCCAGCCCGGAGCTCGATCCACCTCTCCAGCTACCGGACTGTCCGTGTTGATCGTGTTCATCGAGATCCACGGTAGACCCGGCCCCAGACAGCTTTTTCAGGTGATGTCGCGGGTCCTGGTCCGTAGCCAACCGAGCCCGCAGAACAGAACTACCCAAGCGGCCAGCATCATCGGGCCGCTCGGCCAGGACGCAAACGCGTCGACGTCGATCGACGGTGCCGCATTGACGATGGTGCCGATCGTGGCCGACACCGGAAGCGCGGCCCCGATCCCACCGAGATCCATCGCGAGCAGCACGGCGCGGACGATCCATTCACCGAAGACGAACCACAGGATGACCGAGAGGGCACCGGCCATCGACGAACCGGTGAGCAGGGCCACCCCGGCGCCGAGCAGTGCCCACAGCGCGCACGCCAGAATGCCTGCGGCGCAGATGGCGAAGAGATCGGTGGTGAAACTGAAGTCCCGGCCGAAGAGCAACATCGCGCCGATGCTGACTACTTCGACCGCCAATGCGTAGCCGACGGCGAATACCGCGACGACGGCAAGTTTTGCGCCGAGAACTCCGTCGCGGCCGCGAGCTGTGAGGAACGTCGTGGTGAGAGTCTTGTAGCCGAATTCGGATCCGGCGGTGAGTGCTCCGAAGACGGCCGCGAACACCAGGACAAGCGTGTTGGAGACACCGAGGCTGACGCCGGTGGACACGACATCGACGTCGAAAGTGGTGTCGGCCGAATCGGCCACGACTTCGACGAACGTCCGAGTCGAGGCAGCAATCAGCACGGCCACGACGACCGGTGCGATGGCCAGTGCCCACCAGTAGCGCAAGGTGAGAACTTTGAGTGTCTCCGCGCGCACGAGCGTGGTCATCTGTGTCCTCCGGAAGGTCCGTATGCGGCAGGGCCGTAATAGCCCGGTCCGGAACCGGGACCGGGTGGGCGGTGGTATCCGACCTGGGGAACCGCGTACTGCGGTGTTGTCATCGCGAGGAACAGTTGCTCGAGATCTGCGCCTTCGGTCGCGACACCGAAGATCGTGACACCGGCCGCCGACGCCACCGGTGGGAGCACCGACGTGTCGGTGCCGCCCACGGCGAGCCGTCCGTCCTGCGTGATCTGGGCGTCGATGATTCCCCGAGCGGCCAGTGCCGTGGCGAGGAGCGCTGGGTTGGAACACGAGACGAGCAGTCGACTGCGCTGGGAGCGACGAAGTTCGTCCATGGTCCCTTGGTAGACGAGTGAGCCGGCGCTGACGATGACCACGCTGTCGACGGTCGCTTCCACTTCACGAAGCGCGTGACTCGAGATCAGAACCGTTCGGCCGGAACCGGCGAAGGTCTGCAGGAACTGACGTAGCCACGCCATGCCCTCGGGGTCGAGTCCGTTCGCGGGTTCGTCGAGCACGAGGATCTCGGGATCACCGAGCATCGCGGTGGCAAGGATCAGGCGTTGGCGCATCCCGAGCGAGAAGGTGCCGGTCTTGTGGGCTCCGACCGAACTCAGACCGACCATGTCCAGCACCTGCGCCGCGCGCTGAGTCGGCATGCCGATAGCGGCCGCGTAGATCTCGAGGTGTCCGAGCGCCGTTCGTTTCGGATGGAGACTGCCGACGTCGAGTACTGCGCCGACGGTCCGGGCCGGGTTGGGCAGCAAACGCATCGGAGTGCCGTTGATCGTGGCCGATCCCGACGTCGGTGACACCAGTCCGAGGAGCATCCGCAACGTGGTCGTCTTGCCCGAACCGTTCGGGCCGAGAAACCCGGTGATCGAGCCCGCCTGAACGTCGAAGCTCAGGTCGTTGACCGCGCGCGCCGCCTTGAACGTCTTCGTCAACCCACGAATCTCGATGGGGGCAGAGAAGGATCCCATTGCGGTGTTCGTCAATGCTGCTCCCGGGTCGGCGGCGAATACGTGATGCGAGCCTACGGCCCGGACGGCTATCTGCGGATGGCCCGGCGTGACTCCGTCTGGGGAAGCACTGCGGCATCGTCGGCAGGCATCACGATCAGGTGATCGGTCCACCTGGCCGGTGCGGGTCCGAAGGCTTCGCGCGCATTCTTGACGACGCCCTTGCCGATGGCTCGGTTACCCGCACCGCCGATGACCGCACCGATTCCGGCGGGAACGAGCTTGCCGAGGATCAGTGCGCTGCGCTTGGCGGCGTATTTGGTCACGAATTTCCGCACGAGGGTGCTGTTCATTCCCCTCATCGTGGGTCCGGGAATCTTGCTCGTGATTGCCGTTCCCCAGTTCTTGGCCGTGATCCCGGTGGCCTTCTGGACGATCTCCATGCCGGATTCGCCGAGTGCGACTGCCAGGACCAGGGCGCGTCGTTGCTGATGATCCTGCACGGAGATTCCGTGGACAGACGCTATTGCCAATGTGAGCAGCGCCGACGCTTCGAGGAAGAAAGCCGATTCCGCACCGACTGCAGCGATGGACGCGACTGTTCCGACGCCCGGCACCGCGGCCGTGGCGCCGACGGCGCTGCCGCTTCCGGTCACGGCGAGAATGAACATCTTTTCCATCCGCTCGACGATCTGAGCAGGTGACTCGTCGGGGTGCGCTTTACGGACGTGGTTGACGTATTTGGCCACTGCGGGCGCTTGCAGGCGGCTTCCGTTGTCGAGAACGGAAACGAGGACCTTCTCGATACGCCCGCTGTCGTTGTTCGTCGACTTGCTCATTGCTGCCCCTCCACAGTTGTCCTCCTCTGAAGCGAGGTGGACCGTATCTCGAGAATAGGTGAAGTTTTCGGTAGCGGCGGTGATCGCAGGGGCCATAGGCTCGTACGAGACTCGGTTTTCTTCGTGAGTTTTCCCAGGCAGGAGTTCGAGTGTTATGACCGCCACTTCGGAATCTCGTTCGACGACCATCTGGCCGACACTGCGCTACCTCGACGCCCGGGCTGCAATCCACTTTCTGGTGAGCACCTTCGGTTTCGTGGAGAAGGTCGTCTACGGCGAGGGAGACGTGGTGGACCACGCCCAACTCGACTGGCCGGGCGGTGGCGGCATCATGCTGGGTTCGCCGCGCACCGATTCGGCGATCGCCGGCCTGCCGCCTGGAATCGGTTCGGTGTACATCGTCGTGGACGACGCGGACGCAGCTGATGCACTCCACGAACGCGCTGTCGCGGCGGGCGCCACGATCACGCAGGGATTGCGCGACGAGGACTACGGTTCGCGGGGGTTCACCTGCCGTGATCCCGAAGGTGTGTACTGGAGTTTCGGCACGTACGCAGGGGAGTAGCCGCCGCGACCTATCTGGTGGCCCAGTGCTCTGCTGGAACCACTTCCGACGGGATGGGCGGGTGAGGCGGTGTGCCGTCCCCGAACGGTCGGCCACCCAACTGTTCGCGGCCGTGCGGTTCGAGCCAGTGCGTCAATTCCGGTCCCTTGGGCACGATTCCGGAGGGATTGATCTCGGAATGCACGATGTAGTAGTGCGCTTTGATCTGTGTGAAGTCGATGGTGTCACCGAATCCGGGAGTCTGGAACAGATCGCGTGCGTAGTCCCACAGCACCGGCATCTCGCTGAGTTTGCTTCTGTTGCACTTGAAGTGGCCGTGATAGACGGGATCGAATCGCGCCAGCGTGGTGAACAGGCGCACATCGGCCTCGGTGATGGTGTCTCCCACCAGGAAGCGTTGCCGGGCAAGACGTTCGGTGAGCCAGTCGAGGCGGGCGAACAGCGTGTCGTATGCCTCGTCGTACGCCTGCTGTGAACCGGCGAAACCGCAGCGGTAGACGCCGTTGTTGACGTCGCGGAACACGTACTCGGCCACTTCGTCGATTTCGTTTCGCAGAGGCTCCGGGTACAGATCCGGTGCGCCTTCGCGGTGGTACTTCTTCCATTGCGTCGAGAAGTCGAGGGTGATCTGTGGGTAGTCGTTCGTGACCACCTTGCCCGTCGCGATCTCCACCATGGCGGGCACCGTGATTCCCCTGGGGTATTCGGGATCTCGGGCGAAGTACGCGTCCTGTAGTCGCGGGATCTTCAGTACGGGATCGACGCCGCCCGGGTCGAGATCGAAAGTCCAGCTTCGCTTGTCGTGAACCGGACCGCAGATGCCCATCGACAGTACGTCTTCGAGGCCGAGCAGACGGCGGACGATGATGGCGCGGTTTGCCCACGGGCAGGCACGTGCCACGATCAACCGGTATCGCCCCGGTTCGACGGGGTAACCGTCGCGACCGTCCTCGGTGATCCGGGTCGGGATGTAGTTGGTGTCGCGTTTGAATTCACGACCCTCTTCGACGAATGTCGGTTCGCTCGCGCCGTCTTCCGTACTCATCTGCGGTCCCTCTCGTTCGAGTGTCATTTCGAGTGTCAACTGGGCAGGTGCACGTGTACCCGAGCGTATGCCCCCAGAACGTCGAATTTGGCTTTACGTGGAAGCGTCGCGGCGATCGCGCTGCCGCGACTCGTGCGTAGCTGCGGGATCAACCCGGAATCGAGAGCGTCCTCCGCAGCGAGAAGCGTTACTGCGCAGCCGATTCCGCGACGTCGATGCGCTGGAGCAGTCAGGGTCGTGAGATCTGCCACGAATCCCTGAAATTCGGAGTACGCCGCGCATCCGAGCACCTCGGTGGAATCGGTGACGGCGGTGAACCACCGCGTCCGGTTCTCGAGGTCGGCCGTGGTGCTGTCGTCGGGTGGGCACAGCGCAGCGACGGCGAGGGCGTCGTCGACCTCGTGGGAAATCAGCAGTTGCTCGTCGGGTGGCGCGTCCGTGTAGTCGCCGAGGAAAGCGAGATCGACGGGACCGGTGATTCGGCCGCCGTGATCGCCGGCGATCTCTAGGAGACGCGCCGGTTGCAGTAGTGCGTCGACGGAGATGTCCTCTGTGCGCTCGATGAACCACTGTGGCCCGACGATCGCACCGGAGCCTGCCAGATCGAGAACGTGGATGTCGTCGCCGACGACCCGGGCCGTGTGCGCCGGACGCAGTGCCGAGTCGCCGAGTCCCAGCTCACGCGCCCAGGCAAGTCGGATGATGTCGAGGTGATGATCGTCCACTCGCTACAGGCTAGTCCGATTCGAACGGGTTGATCGAGACGGACAGAGGTCGTATATTCCATGTGGACTATTTCGGGTGGAATAGTCAAGAAATGGTCAATTGCGGCTCGTCAGTCAACTACGGCTTGTCAGGGAGGGGGACTCATGGGTGACGTGTCACTGACGCCTTTGGGAATCACCGTGCTGGGCCTGCTGTCCGAGCGTTCGATGCACCCGTACGAGATGTACCAACTCGCCTCGGTGCGGCGGGGGGATCAGCTGGTGAAAATCAAGCCGGGATCGCTCTATCACACGGTTTCCCGGTTGGAGAAGCAGGAACTTCTGGCTTCGATCGGGACCGATCGTGAGGGCAACCGCCCGGAGCGGACGACGTACGAGATCACTGCCCGCGGCCGTGATGCCCTCGAACATCAACTACGCGAGATGTTGGCGGTTCCGGTGCGGGAGTATCCGCGGTTGCCACTCGCGCTTGCCGAGATGCACAACCTCTCCGCATCGACTGCGTGTCAGATGCTTCGGATCCGTCTCGCGCACCTCGACAAGACGATTGCGAAATTCGAGGTCGACTACGAAGCGGTGAAGGCCGCGGAGAAACCACGAATCTTCACGGTGGGCGCGGACTACGCCCACGCACTGACCGTCGCCGAAAGAGAGTGGATCGGCGCGTTGGTGACAGACATCGAGAGCGGCGAAATGCCCTGGCTCTCACAAGAACTTCTCGACCGGCTGGCCGGCTCCGCAGGCTCGTCCGCACTACCTAAGGACTGAAGATGGAAAAGCAGGTCAATCCCTGGCACGCGCTGTGGGCGCTGTGTATCGGGTTCTTCATGATTCTGGTGGACAGCACCATCGTCGCTGTCGCCAACCCCGCGATCATGGAGGACCTCGGCACCGACATCAACAAGGTCGTCTGGGTCACCAGCGCGTACCTGCTGGCGTACGCGGTGCCGCTGCTCGTCACGGGCCGACTCGGTGACAGGTTCGGTCCGAAGAACCTGTACATGATCGGCCTCGTACTGTTTACCGGCGCATCACTGTGGTGTGGTCTGTCCGGCAGCGTCGAGATGCTCATCGTCGCAAGGGCTTTCCAGGGTCTTGGTGCTGCAATGATGACGCCTCAGACGATGGCCGTCATCACACGCACGTTCGCGCCGAACAAGCGTGGCGCCGCAATGGGTCTGTGGGGCGCCGTTGCCGGTGTTGCCACCCTGGTGGGTCCGCTTGCCGGTGGCGTCCTGGTGGACAATCTCGGCTGGGAATGGATCTTCATCGTCAACGTCCCGGTTGGTGTCATCGCCTTCCTGCTCGCCTGGAAGCTCGTTCCGTCGTTGCCGACCAGCGAGCACAAGTTCGACATCCCCGGCGTGATCCTCAGCGCCGCAGGCATGTTCCTTCTGGTGTTCGGAATCCAGGAAGGCAGTTCGTACGACTGGAACGGATTCGTCTGGAGCCTGATCGGCGCCGGTGTGGTGTTGCTCGCGGTGTTCGTGTTCTACCAGTCGCGCAACAAGAACGAACCCTTGCTTCCCTTGGAACTCTTCAAGGATCGCAACTTCTCACTCGCCAATGTCGCCATCACCGCGATGGGCTTTGCGATCACGTCGATGGTCCTTCCGCTGATGTTCTACACACAGGCAGTTCGTGGCCTCTCCCCGACGCAGTCGGCGTTGCTGCTCGTTCCGATGGCAGTGCTGACCGGTATCTTCGCCCCGATCATCGGCAAGCTCGTCGACAAGACACATCCGCGCTACATCGCCGGCACCGGCTTCTTGCTGTTCGCCGTCGCCTTGGGTTGGCTGGCACTGGTGATGTCTCCCGACGTCGCGATCTGGGAACTGCTCCTGCCGATCGGCCTGATCGGCTTCGCGAACGCGTGCATCTGGTCTCCGCTCGCGGCCACCGCCACACACAACCTGCCTCCGATGCAGGCGGGCGCGGGCGCCGGCGTCTACAACACCACCCGGCAGGTGGGTGCGGTTCTCGGCAGCGCTGCGATCGGCGCTCTGATCACTGCACGATTGGCGGCTCAGGGACTGACCGGCGGCAGTTCGGAAGCCGGCGTTGGTCACCTCCCAGAGTTCGTCCGTGAACCGTTCAGCACGGCGATGTCGGAGTCGATCTGGCTACCTGCGGGTGTGCTGCTCATCGGTTTCGTCGCGTCGGTGTGCTTCGCCCGGCCTTTACGCGGGGACGCGCACGACGACGCGATGGCCGTCAGTGCCGAAGCGCGTCGGGAAACATCACTGCGCGATTGAGATAGTCGCTCGGGTCAAGGGCTCGCTTGATCGCCCACATCGTGGCTATGTCCTGCGCCGAGAGGGCCAGGTCCAGATAGTTGCGTTTGAGCGAGCCCACCCCGTGCTCGGAACTGACGTTTCCGCCGTGATCGCGAACCAGTTCGAGGACACTGCGATACACGATGTCGGCGTTCGGACAGTTCAGGACGTTGAGGTGGATGTTTCCCTCGGCGACGTGTCCGAACAGGATCGGAATTGCCTCGGGCGCTCGGCTCGCGATCACCGCCGTTGCGTCCTCGGTGAAGGTGGCAAGCGAGTCCAGCGGTAGCGCCGCGTCGAATTTCAGTGGGGGACCGAACAATCCGACCACCTCGGCGAAGCATTCGCGGGCCGCCCACAAGCGCGTCGAGCCGGGGGCGTCGACCGCCACGGCCGGGGTCTGCGGTGGGCCGATGCGTTCGAGCAGCTCGGCCAGGTCTTCCAGAGGATCGTGGGCCGCGGACACCTCGGCGAGGAGGTACCACGGTCGCCCCGTCGGAACCGCGGCGTTCAAATGGCGTGCGGCCAGTTCGAGACCGCGCCCGTCCAACAATTCGAGTGCGTCGACGCCGTCGAGAGCGCGCAACACTCGCCCCGCCTCGACGACGTCCTGGAGTGCGTCGAAACCGATCAGCGACGTCACGCGGTAGGTCGGTATCTTCCGTAATTTCAGGTCGACGGAAGTGACCACCCCTAGAGTTCCTTCGCTACCGACCCACAGCGCGGGCAGGTTGTATCCGGAGTTGTCCGACAGCACTTTCGGTGACCGGCGCACAGTAGTTCCGTCGGGGAGTACCACCTCGAGTCCGAGCACCTGTTCGGCCATGTTCCCGTATCGAACCGTGTGCAGGCCACCGGCATTGGTGGACACCATGCCGCCGATCGTCGCAGTGTCCCGCGAGGCTATGTCGACACCGAACTTCAAACCGGCGGCGGCCGCCGCGGAATGTACCTGCGCGAGTGTCACTCCCGCCCCGACGGTGATCCGCCCGGCGGCAAGATCGACGTCGCCGATCGCCGCTAGGCGTTCGGTGGAGAGCAGGACGTCGTCGTGTTCTGGCACCGTGCCGGCGACCAGGCCCGTTCGCCCGCCCTGAACGGTGACCGGTACACCGCGGGAGCGGCACACGTTCAGCAGTGCAGCGATTTCGGCTGTATCGGCCGGTCGGACCAGGGCGCAGGCACGGCCCGCGTACCGGCCTGTCTGGTCGGTCGAACGGGTCGTCAACACGTCGGCGTCGGTGACGACGAACCGGTGTCCCACAACGTCCGCGAGCGCATTTCTCAGACCGTCCACCCGACGATCGTAGGCTGGTTCGATGTGGCAGTGTGGCGGCATGACTGCTCCCGAATCGCATCCCACCCGTCTCGAGCGTTTCGCCACCGATGGTGGTGCCGAGGTGGCTGTCCTGACGTTCGCACACGGACCACTCAATCTGTTCGATCAGGCCATGTTCGACGCGGTCATCGCCGATGTTGCGACGCTGACCGAAAACCCACCGCGCGCGGTGCTTCTGCGCGCCGAGGGCAAGGTCAACTCGGCCGGCGTCGACGTCCACGTGTTCGACGGCCTCGACCCGGAGCAGGGCGCGGAGTTGTGGCGCCAACTGTTCGCCCAGATCTGCCATCCGCTCGAGGCTTTGCCGTGCCCGGTGATCTATGCGGCGCACGGGTTGACGCTGACTGCTGCATTCGAGATCTCCTTGGCCTGCGACATCATCCTCGCGGCGCCCAAGGCGAAGTTCGGACTGGTCGAGACAGTGGTCGGTCTGACGCCGTCCATGGGTGGACCGCAGCGTTTGGCCGAGCGTGCCGGTTCCGGACGGGCGCGGGAGTTGGTCATGACCGGCGATCTCTACGACGCCGTAACCCTGCACTCGTGGGGCGTCGTCAATGCAGTTCACGACGATGTCGATGCTGCGGCGCGTGCCCTGGCGACCAGGTTGGCGGACGGACCCACGCGAGCCCACGACGCTACCAAACAGATCGTCGCGGCCTGGCGTTCCGGCGGGATCGCCCACGCGGATTCGGTGACCCCCGGGGTGTCCGGTGCGCTGTTCGCCACCGATGACCTACGCGGCGCTGTCCGCAGTTTCCTCGACGTCGGACCGGGCAAAGCGGTCTACTCCGGAAAGTAAGTTTGCGACGATTATCGCCAGAGACCTCCACGAACTGTGATCCACGTCATATAGTCGAATGGCCGGTGGGTTGTCAGTGACGTGGAGGTATCGATGCGGTCGACGCTTGTGGAATACCCGTGTTCGAATCAGCTCCTCGCCGACGCCCGCGTCACCCGCGCCGGTGACGGGGTGCTTCGGTACAGCCAACTGGACCCGTCGTTGTCCGAACTACTGGACATCGCCGTCCATCGGTTCTCCTCGCGCGTCGCGGTCGAGGAGGTCGACGGCGAGCAGGTCACCTTCGCGGAGCTGTGGGCCGAGGCGTCGCGGGTCGCGGGAGGGCTGAAGTCGCGAGGCGTCGAGATCGGTGACCGTGTGGCCATTCGTGTCGCCGCTGGGGTGAGATGGATGGAGGCGTGCCTCGGCGTCATCCTCGCCGGCGGCGTTCCGGTCTCCGTCGGTGTGCACTTGAGTGATGACGCGGCGGACTTCGTCATCGCGGACAGTGGTTCGGTGTTGGTGCTCGACGGGGAACTCCCGCACGGTGTTCCGTTCATCGACGACGGCGCCGCCCCGGACGAGATGGCGATCCTCGCGTACACCGCGGATTCTTCGGGCGAGATGCTTGGCGTCGAGTTGAGTAACGAGAACGTGCTTTCTGCCATCGTCGGAATTCTGCACTCGCGTGACTACGGCGTCGAAGGTGTGCGGAATCTGCTGGTGGACAACGACTTCAAGTCGGTGCGGCACTTCGTGCACGTGCTCGCGACGTTGGTGGTCGGTGGAACGGTGGTCCTCGCCGGGGACTTCTGGCGTGAGAGTGTGCATACCGTCGACATCGTGACCGGGCGGCCCGAGGACTTGCTCGAGCCACGGTTGCTCACGCTCGGACCGGCGGCACGTGCCGGTTCGAGGTCGGTGCAGTGGATCGATTGCAGCGGGTCGCCGATCACGGCCGAACAGGAATCCAAGCTGCTGACTCTGTTCCCGGCCGCTCGGCATGTGATCGGGTGGGGTAAAACCGAAACCTGTGGGGCTGGTCTCATTCTGCCAACCGAGTCGGCGCCCACCCACCTCGGAAGCGTCGGAATCGCTTTCGGTGGAATGGAAGTGGCGTTGTACGGCCCGGATGCGCCAGGTGGTTTCGGTGAGTTGCTGTGCCGTGGGCCGAGTGTCACGCGTCGGTATTGGAACTCGCCGCAAGCGACCTCGACGAGGTTCACCCAGGGGTGGTTCTGCACTCACGACACCGCGCAGATCGACCCCGATGGCTTCGTCCGTATTGTCGAACGCAACGTCGCGTAGTCACGCGAGCGTGGTCGACAAACGAGAGGGACATCATGGCGGACGAGGTTCTCACCGAGCGGCGCGGGCGGACACTGATCATCACCATCAACCGGCCCGAGGCGCGTAACGCCATCAACTCGGCGGTCAGTCACGCGTTGGCCGCCGCGGTCGAAGAGCTCGATGCGGACGACGATCTGTCCTTGGCCGTGCTGACAGGAGCCGGCGGAAACTTCTGTGCCGGTATGGATCTGAAGGCATTCGTGGCCGGCGAGAACGTCCTCGTGCCGGGACGCGGTCTCGGATTCACGGAAGGGCCACCGCGTAAGCCGATCATTTCGGCGGTCGAGGGCTTCGCGTTGGCAGGCGGCACGGAACTCGTGCTTGCCACCGACCTGGTGGTGGCGTCGTCCGAAGCGAAGTTCGGTATCCCGGAGGTCAAGCGAGGACTGGTTGCAGGTGGCGGCGGATTATTGCGCCTGCCCAAGCGGATTCCGTACCAGAAGGCTCTGGAACTGGCGCTGACCGGCGACAGTTTCACCGCCGAGGAGGCATACCGCTACGGCTTCGTGAACACGTTGACCGAACCGGGCAAGGCGCTCGACGGCGCACTGGAGCTGGCTGATCGAATCACCCGCAACGGACCGCTCGCGGTAGCGGTCACCAAGGAGATCATCGTCAAGGCCGGCGGTTGGTCCGACGACGAAGCTTTCGCGAAGCAGTTGCAGGTCATGGCGCCGGTATTCGCATCCGAAGATGCACGCGAGGGTGCGACGGCGTTCGCCGAGAAGCGCGCCCCGGTCTGGAAGGGGCGGTAACACCGACATGGCTACACCTGTCGCAGAACTGCACATGCACATAGAGGGTTCTCTGGAGCCCGAACAGATTTACCGACTTGCCGAGCGCAATCGAATGGATCTGCCGTACAAGGACATCGACGATCTGAAGTCGAGGTACGAGTTCACCGACTTGCAGTCGTTCCTCGATCTCTACTTCGCCAACATGGCCGTCCTGCGCACCGCGGAGGATTTTGCCGACCTGACGCGAGCGTACTTCCGCCGGGCGGCTGCGGCCGGCGTCGCGCATGCCGAGTTCTTCTTCAATCCACAGGCGCACGTAGTCCGTGGTGTTCCGCTGACCGAGGTCCTGGACGGGATCATGGATGCGGTGGCATCGAGCGAGCGCGAGTTCGGGCTCAGCAGCGCGGCAATCGCCGCCATCCTCCGAGATCAGCCCGTCAAGGACGCCGAGGAGATCTTCTCCGAGATAATTCGCCTGCAGGCTCCGATCGTCGGGCTCGGACTCGACTCCGCAGAGGTAGGCAACCCACCGTCACTGTTCGAGGACGTGTTCGCCCGCGCGCGTGCCGAGGGTTTGCACGTTGTCGCTCACGCCGGTGAGGAGGGACCGCCCGAGTACATCTGGCAGGCACTCGACATTCTCGGCGCCGAGCGGATCGACCACGGAGTCCGGGCACTCGAGGATCCTGCCCTGATCGAGCGTCTGGTCGACGAGGAGATTCCACTGACGGTCTGCCCATTGTCGAACGTTCGTCTGCGGGTGTTCGATTCGCTGTCGGATCACCCGCTTCGATCGATGCTCGAGATGGGTTTGATCGTCACGGTCAACTCCGACGACCCGGCCTACTTCGGGGGATACGTCGACGACAATTTCACCGAACTGGGCCGAGCCTTGGGTCTGACCGAGGCCGAGCGAGACACCCTCGCCCGGAACTCGATCAAAGCCTCGTTTGCGAGCGATGCGCGAAAAGCGGAACTGCTGCGGCGCTGACCGTCAGTCGCCCAGCACCTGACGCAAGTATTCGTTGTCGAACACACGATTCGCGTCGTACTTGTCTCTCACGGCGACAAAGTCGTCGAGTCGGTCGTACGTAGGACGCAGGTCGTCGACGGTCCGGTTGTGCATTTTTCCCCAATGCGGCCGGCCGTCGACGGCGCGCGCGATTGCTTCCACTGCGGCGAAGTATTCGGTTTCGGGTCGTCGGTGGTACTGGTGTACGGCGATGTATGCGGTGTCGCGTCCGTGAGCAGTCGAGAGCCAGAGGTCGTCGGCGGCAGCAAAACGTACTTCGACGGGGAATGCGACGTTAGTTCCGGACTTCTTCATCCAGCGGTCGATTTCGTGGAGTGTCTCGGTGACGTGTTCGCGGGGGATCGCGTATTCCATCTCCTTGAACTTCACCCGGCGCGAAGACGCGAATACTCGGTAGCTGCGATCGGTGAACTCCCGGGCGCCGAGCAATCGAGACGACACGTTGTTGATTCTCGGGATCGCGGCCGGTGCCAGGGTGGCAACGCGGTTGACACCTTCGAAGAGTGTGTTCGAGAGGAGTTCGTCGTCGACGAACGCGCGGACCTTGCCCACTGGATCGGGTTCGGTATCTCCGGGCAGTCGCGTATTGCTCTTCGTCAGGACACGGTCGGTGTGCGGAAACCAGTAGAACTCGAAGTGGTCCAAGCCCAGACGATCGCTCTCGAGGGTGTCCAGTATGTGAGACAGCGTGTCGGGTTCCTCGATTGCGCGAAGTGTGAATCGCGGGACGCAGGCGAGAGTGATCTTCGAAATGATGCCGATTGCGCCCAATCCGAGGCGGCCTGCTTCGAACAATTCGACGTTTTCGTCAGCGCTTGCGGTAACGACGGATCCGTCGGCGAGAACGATCTCGATTCCGCGAATCTGTGTGGCGATACCGCCGAATCGTGCGCCGGTGCCGTGTGTGCCGGTGGACGTCGCGCCGGCCAGTGACTGGACGTCGATGTCACCGAGATTGGCCATCGCATATCCGCGTTGCCACAAGGCCTCGTTGAGAGCATGAAGGCGAGTGCCTGCAAAAACAGTGACCAGCGCACCGTCGTCGGTCGGCGTGATCGAGTCGATTCCGCTCAGGTTGTCCAGGCTGACGAGGACACCGTCGGTGACCGCGACACCGGTGAACGAATGGCCGGCGCCGACGGCCTTCACGCGTTGGCCGCGCGCCGCGGCCTCGGCGACCAACGACGAAAGTTCACGGGTATTTGTCGGCGTCGCAAAGCGACGCGGCGCGGCACTTTGAGTGCCCGCCCAGTTCTGCCAAGTGTCCGAAGCCATTACGCAATAATGTACTTGGACGGTCGTCCAGGCAAGTATTGCGCGAAGATTTTGTCATTTGCGTTCTACGATCATTGGATGCTGAACAGGCTTCCGGCGGACGAACGCCGCACACAATTGGTCGAGTCCGCTTTGTCTATTGCGGAACAGCGCGGTGTCAGTTCTGTGACGGTAAGGGCGGTGGCAGAGGAGGCCGGCGTATCGCTCGGCGTCGTTCATTACTGCTTCGAGAGCAAGGAAGCGCTGATCGCGGCAATGGGTGAAACGCTCATTCTGCAGCTCAGTGCGTCGATGCAGTATGCGTTCGCGCAGGTCCGCCATGCGCCGGATCTCAGTGGCGTGCAGGGGCTCAGGGAATTGCTGCATATCGGCCTGACCGGAATGTGGCCGACCATCGAAGCAACCCCGGATCGCCAGTTGTTGACCTACGAAATTACCGCGCAGGCACTGCGTAGTCGCAATCTCGGAGCCGAACGTGCTGGGGCAGTTGCATTTGAGCAGTACCGAATCATGGATGAGCTCGCGGTGTCGTTTCTCGAAGAGTGCGCCAAGATATCGGGCACGGTGTGGACGGAGCCGTTGAGTTCGATTGCGCGACTGAGTCTTGCAATGATCGACGGCCTTGTTCTGCGATGGCTGGTCGATCGTGACTCCGACGCGACTATTGCCGAGTTCGGAGAAATGGTTCAGGTAATCGCCAATAAAGCAGTGGTCGCGCCTCAGTAGAACCGCCATCCTGGACATACGTCCAGGATTGGTGATTGACTGGTCGCACGCCGCGACGATTGGATCATCTGTGACCAGGACCCTCGATCGACTCACTGCTGCCACGCGAGAACTCGACCCGCCTCTGGCTGCTCTGGATCTGACCACACTGCGCAGTAATGCAGCCGACCTGGTGCGCCGCGCCGGTGGAACCCCGGTGCGAGTGGCGAGCAAATCGGTTCGTTGTCGTACGGTTCTGACTGAAACTCTCGGTGACACACTGACTGCATCCGGCGGGTTCCGCGGAATCATGGCGTACTCACTGCGCGAGGCTCTGTGGCTGGTCGGGCTCGGCGCACGGGACATCCTGATGGGATACCCGACCGCCGATCGTGGCGCCATCGCGGATCTCGCTGCCGATGACACCGCCCTCCAATCGATCACCTTGATGGTCGACGACGATGCGCAGTTGGATCTCATTCGTTCGGCGTCGACGGGAGATGCGCCTGTCCGGGTATGTCTCGACGTCGATGCGTCACTGCGGATCGGTCCGATCCATCTAGGCGTACGACGCTCGCCGCTGCGCGAACCTGCCGCGGTCGCCGCACTCGCGGCGCGTGCTCGTCAGCGCGGATTCTCCGTCGTCGGAGTGATGTTCTACGAAGCCCAGATCGCCGGCCTCCCGGACACCAGCGCTCCGATCGGTTGGGTCAAGAAGGCCTCTGCCCGCGAACTGGCGTCCAGAAGGGGCGCTGTGGTCGCGGCCGTCACCGATGCCGTGGGTGCACTCGAGATCGTCAACAGCGGCGGTACGGGGTCGCTGGAGGTCAGCTCGGCCGATCCTGTGGTGACCGAGGTAACAGCAGGCTCCGGACTGTACGTACCGACCCTGTTCGACCGCTACCGCGCCTTCCGTCCCGATCCGGCGCTGTTCTTCGCACTGTCGGCCGTGCGCAAGCCGACGCCGTCGGTCACGACCCTTTTCGGCGGCGGATACATCGCGTCGGGACCTGCCGGAGCCACCCGCGTTCCGTCACCGGTCTGGCCCGCTGGTCTCAAACTGCTCCGCAACGAAGGAGCCGGCGAAGTCCAGACACCGGTCACCGGGAAGGAAGCCGGAAACATCGCGATCGGCGACCGCGTATGGTTCCGTCACGCCAAAGCCGGCGAGCTGTGCGAGCGCTTCGACCGCGTGTATGTGGTCGAAGCCGACGGCACCCGAACCTCGGTTCCCACCTACCGCGGCGAAGGGCAGTGTTTCGGGTAAGGCAGTGTTTCGGGTAGGACAGGCTTTGGGTGTGAAAACATTCGGCTAGCTCGTCAACCTCATGAACGCGCCCAGCTCCACCAACCCTGCGGGCGTGCTCGGCATGTACTGCGTCAACGCGTGTGATCGGACGATGATCGCGCACCACTTGCCGCGGGAGACAGCAACATTGAGGCGGTTCCGCGACAGGAGGAACGACATTCCTCGCGGGACGTCCTCGACGGCAGATGCGGCCATCGACACGATTGCCACCGCGGCCTCGCGGCCCTGGAACTTGTCGACGGTCCCGACCTCGACCTCCGTGAGACCGGCTTCGGTGAGATCGCGCTCGACGGTACCGACCTGGGCGTTGTATGCCGCGACCACGAGGATGTCCGACTGCTCCAGGGGCCGGGTTCCCTCGAACTCGCTCGGATCGGTCCATGGCGTACCGAGAAGGCCCTGGATCTGGCGAACGATTTCCTGGGACTCTTCCGGGGAGTACGTGGAATTGCCGCGGTGATCGACGAACACTGTGTGCACTCCGGCAGCGAGTCCGTCGAGTTTCCTTGCCGCACTCACGGTTTCCTGAGAATGGAGCTTGCCCTCGTACGACAGTGCGGACACGGGCGCACACAGATCCGGGTGCATCCGCCAAGTCTTCTCGAGGAAGTAGCCGAGTTCGGGTGGCAGTGCGCCGTGTCCCTCGGCGAGCCAACCGAGCGCCGATTCGTCGACAGGTTCGGGGTGAGTACCTTGGCTCACCTGCGGCAACTGCTGCGGATCGCCCAGCAGCAACAGGTTTCGCGCGGAAATCGCGACGGCAATGGTGTTGGCGAGCGCGAACTGGCCCGCCTCGTCCACCACGAGCAGGTCCAAGCTGCCCGCTGGAACACGATCGGTGTTCGCGAAGTCCCACGCAGTGCCGCCGATGACGCAGCCGACGCCTTCGGCCTCGGCGATGAATCTCGCATATTCTTCGGATGCGATGTCCTGCCATTCTGCGGTCTTGCTGCGGCTGCCCTTCTTCGCGACCAGTGCAGGGTCCACGCCGGCCTTCAGAATGCCGCCGAGCATGTTCTCGACCACCGAATGTGATTGAGCCACGACTCCGATTCGCCACTGATGTTGTTCGATCAGTGTCTTGACGACACGAGCGCCCGTGTAGGTCTTGCCCGTACCAGGGGGACCCTGTACTGCCACGTAGGAATCATCGAGGTCGAGAAGTGCGGCGGTGATGGCGTCCGCGTAGTTGTTGTCGGTGCCGACGGGCGGGAGCGGTGAACCCGAGCGTGTCCTCGGGGTGCTGCGCCGGAGAATGTCGACCGCTGCTACGGGTGGCAGTTCGGGCAGGATCTCGCTGGCGCCGGATGCGGCAGCGGCGATGGACTTCTCCATGCGTCCGGTGGGAATCGGACGACCAGGTGCCAATGCGACTGGAGCATCGAGGTATTCGTCACCGCCGAGCAGTTCTTCGACGGTGACCACGTCGAGTCCTTCGGACTTGACCACGGCCGTGACCTTGACGCTGCTGGTGCCGCGTTGGGTGGGGTTCTCGCTGGCAACGGCATCGGGGGAGGGGGTTGCGTAGAGAGCGAACAGATCACTGCCCGGGCTCAAAGACGTTCCGGTGCCGAAACTTCCGGTCAGCTGAATGTGTCGACGGAACTTCTTCTGACGTGGGGTGCTCTTGTGCCAGTCCGCCTCGATTTCGGACTGTTCGACCACCATGACGTCGCGGATGTCCACCAGGTCTTCGATCGGTGTGACCAATCGGTCGAAGTGGGCCCACCAGTACGGCTTCCGCTCACGATTGTGGTACCCCACCGCAGCAGCCAGTAGAGCAGCTGCCTGCTGATCGGGGGTACGCGCCGAACCTGCCTTGTGTCCTGCGAATTCGCGGAGCGCGATCTCCGATTCGGTGAGCTCCTCGAGTGGAATCTTGATCTGCCCGGTCGGCTCACGAAGTTCGACGCCGTGTTCTGCGGCGCGCTCGGCAAGCCAATCGCGCAGGCGCAGAGTGGATTCGCAGTCGTATTCGTTGTAGTCGGAGATGCCCTGAAGAAGTTCCCTGGCCTGGTCGGCTTGTCCGCCGTCGCGCAATTGGCAGTAGTCGGCATAAGCGACAACCGAAGCGGCGGCGTTGGTCACGTCGCCGTCGCGGCCGTGCTCACCCATGTAGAGCGGCTCGAGTTTCTTGATGCTGTACGAGCGTTGTCCGATCCGCAGGCAGGCGCGGACGATCGGGTACAGGTCCACGAGCACGTTCTCGCTGAGCAGCGTGTCCACCGTCTGCTCGCCGACACCGTGACGTGCGGCCAAGCGCAACAGCGCCGATTTCTCGTACGCGGCGTAGTGATAGATGTGCATGCCGGGGTGAGCTTCTCGGCGCGCGGTGACATAGTCGAGGAAGTCGAGGAGTGCCTGGCGTTCACCGTCGCGATCGTGTGCCCAGAACGGCTTGAACACGTAGTCGTCCGCCGGTCCTTCGACCACACCGAAAAGGTATTCCAACCCCCAGTCGGTGGATCCGTCCTCGGCCCAGAGCGGATCGCCCTCGAAGTCGAAGAAGATGTCGCCGTCGTCGGGGACGGGTAGTCCGCCGAGCGCCGAGGGTTCGTAGACCTCGAATTCGGCGTCGCCGGATTGTTCCTGACGAAGTTGAACCGCGGCCTGTGCACGGAGTTTGTCGAGTGTTTCCCGTCGAATTCCCTCGACAGGGCCGGTGCTCGCGGCGAGTTCGTCAATTGTCGTGATCCCCGAGACGATCAGTTGTTCACGCTGATTGCCGCGGACGCCCGCAACCAGCAGCAGGTCCCGATGGCTTTCGACTTCGACGCTGCAGGTGTTGCATCGACCACAACGCAGGTACCGATCGTCGAGCCACTGTGTCGGTTTCCCCTCAGCACGGTGCTCGTCGAGGACTCGTTCGAGTTCAGCTCTGCGTGCTGCGAATACCGGCGCGATGTCTCCGATGTCGTGCGACGACGTGCTGCCGTCGCCGAGCAGTAGATGAACCTGATCGGAGGCGGCAATTGCATTGCGCTCCAACGCATCCGCGTATGCGGCGAGTTGTAGAAGTGCCGACACCTTGGCGTGCCGGGAGAGCTTGCTGTCGTAGACCGCGTAGGTGTTGCCTTCGCGGACGAGGAAATCGCAGAACCCGAGGAATCGGCCGTCGAAAAAGGTTCCCTGATAGATGACGGGCGCGCCCGATCGTGCTGCCTCGACGGTGGCCAACGTGGCAGCGGTCAGGCCTGCGCGTGAGTGTTCCGGTCGCGGCATGACGACGACGCCGTCTCCGTGTTGATCGATGAACTTCTGAAGCTGTTCGCGCTCGTGCGAGTCGCCGAGGCTCGACGTCCGCTCGAGCATCGGATCTGCCTCGGCCGCCTCGGCTGAGATCAGACCGGTGCGGGCGTCGAGTTGCCGCAACAGTGCGAACTCGCACGAGGCCGCGGCCGAGAGGTCGCTGGCGCTGTAGACGATCTGATCATCGAGTAGGAACACACGGAGATTGTGCCATCGCTCACCGACAAGGCAACCCACCAGTAATCGCCCACCGCCCGCGGATGCCCGTAGGAGAGTGCAGAATGACGAGCATGCCCTTCTTCGACGGACGAACCGGTCAGGTGCACTTTCGGCATTGGCCGGCGGCAGGGGGCGCAGTGCCCACTGTGTCTTTGGTCTTTCTGCACGGCCTCGGTCAGCACAGCGGGCAGTATCACCGTTTCGCGGGTGCAATGACGGCGTCGGGGATCGACGTGTGGGCGATCGATCACACCGGGCACGGTTTGTCGGAGGGTGATCCGGGAGTCGGGGCTCCGCTCTCCGATCTTGCTGCCGATGCAGCCGCGCTGGCTGACATCGCCTTGGCGGAACTGCCCGAAGTTCCGCAGGCGGTGATGGGTCATTCGTTAGGTGCCGTGACTGCGCTGACGGTGCTGGCTCATCGCGATCACGAATTCGCGTCCGCCGTGTTGTGCGGCATCCCGCGCAGCGCGGTGGAGCAACACGGGTGGGCGGAACTCTCCGACGCGGGCATCCCAGTCCTGGTCGTTCACGGTACCGACGACCGGATCGCCCCGGTCGATCCCGTCCGGGACTGGGCGCGGACGCTGCGCAACGTCGAGATGCGCGAGTTCGAGGACGCCGGTCACGACCTGCTGCACGAGAAGGTTCACGCCAGTGTCACCAACGTCAGCCGTGAATTCCTTCTCGCGCATTCCAGGTAGTCCTCTCAGGAGAGCGCGCCGAGCACCTCTTTCGACGTGACGGGGTGCGAGAACATCGGGTAGTCGTAGGTGATCGCGTTCTCGTGTTCGGCGACCGAAGTGCCTGCCACGCAATCGGTGAGTGTGATGACCCGGTAACCGTTCTCGTATCCGGTGCGCATGGTCGATTCGACGCAGCAGTTGGTCAGGAAGCCGCCGAGAAGGATCGTGCGAATTCCTTTGCTGCGCAGAATGAAATCGAGGTTTGTGCTGGCAAAAGTGTCGAGTCCACGCTTGCCCTCGATGACGATGTCGCCGTCTTTCGGGGCGAGTTCGTCGACGATCGCAGCTCCCCAGGAACCCTTCACGAAAGCCTTGCCGTCGACGACGCCCTTGAGGATGCCGTACGGATGCGAGGTGATTTCGTTGTACCCCTCGGCGAAGGTGATCGGTGCGTGCATCACGGTGACACCTGCCGCCCGAGCCGCATCGACCAGCGCAGTGGTGTTCGCGAGGAGTCCGTTCGATTCCATGACCGGAGCGACGGCCTCGTGAAGAACACCGCCCTCGGTGGTGAAGTCGTTCTGGTACTCGATGAGCACGACGGCTGTGGTTGCTGGATCCAATTCGAGCTTGTCGGTCATGGTCGACACCTTGTCTGTTGTGGTCCGGGTCACGAATCTCCTCAATTAAACAGTTTGTCAGACAAGCAGGCAAGGGGTGGTAGCGTCGCGGTATGGATACGACTCCGTTGTCGCGCATGCCGCTCAGCCTTGCCGTGTCGGGAAGAATCCGTGCTGCCATACTCGACGGCTCGCTTCCCGTCGGCGAGGCATTGCCAACCGAACAGGAACTCGCGCAGACGTTCTCGGTGGGTCGGTCGACGGTCCGCGAGGCACTTCGTGTCCTGCAAGCACAGGGATTGTTGACCGGCGCGGACACCACCTCTACCGCCAGGCCTCGGGTGACGCACGAGCACACCGCAGATTCTGCGGCCACCGCTCTCAGTACGGCACTGCAAGTGGGCGCGGTTCCGCTCGGCGATCTTGTCGAATTGCGAGTGCTGCTCGAAGCTGCTGCGCTACGAACCGTCACCGCCGTGCCAGACGACGCCCGGGCTGCGATCGAGCGAATGCGCATCGCAACCCGGGCCGACGACTCGGTCGCATTCCACGACGCCGACGTCGACTTTCATGTTGCGCTCGCCGGAGCGGGCGGGAACAAGGCGTTCGGGTTGGTCATGACGGTTCTCCGCGACAGCATCGCCGGCTACCTGCTGAGCGAACTCGACTCGCGCGAGAACTCGGCGGCCACGCTCGGCGCACTGCTGGCAGAGCACGAGGGTATCGCCGACGCGATCGAGCGCGGCGCAGCTGACGAGGCCGCCGATTTGGTCGAGCGCCATGTGCGCGGATTCTACGAAGGACGAACGGAATGACCACGAGTATCGATCTGTTGGGCGAACGCTTGCAGAAAGCGGTGGGGGACAGGGCGACAACCGATCCCGACCGAATGGGCGCGTACGTCCGGGATCAATCACTGCTCACCGCAGCCGGAAGGCCCGCCGCGCTGGTCAAGGCGAAGACGGTCGACGACGTCGTCGCGGTTATGACGGTGGCGCACGAACTCTCCGTTCCGGTGGTGACACGAGGGGCAGGTACCGGGTTGGCCGGCGCTGCCAATGCGCTCGACGGGTGCATCGTCTTGAGCGTCGCGGGCATGGATCGCATTCTCGAGATCGATCCTGCCGCGCGCACCGCCACGGTGGAGCCCGGAGTGATCAATGGTGACCTGGCGGAAGCTGCTGCACAGCAGGGTCTTTGGTACGTACCGGATCCGGGAAGCCAGTCCATCTCGAGTATCGGCGGCAATCTGGCGACAAATGCAGGCGGCATCTGTTGTGCCAAGTACGGCGTCACCGGTGATCACGTCGCGGCCCTGACGGCGGTACTCGCCGACGGGCGTGTGATCCGTACCGGTGCGCGGACGCGCAAAAATGTTGCGGGGCTGGACCTGACACATCTGCTCGTGGGCTCGGAGGGAACGCTCGCGGTCATCGTCGAAGCCACGATGCGGTTGCGTACGGCGCCCACTGCCGCGACCACCGTCGTCGCCTTCTTCGATTCCGCGGAGTCCGCGATCGATGCCGTCCTCGCCGTGTCGGCAGTGGCCGAACCGTGTCAGATGGAGTTGATGGACGACGTCACCATCGGCGCGGTCAATCGGCTGACGAGGATGGGGCTGGACGAATCGGCCGGGGCGATGCTGCTCATCCAGTGCGACGGTAGGTCGGCGGCCGCCGAGGCAGCGGACTGCGCCGCGGCGTGCGAAAGTGCCGGGGCTCGAGAGGTTTTCCACACCGACGATCCCGTGGAAGGTGAAGAGTTCACTGCCGCCCGCCGGATGGCGTTGCCAGCTCTCGAGGCGTTGGGCACGGTACTTCTCGACGACGTCGCGGTGCCGGTGCCGGCGTTGCCGTCCATGTTGGAATGCATTCGTGAAGCGGCCGATCGCCACGGTGTCACGATCGGAACCTTCGGCCACGCCGCTGACGGCAATCTCCACCCGACCATCGTGTTCGACGCTGCCGAAACGGGAGCGCAGGATCGTGCGCGCGGAGCTTTCGACGACATCGTTGCCGGCGCACTGGCATTGGGCGGAACGATCAGCGGTGAACACGGTATCGGGGTTCTCAAAGCGCCGTACATGGCAGACATGGTCGGCCAGACCGAACGCCAGTTGATGCTTGCGGTGAAGGCCGCATTCGATCCGAAGAGCATTCTCAATCCCGGACGGGGTATCTGAGCGCTTCGTCCGACCCTCACTCGTCGGAAATTGCGCTACCAGACGAACTTGTTGCTGCACGACGCTTTTCGAGTGACGATGGCCGTCATGAAGCTGCTGATGCTCGGAGGAACACGGTTCCTCGGCCGTGCCCTCGTCGACGACGCCCTGGCACGGGGCTGGGAAGTGACAGTGCTCCATCGGGGGCTCACCGGAGCGCCACCACCTACCGCGGAGGTTCTGTTCGCGGATCGCACCGATCAGCGAGCGATGGTTGAGGCGCTCGGTGATCGTCGATGGGATTTTGTCGTCGACACCTGGTCGGGTAGCCCCCGAGTTGTCGGTGAGAATGCACGCGTCTTGCACGGTCACGTCGACCGGTACGCATACATCTCCAGTGGATCCGTCTACCAATGGGGCTTGCATGTGGACGAGGGCTCGCCGGTGGTTGCCGCATCTGCGACGTCCGATGACTACAGCGATTACGCGTCCGCCAAACGCGGGGCCGAACTCGCTGTCCTGGAATCCTTCCCGGACGCGCTGCTCGCGAGGGCAGGGTTGATCCTCGGTCCGCACGAGGACATCGGGCGGTTGCCGTGGTGGTTGCAGCGCATCGCTGCGGGTGGACGCGTCGTTGCTCCCGGAGCGCCGACCAGACCGTTGCAGTACGTCGATGCCCGCGACATCGCATCGTTTGTCCTGTCCGGACTGGCGGCCGAAATCAGCGGGACGTACGACGTCATCAGTGCGTCCGGGCACACCACTACCTCCGGGCTCCTCGAGGCGTGCGTGGACGCCACCGGTTCGGGTGCGGAGTTGGTGTGGATCGACGAGGACCGACTTGCAGCAGCGGGAGCGCAACCGTGGACACAACTGCCGTGTTGGGTCCCGCAAGAGGGCGAGTTCGCGGGTTTCCTCGAAGCCGACACTGCCAAGGCGGCGCGGGCAGGGTTGCGGTGCCGTCCCGTCGAAGACACCGTGCGCGATACCTGGGAATGGATGCAACGGGAAACTCTGCCGACCCAGCGGGAGGATCGTGCGGTGCACGGCCTTCCATCCGAGATCGAAAAGGAACTACTCTCCGCCGGAGAGTGAATCGAGTCTGGCCCGGTTCGCATTCGAACCGGGCCAGACTCGTGAAAGACGATCGATCAGGCGTACAGGTCGCTGATCTTGGTCTTGTGAGCTTCGTGAATGATGTTGCGCTTGAGCTTGAGCGTCGGCGTCAATTCACCGGTCTCCTGGGTGAAGTCGACCTCGAGGATCGTGTACTTCTTGATCTGCTCGGGGTTGGAGACCTTCTTGTTCGCGTCGGCAACGGCCGAGTCGATCTCGGCGATCAGGTCGGCGTTCTTCACCAGATCCGCGATCGCGGTGCCGGCGGGCAGGCCGTTGCGCTCGACCCAACCGGGCAGAGTCTCCGGATCGAGGGTGATCAGTGCACCGATGAACGGCTGACCGTCGCCGACGACGAGGCACTGGCTGATCAGAGCGTGCGCACGCAGGGAATCCTCGAGGCCTGCCGGTGCGACGTTCTTACCTCCGGCCGTGACGATGATTTCCTTCTTGCGCCCGGTGATGGAGACGTAGCCCTCGTTGTCGATCGATCCGAGGTCGCCGGTGTGGAACCAGCCGTCGACGATCGATTCGGCCGTCGCCTTGTCGTTGTGCCAGTAGCCGGCGAACACGACCGGGCCCTGCAGGAGGAGTTCGCCGTCCTCGGCGATCCGTGCTGCATGGCCGTTGATCGGCTTGCCGACGGTCCCGACGCGCTGCGCGCTCGAGGTGTTGACGGTGATTGCGGCGCTGGTCTCGGTGAGTCCGTAGCCCTCGTAGATCGGGATGCCGACGCCGCGGAAGTAGTGGCCGAGACGCGCGCCGAGGGCTGCGCCACCGGAGACTGCACGCTCGCACTCGCCGCCCAGAGCTGCGCGCAACTTCGAGTAGACGAGCTTGTCGAATACCGCATGCTTGAGCTTGAGTGCCAGCCCGGGTCCACCCTTTTCGAGGGACTCGCTGTATTCGATGGCAGTGGCGGCAGCCTTGTCGAAGATGCTGCCCTTACCGCCGTCGACTGCCTTCTGGCGAGCCGAGTTGTACACCTTCTCGAACACGCGCGGTACCGAGAGGATGAAGTTGGGCTTGAAACCGGCGAACTGCTCGAGGAGCGTCGTCAGATCCGACGTGTGGGCGACGGTGACCTTGGCGTCGAAAGCGCCGAAGGAGATCGCTCGCGCGAATACGTGGGCGAGCGGCAGGAACATCAGCGTCTTCTTGCCGGGGACCATCGACTCCGGCATCGCCAGGCGGCAGGCGTTGGACTCGGCGTAGAAGTTGGAGTGCGTCAGCTGGACACCCTTGGGGCGTCCGGTGGTTCCGGAGGTGTAGATCAGGGTCGCGGGCGAGGCAGCGGTGACCTGGTGACGACGAGTGTGCAGTTCTTCGTCGGTGATTGCCGAACCGCGACTGGACAGCTCGTCGATAGCACCTGACTCGATGACCAGAACCTCGCGGAGGGCTTCTGCACCGTCGGTGACTTCCTTGTGAGTCTCCGCGTGCTTGGCCGTTTCGACGACCAGAAGTGTTGTCGCGGAATCCTCGAGGATCCACTGCGCCTGATCAGGGGAGGAGGTCTCGTAGATCGCGACGGTGCATCCGCCGGCAGTCCAGATGGCGTAGTCGAGAACGACCCACTCGTAGCGAGTTGCTGACAGGATAGCGACGCGGTCGCCGAGCTCGACGCCCGAAGCGATCAGGCCCTTGGCAACTGCGGAGACCTGCTTCGCGAATTCAGCTGCAGTGACGTCGACCCATCCACCGTTCGACGGCCTCTTGAACGGCACGAATGTGGGGTCTTCTTCGGCGTGACGGAACACGGAGTCGGCCATGGATACGTTCTCCGGAATTGAGAACGACTGTGGAACTGAGAACTCGCGCACTATTGACCCCTCCAGTGACTACTGACATTTCTGATGTGCATTGCATCACATTAGTCGTCATTTTGCACTGTCGTTACTATTCGGTAGAACTGGTCGGGCGCTGACCTGCAGTTTAGTGTGACCGCCTGTTTACAGGTACTCATGCGACGTGTTGGAGCATGCGGCCGTGCACGGACAACCACCGGCGAATTGCGTAGTCCAATCGGTCCGGATCCACTCCGAGTTGCTCTGCAGTAGCTGCAAGGATCTCCGAGGTGTCTCCTGGCAACTCGGTGGTGCCGAGTGTTGCGCTGATGAACGTGTCGGCAGCGGTACCCAGATCGGTGTGTGGAATTCCGGCCAACATCAACAGGTGTGCCCAGGTCACTTCGGAACCGTCTCCGCAGGCGTCCACCCAGGCAAGGTGAACCGCATCGAGAGCGTTGTCGGAATCGGCAGCAGAGAGCAGGTCCTCGACGCTGTTGATCCGCAAGTGATGGAGTTTCTCGGCGACCTGTTGGATGTGACGTGCCTCGATCGGGACACCCGTCGCCGTGTAGCGACGCTTGTACGAGCCGATCTTGCCTGCCCACTGGTCCGAACTCCCGGCTTCCTCGAAGGTGCGGAGTAGTTCGCGTGCGCCGTCCGTGACGGGTTTGTCTTCGCGGGCTTTCCGGTAGGCCAGGTAGCGATCTACGACGGTCACTTCGCTGTGACCCGACGTGGACTGAACGGATTCGATGATGCACAGGGCGAGGCTCTGTCGATAAGCGTCTGACGCAACCCAGGCGGAAGGGTCGCCCAGGCGGTCACGGCACGCAGCTGCGACGGCGTCGACGGTATCGGTCGAGATGGTCACGGTTCCTCCAGAAAGCCGAATTCTTTTTGTTCCATTTGGGCTATCGGCACCGAGGAGCGAAATGTTGCACACATCACAAATTCTCAGAGATCTCTTGGACTGCGCTCAGGCTGGAGGGGTGTCCTCTCAGGCGAGGAAGGTCAGCACTTCGTCGTCGCTGAGTTGATGAAAGTCCTCGAATGCAGCACCGACGCCGCCCAGCAGGGCAGGAACGAAGGGGCAGACGACCCGATCGGCTGAGCACGCGATCACTCTCATTGCTTCAGGGGAGGCAACTGGGACAGCGACGATGACGGAGGCAGCACCCGCGGTGCGCGCGCAGCGGCAGGCAACGGCGGCACTCGCACCCGTGGCCATTCCGTCGTCGACGATCACTGCGGTGCGTCCGTGGAGGGAAACCGGGGTCCGTCCCTCGCGCAGGAGCCGCGCTCGCCGTTCCAATTCGGTTCGTTCGTCGCGTTCGACGGCGGCGAGTTCACTTTTCGAGACGCGAACCGCTGCGATGACGTCGTGATTGAGGACCCGCACGCCACCCTCACCGATGGCGCCCATCGCCAGTTCCGGGTTGTACGGACTGCCGAGCTTGCGCACCACCACGATGTCCAGCGGAGCGTTCAGTGCCGCAGCCACCTCGGCTGCGACCGGTACTCCGCCGCGTGGGAGTCCGAGAACGACAGGCTTGTCGAGACGCAAAGACTCGAGCCGCCCGGCCAGAAATTTGCCGGCGGAAGATCGATCCCGATACTGGGTCACTGCGTTGTCCTCGAGAAGCTCGAACCCCGACCTGTTCGACGCTACCCGCTGCAGGTCACCGCGACGAGACAGTGAACCTCCGCAGCGCGAGAGCGGGATTCTTCTCGCGTACTTCGGCGATGCGAGCGGCCGAAACAGTCGCGGCGGCAACCCCGACCTGCTCGCCCAGTGAACACATCACGACGCCCATCGGGTCGACGATCATGCTGGCACCCGCGCCGCCGCGCGCGCTCTGGTCAGCCGCTGCGATGTACATCGTGTTCTCGATGGCCCGGGCGCGTACGAGAGTGGTCCAGTGGTCTTCCTTGAGTGGCCCGGGCACCCACTGGGCGGGCAGGAGCAGGATGTCCGCGCCGACGTCGACTATGCGCCGGGTGACTTCCGGGAAGCGCAGGTCGTAGCAGGTCTGGAGGCCGAAGGTCAGGCCGTCGCACCCGAAAGTCTGCGGTTCCGTGATGTCGCCGGCACGGATCACGGCCGACTCCTGGTAACCGAATGCGTCGTAGAGATGCAGCTTCCGGTAGGTCGCCACCAGTTCGCCGTTCGGGTCCATCGCGACGAGGGTGTTGGAGATTCTGCTCACGTCGTCGATCCGCTCGTTCATTCCCGCTACGAGGAAGATTCCGAACTCCGCGGCGACCGCCGCCAATGCCGAACCGAATTCGCCGTCCAGGTCCTCCGCGGACTCGATCAGTCGTTCATCCGTCTTCGGTGCGGTGAACATCGAGTATTCCGGCGCCACGACAACTTTCGCGCCCCGTGCTGCTGCATCGGAAGCCAGTGATCGCAGTGATTCGAGGTTGGCTTTCTTGTCCGTCCCCGGGGCGAATTGGGCAATCGCGACAACGGTCTGGGCGGGGGTGGCAACGGTGGCTTCGGTCATGCTCCATACGCTAGGCGAAACCCGCTGGGAGGGTGGATCTGTCGTAAATGCACCCCCGGTATGTCGTCGTGTCTATACTCTATCCGCTAAACTGCTGGTCAAATGAGTGATATTGAGCGTGACCCCGAACCCCCAACATTTGCCGACCTCGACATCGATGATCGGGTACTGAAGGCACTGTCAGACGTGGGCTACGAGTCGCCCTCGCCCATTCAGGCTGCCACCATTCCGCCGCTGCTCGAAGGCAAGGACGTCGTCGGTCTCGCACAGACCGGTACCGGCAAGACCGCAGCCTTCGCAGTTCCAGTCCTGTCGCGGATCGACACGTCGATCAAGCAGACCCAGGCGCTGGTGCTTGCTCCCACGCGTGAGCTGGCGCTTCAGGTTGCCGAGGCATTCGGCAAGTACTCCGCGCACATCCCCGGACTCAACGTGCTGCCGATCTACGGTGGCCAGAGCTACGGCGTCCAGCTGTCCGGCCTGCGCCGCGGCGCACACGTCGTCGTCGGTACCCCGGGTCGTGTCATCGACCATCTCGAAAAGGGCACCCTGGATCTGACCAATCTCAAGTACCTCGTTCTCGACGAGGCCGACGAGATGCTCAAGATGGGGTTCCAGGAGGACGTCGAGCGCATCCTCCGCGACACCCCCGGCGACAAGCAGGTCGCCCTGTTCTCCGCAACGATGCCCGGCTCGATTCGCCGGATCTCGAAGCAGTACCTGAACAATCCGGTCGAGATCACCGTCAAGTCCAAGACGTCGACCGCCTCGAACATCACGCAGCGCTACATTCAGGTTGCTCATCAGCGCAAGCTCGATGCACTGACCCGAGTCCTCGAGGTCGAGGCATTCGAGGCGATGATCATCTTCGTCCGTACCAAGCAGGCCACCGAAGACCTGGCGGAGAAGCTGCGGGCCCGCGGGCACTCGGCTGCCGCGATCAACGGCGACATCGTCCAGGCACAGCGTGAGCGGACCATCGGTCAGCTCAAGAACGGCGCCCTCGACATCCTTGTCGCGACCGACGTTGCCGCTCGAGGCCTCGACGTCGATCGAATCTCCCACGTCGTCAACTACGACATCCCGCATGACACGGAGTCGTACGTTCACCGCATCGGTCGTACCGGCCGCGCCGGTCGTCAGGGTGACGCGTTGCTGTTCGTCGCTCCGCGTGAGCGTCATCTGCTCAAGTCCATCGAGAAGGCGACGCGTCAGCCGCTTGCGGAGATGCAGCTTCCCAGTGTCGACGACGTCAACGCCCAGCGCGTGGCCAAGTTCGGTGACTCCATCACCGAGAGCCTGGCCTCGGAGAATCTCGCGATGTTCCGCAAGATGATCGAGGACTACGACCAGGAACACGATGTTCCGCTCATCGACATCGCTGCCGCTCTGGCGCTGCAGTCGCGCGACGGCGAAGCATTCTTGCTTTCTCCCGAGCCGCCGGCACCGCCGCGTCGTGAGCGCGAGCCGCGTGAACCGCGTCCCCCTCGTCGTTTCGACGACGGCCCGGCTCCTCGCTCGCGTGGACCCGAGGGCCAGGAGTTGGCTGCATACCGCATTGCAGTCGGCAAGCGTCACCGCGTCGTTCCGGGTGCCATCGTCGGTGCCATCGCCAACGAGGGTGGACTTCGTCGAAGCGACTTCGGGCACATCAGCATTCGCCCGGATCACAGCATCGTCGAGCTGCCGGCCGACCTCTCCAACGAGACTCTCGAAGCTTTGCGTCGCACACGCATCTCCGGCGTCCTGATCCAGCTGCAGCCTGATTTCGGCCCGCCGCAGGGACGTCCGAGTGGCCGTGGCGACCGTGGTGGCCGGGACGATCGCGGTGGACGTGACGACCGCCGCGGTGGCGGACGCGATCGCTACAACGACTGACCTACAGCTTCAACGACTGACATAAAGACTGAAACAGGCGCTGCCCTCCGCGAGGAGGACAGCGCCTGTTTTCTGTGTGGGGGGGCAAGGCGCTGCGCGGTATCAGATCGGCGTCGGTGCGAGGGCGCCGTTCTTCCGGGCGTTGGTGTCGAACTGCGTGCGGTACAACTCGGCGTAGCGGCCACCGCGCGCGAGCAGTTCCTCATGGTTGCCGCGCTCGACGATCTGGCCTGCTTCGACGACGAGGATCAGGTCGGCGGAACGGATCGTCGACAACCGGTGAGCGATCACCACCGCAGTCCGCCCGGCGAGTGCTTCGCCGAGTGCTTCCTGAACCGCGGCTTCCGACGTCGAGTCGAGATGCGCGGTGGCCTCGTCCAGGATGACGACGCGAGGCTGGGCCAGGAGCAGTCGTGCGATGGTCAGGCGTTGACGCTCGCCGCCCGAGAGGCGGTAACCGCGTTCACCCACCACGGTCTCCAATCCGTCGGGCAGCGACGCAACCAGGTCGGTGAGCCGTGCTCGCTCCAGAACCTCGCGCAGATCTTCTTCGGTGGCATCCGGTCGCGCAAGGAGCAGGTTGGATCGAAGGCTCTCGTGGAACAGGTGCCCGTCCTGCGTGACCATGCCGACGGTCTCGCGGATGGAATCGGCACTGAGGTCGCGGACGTCGACGCCGCCCAACTCGACCGAACCGGAGTCGATGTCGTAGAGGCGCGGAATCATCTGGGCCACGGTCGACTTTCCGGCGCCGGACGTGCCGACCAGGGCGACCATCTGTCCTGCTTCGGTGCGGAAAGACAGGTTGTGCAACACGTCCTCGCCGCCGCGGGTGTCGAGGATCGCGACTTCCTCCAGCGAAGCTAGTGACACCTTGTCGGCAGACGGGTAAGCAAAAGTGACGTTCTTGAACTCGACGGACACCGGGCCCTGCGGCACCGTGCGTGCCTCGGGCTTCTCGGTGATGAGCGGCGCCAGATCGAGAATCTCGAATACCCGCTCGAAGCTGACCAAGGCGCTCATGACATCGACCCGGGCGCTGGCCAGTGCGGTCAACGGCGAGTACAGCCGCGTCAACAACAATGCCATCGCCACGACGGCGCCTGCGTCCAACTGTCCGCGCAGCGCGTAGAAGCCGCCGAGTCCGTAGACGAGGGCAAGAGCAAGGGCCGAGACCAGCGTCAGTGCTGTGACGAAGACGGACTGCAGCATTGCGGTCCGGACTCCGATGTTGCGCACACGCCTGGCGCGAACCGCGAACTCCGCGGACTCTTGCGACGGGCGGCCGAACAGCTTGACCAGAGTCGCGCCGGGAGCGGAGAACCGCTCCGTCATCTGGGTACTCATGAGCGAATTATGGTTGGCTGCTTCACGATTGAGTGCTGCAAGTTTTGCGCCCATGCGCCGTGCGGGGATGACGAAGATCGGGAGAAGTAGCAGCGCGAGGACGGTGATCTGCCAGGAGATCCCGAGCATGACGATCAGCGTGATCACCAGGGTGACCAGGTTGCTGACCACTCCGGACAAGGTGTCGCTGAAGGCGCGCTGAGCGCCGATGACGTCGTTGTTGAGACGGCTGACCAGTGCTCCGGTTCGAGTCCTGGTGAAGAACGCGATGGGCATCTTCTGGACGTGATCGAAGACGGTGGTGCGCAGATGCAGGATCAGGTCTTCGCCGATGCTGGCCGAGAGCCACCGGGTCAACAGGCCCAGAGCGGCTTCGAGAAGTGCTACCAGTGCGATCAGGGCGGCAAGTTTGACGACCACGTCGACGGCGTCGCCGCCGACTATCGCGTTGACCACACGCCCGGCCAGGACGGGTGTTGCCACGGCAAGCGCAGCAGTGACGACACTCAGTACGAGGTACCAGCTGAGGTTGCGTTTCTGTGGAACTGCGAACGTCGCGATCCGCTTCAGTGTCGCCTTCGAGAACGGGCGCCGATCTTCTTGCGCGTGCATCGCGTTGTACATCGCGTTCCACGCGGTGACTTCCATACTCATGACTTCGCCCCTCCGGTCGCCGGCCACGAAGATTACGTGGCCGGTACGACACGAAGGTAGAACCTCAACCAAACTTCAGGTCAAGTGCGGCCTCAGCGGGCCACGTCGACCACCACTCGCGGAGGGTCGCTGAGCGTCGTGACCGTGAACGGCTGCTTCTCGGTCACGCCGATGAACGACTGGGTGACTCCCTCGAAGACGTTGGACCCGTTGACCTCGGTCACGACTCCGCCGACGCCGGGGACCGGGTTGGGGCCGGAGTACTGCTCGACTCCGCTGTCGAAGGGATAGGCGGAACCGTCGATCAGGACCTGGATCACTGCGGCACCCTTGATGTCCACGGGCTTACCGCTGCCTTCCTGTGTCGCCGCGTCGACGTACTTGACGCGCCATCCGGGTGTGCCGGTTCCGCCCATTTCGTAGACGACGCGATCGAATCCGTCGTGCTCGCCCACTCGGATGTCGACGACGGTGAGCTTGGATTCGGTGCCCGCAGCCGACGTCTTGTCGGAGCTGTCCGTCGGGACTGGTTCTGTGGTCGACGCTGCTGCACTCGAGGTCGAGGTGACGGCCGAGGTGGCTGCCGTGGGAGTGGTCTCCGCGTCCTGCGAACAGGCAGTCAGGCTCACGCCCACTGCGATGGCAGCGACAGCGGCAAATGATCTCGTCCGGTTCGTTGTCATGACTCGATCGTAGGGCTCGCGTTATCGGGATCCGCGGCGGCGGTGCCCGGAGTTACCTAACCGATATCGCCGTCGACGTAGAGCCACTTGCCTTCTGTTCGCGCAAATCGACTGCGTTCGTGGAGCATTCCCCGCTCGCGCCCGAATGTGTAGTGAGCGCGAAATTCCACGACGCCGTCGGAATCGAACAGCCCGCCCCGTTCGGTGTCCAGGATCTCCAACCGGAGCCATGTCTGGTCGGGGTCGAGATCGAGTTCGGTGGGGCGATGGGCGGGATGCCAAGTCTGCGTGAGATATTCGTCGTCCATCACAGCGAAGGCCGTGTAACGCGAACGCATCAGGGTTTCGGCAGTCGGTGCGTGCGCTTCGCCGCTGATGTACTTTCCGCAGCATTCGGCCAACGCGTTGCCGCTGCCGCACGGGCACGGATCGGTCGGATTGGGTGTGGTGGGGCGGCGCGAAGTCACCGCCCCATTACAGCACGCGAACTCAGACCAGTTTGTGTTCGCGGTTGTCCCAGTACGGTTTGCGGAGGTCGCGCTTGAGGATCTTTCCGGTGGGATTGCGGGGAAGGATCTCGACGACGTCGATACTGGTCGGGCACTTGAACTTTGCGAGGCGTTCCTGTGTATAGGTGATCAGTTCGGCTTCGTCGATCTGCGCTTCGGCAGTGAGAACCACGACAGCCTTGACGGTTTCACCCCAACGGTCGTCGGGAACGCCGATGACCGCGACCTCGGCGATTGCCGGATGCTCCACCAGTACTCGTTCGATCTCGGGGGAGTAGACGTTCTCGCCGCCGGTGATGATCATGTCCTTGAGGCGGTCCTCGATGAAGACGAAGCCGTCGGAGTCGGCGCGGCCCATGTCGCCGCTACGCAGCCACCCATCTGCGGTAATCGTTTCGGCCGTCGCCTCGGGCTTGCCCAGGTATCCGGGAGTGCACTGTTCGGATCGCCACCACAGTTCGCCGGTCGTTCCGGTGGGCACGTCCTCGAGCGTGACGGGGTCCACCACACGCATCTCGACGCCTGGGATCGCCGTGCCTGCTGATGCCATGCGCTCGACCTGCGACTCGTCGCGGTGAACGTCCGGCATCAACGCGGTAATGACACCTGCCATTTCGGTCATGCCGTAGACCTGGACGAATTCGGTGTCCGGCCAAGCCGCGAGTGCTGCTCGCAACAACGGAAGGGGCATGGGGGCGGCGCCGTAGGTAATGCGTTTGAATGCCTTGAAGGCGGCGACGGCCTGCTCGCCTGCGGCCAGGACTCCGGCAATGACCGGTGGGACGAGAAAGGCGATGTTGGCTCCGGCGGCGAGACCGGCGAAGATCGACGGTCCGTCGGCTTCTCTCGTGAAGTAACAGCGCCCACCCGTGTGAATTGCCATGATGGCGTAGCACGTTCCGCCGACGTGAAACATCGGCATCGCGATCAAGAATCGGTGATCCTCGTGGGCCGGCAGGATTTCGAGCACATTGTTGCTGTGCGCGAACAGGTTTCGATGCGTAAGCTGTACGCCTTTGGGCCGACCGGTCGTCCCGGAACTGTAGAGAACCAGAGCGGTGGCATCGGGGCTCACCTCGGGGCGGGAGTGCAGCGGTGCGACCTCGTCGATCCACGGTTCGAACTCGTCGTGTTCCCCGCCGACGGCGAAGATCGATTCGACGGCCGTCAAGCGGTCGCGCATGGCGACGATCTGGGGGAGTAGTTCGCTGCCGACAAACAGAATGCGAGCGCCACAGTCCGCGAGGACGTAATCCAGCTCTTCGCCCGAAAGTCGCCAGTTGGGAATGACATTCGCGGCGCCGAGCAGTGAGGCGGCGTAGGTGACTTCGAGGCAGGACAGATGATTCTTGTCGACGAACGCGACAGTGTCGCCGGCGCCGATGCCGGATTCGGCGAGGGCGGCGGCGATACGCAAGATGCGGTCTCGCCACTGGGCCCACGTGTATTCGGTCCCTTGGAAGGTCATCGCTGCTTGATCAGGCTTGACCGTCGCCCAGTGCTCTAGCCGATCGAAAATGATTCCAGCGGTGGCGTCGGACATTCGGCCGCCTCTCTCGTGTGATTGGTGTCACAAGGTTAATGTGCGCCCGGTCTTCGTATCGCTGTTTCTCGTCAATGCGCACAAGCAGAGAGAGCACATTCCCGCGACCCTGACCGGCTCGGCTGCAGATATCAGGGTGGTCCCCGATGGCGAGCGCGCCCGACACCCGACAGGATGGAACCAACCATTGCGGGCGTCCGTGTTTTCACGGGCGCCCGTCACGCCCACAAGTAGTACCGAAGTGAACAGGAAAGGCGATCATGAGTTCGCACGCCCAGGATGTCGCGGCCCGCGCAGTCGGCCTGTCCAAGACCTACGGCACCGGAGATACCCAGGTGCACGCACTCAGTTCGGTGTCCGCAGATTTCGCCCGCGGTGAGTTCACGGCGATCATGGGGCCGTCCGGTTCCGGTAAGTCGACGCTGATGCATTGCCTCGCCGGTCTGGATTCCGCAAGTTCGGGTTCCGTTCTCATCGGCGACACGGAACTCACGACGCTTTCCGACAAACAGATGACCCAATTGCGACGCGATCGCATCGGTTTCGTTTTCCAGGCGTTCAACCTGGTGCCGACGCTGACGGCGCTCGAGAACATCACGTTGCCGCTCGACATCGCGGGACGCAAAGCGGACCCGACCTGGCTGAACAGCGTCCTGACCAAGCTGGGTCTCGGGGATCGCCTCGATCACCGGCCGGGAGAGCTCTCGGGTGGTCAGCAGCAGCGTGTGGCGTGTGCGCGTGCCCTGGCGGGTCAGCCGGAGATCATCTTCGGCGACGAGCCGACCGGAAACCTCGATTCGAAGTCCTCCGGGGAGGTGCTCTCGATCCTGCGGGCGGCCGTCGACGAGTTCAACCAGACCGTGGTGATCGTGACGCACGATCCGCGGGCAGCGGCGTATGCCGACCGGGTGGTGTTCCTCGCGGACGGCAAGATCGTTGACGAATTGCGCGAGCCTACGGCGGATTCGGTCCTCGACCGGATGAAGCGTCTGGACGCTCCGCAGGCGGTCGTGAACGTGGAAGCCGGGGCTTGAGCACATGGCTTCGGTAAGCAACTCGCCGATGCGCAAGGTTTCCCTGCGCAACTTGGCGGCACACAAGGTGCGACTTGCGCTGACGGTTCTCTCCGTGGTGCTTGGCACGGCTTTTGTCGCGGGGTCGTTCGTTTTCACCGACACCCTCCAGAAGACTTTCGATTCGATCTTCGAGAACACCGCCCAGGGCGTCGACGTCCGGGTATCGATGGAAGAGCGCAACACCAGTGGTGTTCCGGTCGAGGATGTCGACAAACTTGCGGCGGTCGACGGCGTCCGAGCGGTAGCCCCGGCCGTCAGTGGACAGATCGTCCTGATCAACGCAGACGGCGGCGCTGTTCAGACCGGCGGCGCGCCGAGTATCGGGCAGTCCTACCTACCGCCGGGCCAGGCGATTGCCGAACCCGACACCTTCGTCGAGGGCGCGCCTCCGACGCAGACCGGTCAGGTCGCGCTGAACACCAGCGCCGCCGAGCGAGCCGGACTGAAGGTGGGGGACTCCGCCAAGGTTCTGGCACCGGCCCGCGGAATCGTGGACGTGACGTTGTCCGGCATCTACGAGGGGGCGGGCAGTGACACCGGCGGGTTCATCGGCGCGCTCTTCACCGACGAGCAGGCCCGTGGACTATTCACCGACGGCCAACACGTCGAGTACATCGACGTCGCGGGCGACGGGGTGTCGCAGACGGAACTACAGCAACGCGTCGAGCAGGTTTTCCCCGATCTCAAGGTGCAGACCGGCGACCAGGTTCGTGAGGAGACCAAGGCCGAGGTCGACTCGGCGCTGAGCTTCATCAACTACTTCCTGTTGGCGTTCGGCGCGATTGCTCTGCTCGTCGGAACGTTCATCATCTACAACACCTTCTCGATGATCGTGGCGCAGCGTCTTCGTGAGCTGGCGCTGCTGCGTGCGATCGGTGCGAGCCGAGCGCAGGTCGGCCGTTCGGTGGTCACCGAGGCGCTCGTGGTCGGACTCATCGGCAGCATCATCGGTCTGCTCGGCGGTATCGGTCTCGCCTACGGATTGCGCAGTCTGCTCAACACATTCGACGTCGGTCTGCCGGAAGGCCCGCTCCAGGTGGGTGCCCGCACGATCATCGTCGCGTTGGTAGTCGGCGTCGTCGTCACGACGCTCAGCGCTTACGCCCCGGCTCGTCGTGCGTCGAAAATCCCGCCGGTGGCGGCCATGCGTGAGGAGTTCGCCTCTACCGGTGACTCACTGCGAGTGCGGACGTTGATCGGTGCGATTCTCGGCGTGATCGGTGTGGCACTGCTCGTGTTCGGCTCTCGCGGAACCGGCGGCGGCGCGGCGCTGATCGTCGGGCTCGGTGCGTTCTCGTTGATCATCGCGGTTCTTCTCGGGGCTCCGGCGCTGTCGCGGCCGATCGTCGGCGCGCTCGGTGCCGTGTTCGCCAAGCCGTTCGGCGCCATCGGGCGATTGGCCCGTACCAATGCGGTGCGTAATCCTCGCCGTACGGCCGCAACGGCATTCGCGCTGACTCTCGGTCTGATGCTGGTGACGGTCATCGGAGTGTTCGGTTCCTCGGCCAAGGCGAGCATCAATGCTCTTGTGGACGTGGGTGTCTCGGCCGACTACATCCTGACCGGTCCCAACGCGATCGGTGTGCCGCGAGGTGCGGCCGACGCGGTCCGGCAGGTACCCGACGTACAGAGCGCGACGTCCTTGCACGGGGTGCGCGCGAAGGTCGACGGTGAGGACGAGCAGGGTGCTTCGTTCGACGGACCGATCGAAGGCGTGCTCGAGTACAAGATCCTCGAGGGCGCGGTCGATCTGACCGGCAACAACATGCTCGTCTCGAAGTCGACTGCGGATGACAAGGGCTGGACTGTCGGCTCGACCCAGACGTTGACCGGTCCTGGCGGCGTCGAGTACCAGACCGTTGTCGCGGGAGTGTTCGAGGACAACCAGTTGATCGGCTCGTGGATCGTCTCGGACGAGGCGTACCGGAAACTGATGCCGGCCGAGAGTCTCCCGGACTTCGTGGTGCTGGTGAAGGCGAAGCCTGGTGCGGATCTGACTACGCTGCGATCCGAGCTGGAAACGGCCACGGAGAAGTACGTCGTCGTCCAGGTGCAGGATCGTGAGGAGTTCAAGGGAACTCAGGGCCAGCAGATCAACACCTTGTTGGCGATCCTCTACGGACTGCTTGCACTCGCGGTCGTGATCGCAATCCTGGGCATCATCAACACCTTGGCGCTGTCGGTGGTCGAGCGGCGACGAGAAATCGGAATGCTGCGAGCTGTCGGCATGCAGCGCGGACAGATGCGACGCACGATCTACCTCGAGTCGGTGCTCATCGCGGTGTACGGCGCGGCGGTCGGAGTTGTTCTCGGCATCGCGTTCGGTTGGGCCTTCGTGAGCACTCTCGCGGATCAGGGCCTCGACAAGATCACGATCCCGTGGGGTCAGGTGGTCGGAATGCTGATCGGCTCGGGTGTGGTCGGTGTCTTGGCGGCGCTGTGGCCGGCCAACCGAGCGGCCAAGACGAAGCCGCTGGAGGCGATTGCAGACATGTAGGGCCTTCGGCCCCGTGCGCACTTTTGGTAGCGGAAGCAGCCGAAAGTGCGCACGGTACCGTTGCCACATGAGCACCCTTCAAGAAGTCGGCGAACGTGAATCCTGGCGCTGCTGGCTGTGTGACGAACCGGTCGATCGCGATATGTCCGTCAATGATCCGCGCGGCCCGAGTATCGACAGCATCAACACCGCAAAAAAGGGTGGCAAGACCAAAGGTGGCGTCGAACGCTTGGCGCACCGCGCATGCAACACCAAGAAGGGTGCGGTCAAACCTGTTGTGGAATGGCCGGATCGGCTGTTCGTCGTGGATCCCGCCCCGATCATCGGGGTCGTCGAGCAACTCGAGCGCAAGGGTGGCCGCGTCGCCGTCGCTCGCTGTCCCGGCAAGGACGACGCCCAGGAAGCGTCGGACTGGCTGATCGACCGGTTGTCACGTTTGGCTCCGTCGCTGAACGTGGAAACGAGCATCGACGCCGCGGGCGGGGGTTACCTGTTGGTCCTCAAAACCGTGTAGTAGCTCGGTTCCGAGTGCCGTCTTTCGCGGTACCTGTTCCGCCTCCATGGTCGTCGGGGTACGGTCGAACCGAACATGAATCCGGTTTCGAGTGCGAAGGAATCCCGATGAACCTGGCATTGACCGACGAGGAACTAGCGTTCCGCGACGAGATGCGGACGTTCTTCCGTACGCAAATCCCCGCGGACATCAGGGAGGCGTACGCCCACGGCGAGGAGTTGGGGCGCGACCGTATGGTCGAGGCGCAGCAGATCCTCAATGCTCACGGTCTGGCGGTACCGCACTGGCCGGTCGAGTGGGGCGGCAAGGACTGGACCCCGGTCCAGCACAACATCTGGCTCGACGAACTTCAGCTTGCGTCGGTCCCCGAACCGTTGGCGTTCAACGCCAACATGGTCGGTCCGGTCATCGCAGCCTTCGGCTCGCAGGAGCAGAAGGAGAAGTTCCTTCCCGCGACCGCGAACCTCGACATCTGGTGGTGCCAGGGATTCTCCGAACCCGAGGCCGGCTCCGACCTCGCTTCGCTCAAGACCCGCGCGGTCCGCGACGGCGACGACTGGGTCATCAACGGTCAGAAGACCTGGACGACGCTGGGACAGTACGCCGACTGGATCTTCTGCCTCGTGCGTACCAATCCCGATGCGCCCAAGCGCCAGGCAGGTATCTCGTTCATTCTGGTCGACCTGAAGACGCCTGGAGTCACGGTCCGCCCGATCAAGCTGATCGACGGCGGCTA
This sequence comes from Rhodococcus sp. ARP2, assembly GCF_001029585.1. Lineage (NCBI taxonomy): Bacteria > Bacillati > Actinomycetota > Actinomycetes > Mycobacteriales > Nocardiaceae > Rhodococcus > Rhodococcus sp. ARP2. The sequence continues at coordinate 30,637 of NZ_LEKE01000002.1, read as the reverse complement.
CGAGGTTAACGAAGTGTTCTTCGAGGACGTCCGCGTTCCGGGAGAGAACCTGGTCGGTGAAGAGAACCAGGGCTGGGGCTACGCCAAGTTCCTGCTCGGCAACGAGCGCACCGGTGTCACCCGCGTCGGTTTCTCGAAGGTTCGTCTGGCCCAGGCCAAGGCACGCGCTGCCGAGGTCAAGGTCGGTAACGGGACCCTGCTCGAAGATCCGCTCTTCGCTGCTCGCCTCGCCGAACTCGAAAACGAATTGCTTGCCCTCGAGCTCACTCAGCTCCGGGTGGTCGCCAGTTCCGCTGACGGCCAGCCGAACCCGGCGTCGTCGCTGCTCAAGCTTCGTGGCTCCGAATTGCAGCAGGCGAGCGTCGAATTGCTGATGGACGTGGCCGGCCCTGATTCACTGCCGTACGACGCGGGCAGCGACATCGCCTCCGCGAGCTGGGCGCAGCACACTGCCCCGACGTACCTGAACTACCGCAAGGTATCCATCTACAGCGGATCGAGCGAAGTGCAGCGCAGCATCATCGCCTCCTCGATCCTCGGATTGTGAGGCGTGGCATGGACTTCGAACTGAACGACGAGCAGAAGCTTCTCCGCGACACCACCAAGGACCTCCTCTCGCGTAGCTACGACGCCGAAAAGCGCAACGCGATCATCGACTCCGATCCAGGGTGGAGTCCGCAGGTCTGGAAGCAGTTGGCCGAGGTCGGCTTGCTCGGCCTGACGTTCTCCGAGGACGACGGCGGCATGGACGCGGGCCCGGTGGAAATCGGTGCGGTCATGACCGAGATCGGTCGACGCTTGGCCCCCGAACCGTTACTCGACGCGGTCGTGACGCCGGGCGGGCTCATCTCCGAAGGCGCCAGCGCAGAGCAGCGCTCGTCGATTCTTCCCGGAGTGGCCGAGGGCACCACGTTCCTCGCGTTCGCCGATCAGGAACCCGGAATCCGTTGGCCGGCAACCGAACGGGCCACCGCGGCGGCGCAGGTCGAGGGCGGCTGGACCATCACCGGTATCAAGAATCCCGTTGGCCACGGCGCGACTGCAGACATCTTGGTCGTGAGCGCTGCGCTCCCTGGCGGTGGCGTCGGACTGTTCCTCGTCAAGAGCGATGCCTCCGGCCTGGTACGCAAGTCCTACGCCACTCACGAAGGGTTGCGCGGTGCGCAGATCGAGTTCACCGATACTCCGGCCGAAGCACTCGGTGACGGCGGTGACGCTTCTGCTCTGATCCAGGCCGCGCAGATCCGTGAGCAGGCCGCGCTGTGTGCCGAGGCTGTCGGAGCGATGGAAGAGGCGCTACGCCTGACCACCGAATACCTCAAGACGCGTAAGCAATTCGGAGTTCCGCTCGCGAAGTTCCAGACGCTGACGCACCGCGCCGCCGACCTGTACGTCTCGCTCGAGTTGGCACGCAGCATGAGTCTGTACGCAACGATGTCCCTTGCCGACGGCGTCGTCGATCCGGTGATCGCTTCGCGGGTGAAGTTGCAGATCGGGCGTTCGGCTCGGCTCATCGGCCAGGAAGCGATCCAGATGCACGGTGGTATCGGTATGACCGCGGAGTACCCGGTGGGTCACTACGTGAGCCGACTCGTCGCCATCGAGCACACCCTCGGCAGCACCGAAGACCATCTCCGGGTGTTGGCCGCCGGCGTGGCTGATCACGAGATGGTCAGCGTCGTCTGATCTTTCACGATCAACCGAAGGGTCGCATTCCGTTCGCGGAGTGCGACCCTTCGTCGTTCAGCGGTGAGAGCGTAAGACGTCCAAGCGGAGTCGACGCTGCTCGATGTTGACCGCACTGTCGGTGAACGCTTGTTGCCAGCCGGGGTCGCTCGTTCTGGACGCGGCGCTGCGGAGCAGTGGTATCGCCTCGAAAGGGAAGCGCGCCTGCACGCTTCGCAGAGTGGAAAAGTGACTGTGTCGCGAGTGAATGCCCAAGTCCTCACCCGTCGCAGCATGCTCCATCGCTTCGTTCTCCAAGGCGTTCAACAACTTTTCGGCGACGGCCAGGGGCCATGGACGGTCGATGCCGTCGAGTAGTGCGCTGCCGTCGACGCCCAAAAGGTATTCGTCCGCGTGGCCGGCAACGATGTATTCGACGCGCTCGCGTGGGTCCGCGATGGCGACGATTCTCCGGTCGGTCGTGCGCCCGTCCCGCTCCAGAAATGCCGATGCCCACGCTGTGTTCTTCTGAAGAACTGTTGCAGCAGTCCATGATTCGATCATCACGGTGCGCCATTGCTTCTCGATGGGGATGGTGAGGGCCTCGCGTGGCGAACCGGCCATCGATTCCCACAGCGTCAGTGGAGTGGCGGTCACGACTTGCCGTAACCACCAGCGCCGGATGCCTTTGTTCTTGTAGTGGACGTCTTCGATGCCGTCACGAAATGCGAGGTCGTCGAGCGAGCCTGGCAACCGGACGGCAAGGCGCGGTCGCAACGGCTTCGTCTCGAGCCGGACCCACGACTTAGCCCGAGTGACCATGCGAGAGGCAAAAGGAGATCGGGGGAGTTGCCGTAGTAGTTGAATTGCACGCTCACGAACCCGCACGGCTGGATCGTCGAGTGCACGCTCGAGGAGGGTGTGATCGTGTTCACCCAGTCCGACCTCGAGGTGATCGAGGAAGTGCAGGCGGTTTGCGGTGGGCTCGTCGTCCCAGGCGATCTCGAGCTCCTCGCTCGCCAGTTCCGGGTCGACCGTACGTATGTAATCGAACCAGGCCGTACGGTCGTTCGGATCGGGCGATAGCCACAGTTCGTCCCGGCGTGACCCGATCCGCCGCAATTGGGCCCAATCGGGATTCTGCTCCGCCAGGTACTGCCCGCGTCGACCGGCGAGGCGAAGGAGCGCCTCGCGGTGCTCGGGATACTTCAGCGCGGCTTCCATGAAGAGCGGAACACTGGCCGCGGGCGCGAGGAATCCGCGTTGGTCGGCCATCGCGAACCATTCCGCGAGAGTCCAGGAACGTACCTGCAACAACGACTGGAGTTGTTCGATCGCGAGATCGGGAAGTAGTGGTTGAACCGCTGGAGGAGTCCGCGGTGCGCGCGAGTGACCTGCTTGCGCGTCTGATCGCAGGGAGGTCACCCGCCTACGGTATGGCAGAGGTGCGTCGACTTCGGGAGCAGGGTCTGCCCGGGCTCACACGCGGTGTCCAGGCCGCGTACTCACACTCAGCCGTGTTCGGTCGGCACGGAACAGGTCTACCGAGTACTCGACGGGACGTTCGTGCTGGTCGTAACCGATTCGTTCCAGCTTGAGAACCGGGGCCGGCATCGGTTGTCCGAGAAGCATCGATACTGAGGAGCTGACCTCTGCCAGTTCGATGGATTCATCGGTGGCCGAGATGTCGATTCCGAATTTACAGCGCAGGGCTTCGTAGACAGAGTCCATGTGCGTTCGGAGCAGATCGCGGCAACCGGGATCGCCGAGATACATCCGTTCCAGAGACAATGTGTCGCCGTCGGCAAATCGTAAGCGCAACAAGGAAATCACATCGCGGTCCGGCGAAACTCCGAGTACCTGAGCGGCTCGCGGGCTGGGCCGCTCCATACGTGCTGACAGCACCCTCGTGCCATCTTGGAATCCTTGTTCCTGAAGCATTTGCGGAACGCCCATGACTGTATTCAGATTTCGGGACAGGCGTCGGCTCGCACACAGGGACCGTGCGTCTTCCGGGGTGGGGGTGACCGCATGGACGTTTGTGAGAAAGGCACCGCCTGCGCGCCCTTTGACCCGATGTACCAATCCGTCACGTTCCAGCGCATCGAGTGCGCTGCGCACTGTCGTGCGAGATGTTCCCAGTCGTGCTGCCAGTTCGCGCTCGGGCGGGAATTTCCCCACTGAGCGACCTTCGAGTTCCTGAGCGAGCCGCAACAGCGCAGATCGAGTCTGCTCCATCATCGACATATGGCGTGACCTCGCAATACGGCAGTTCGTTGAACCCTCAAACTAGTGAGGCACTTGATCCATCACAACACGAAGTGTGATCTGTAACACGCCGTTAACAATTGGTGAGAGAACCAGAAATGGTCTAGCCCGAATCTCTGAGGAGTCCGAAGTCGTCGCTTTCGGACTCCTATTCAGGGAATGGAGGGCACCAGCAGTGAATCGAATCCTTTCGACCCGTGCCGAGATCGCGTTGGCGATCACTCGAGAAGCAGGAGATCTCGCCAGGCACTGGTTCGACAAGTCGACGCTTCGGGTCGACACGAAGTCGGACGGATCGCCCGTCACACAGGCGGATCAAGAGATCGAACAGATGATTCGCAACGCTCTGTCCGAGAACTTTCCCGACGACGGGATCATGGGAGAAGAGTTCGACGACATTGAGGGTTCGAGCGGTAATCGGTGGATCATCGACCCGATCGACGGAACGAAGTCGTTTGTCCACTCGGTGCCGCTCTATGCGAACCTTCTCGCGTACGAAGAGGCCGGTGAAATCACGTTCGGGGCGATCAATCTGCCTAGTGCCGGCGTGCTCGTGTCAGCGGAAAAAGGCGGTGGATGCTGGAGAAACGACGAGCCTGCCGCTGTCTCCGACCGGACAGATCTCGACGGCGCATATCTGATGGCCACGTGGCTCGAGGACTGGAAGCCGGATACGATCCGCGATCTCAACTCGCGAGGCGTCATTCTCCGCACCTGGGGCGACGCGTACGGCTATGCAATGGTCGCCTGCGGGCACGCCGATGCGATCGTCGACTACACGACCAAGGCTTACGACCTCGCGCCGATGCCGGTGATCATCGAAGAGGCGGGTGGTCGTTTCTCGAGTCTTGACGGTCGACGGAACTTTGACTGTGGCAACGGAATTGCATCAAACGGTCATCTGCACGACCCTATTCGCCAGCTCGTCAACTGAGGGAAGGTCCGATGAAGGATTTCATCCGCGGGCTCAGTCACCGAATGATCATGGTGTTCTTCGGGTCCGTTTACGGTATTGCGCTGCTGTTTGCACTTTTCCCGCCCCTTTATCTCTGGGGCAGTGGAGTTTCGACGCTGGTGTTCGGAATCCCGTTCAGCATCATGTACTGGATTCTCGACGCGCTGGTTCTGGGGTTGGGACTGTGGGGCCTGTACCTGGTCGAAGACCTCCGCGGTGAACTTGACGAAGAGCTGGCACTCACGCCGGCCGGTCCGAATGGAGAATGACATGGCGATCATGCTCGGAATGCTGGCGTTGTTCTATGCCGGAGTGCTCTTCATTCTCTATGCGACCCAACAGAAAACGAAACCGACGTTCGAGGAGTACTCGGTCGGTGGTCGTAGCTACGGTCCCTGGTACGTGGCGATGTGCTACGTGAATTCCTGGTGGCCTGGCGCGGTGTTCATCGCATTCTTCGGGATGGCCGCGGGTGCAGGAGTTTTCGGATTTTACGGCCTTGCCTACTCCAGTCTCGGTGTCGCGATGATGTACTTCATGGCGACCAGAGCATGGCGGTGGGGCGCTCGATACAATCTTCGATCACAGCCGGATCTTCTTGGTTTGCGGTTCAATTCACGATCCGTGAAGATGATCGCCAGTCTTATCGGAATCGTCTCGGTATTCCCGTGGGTGGTTCTCGGAATGCAGGCGTTGGGGGAGGTATTTCAATACGCGAGTGAGGGTCGATGGTCGGTGACCACCTGCCTGCTTGTCGGATTGGCGCTGATCCTGATCCGTCAGTACTGGACAGTGAAGATGGGTATGCGTGGGTTGATCATGACCGATGCGTTCCAGGGGATCGTCGCATATGTGATTGCAGCACTTGTCTGTCTAGTTCTTTTGTCCGGTGTCGCCGGCGGCCCGATCAGTATGAGTGCGCTGGCGCAGGTCCCGATCGAATTTCTGCGGGTACCTGGCGACGGCGATGCTTATGGGCCGTTCTATCTCTTCAGTCTGATCTTTACCGGCGTAGTCGGATCGCTGTGCTGGCCGATGAGTTTCCAACGGATCTACTCGGCTTCGGGAGTCCGTGCAGTGAAGGCGGGGACTATCCGTACCGTGCTGATTTCGAGTGTGTTTTACACGCTGTTGATGCTGTTGGGTATCGCAGCGTCCCAGATGCCGGAAGTTATCGCCAACCCTCAGGCCGCGTGGTTCACGATCATGGAGTCGTACGGGGGAACGTGGCTCCTAGGCCTGGGCGTGACAATGGTGTTTGCGGCGTCCATGGGGCACATCGATGGAAGCGTTCAGGTGTGCGGTCTGCAAATTGCGAACGATCTCGTCAACTCGGACAAACGCAATCTGTCCGACTCCGCGCTGACCGTTGTCGCCAAAGTCAGCATGGTGGGCTTCATGGCGCTGGCAGGGGTAGTTGCCTACGCGACGTATGACATGACGCGGTTGCAACTCCTCGCACAAATCTCGTATCAAGGCGTTGTCCAATTGGCCGTACCGCTGTTCTTCGGAATCTTCTGGCGCGGTGGCAATAAATACGGCGCAATCTCGGGAATGCTCTCCGGTTTCGGTATCGCGCTGGTGTTGACCTTCATCTACCCGGATGACATTGCGGGACTCGGCTCATTGACCGGCGGTGTGGTCGGAATGGCTGTCAACCTCGTAGTTTTCCTAGTGGTCTCTGCTCTGACCGGAATCTCGAATGCCGAGCGAATTCGGGTAGGCGAGATGTTCGATATCGCTGCACGTTCGGTAGTGCCGAATCAAGCCTCGGCGGTGGAGGATTCGTCGGTGAGGGTATCGAATGTCTGAATTCCTCGCAGACTTCGACACGATGTCGGGATTCGGTGCTACCGCGAACGGTGGAGTCGAGCGTCAAGCTGGTAGCGAAGCAGACGGACTGACCAGGGACTGGTTCCGTATGTGGTTGACGAAGAACGGTTTCCGCTGCCGAGTAGATGCCGTGGGCAACCTGTTCGGTTCCTTGGAATGGATAGAGGGGGCTCCCCACGTGTTGGTTGGCTCGCATCTCGACAGCCAGCCGAAGGCAGGCCGCTTCGACGGGGCCTACGGCGTTCTCGCCGGGGCGCATGCGGCGACCACTGTTGCTGAACGAGTAGCCGCTGGAAAGATCAGACCCGCATTCAACCTCACAGTTGTCGACTGGTTCAACGAGGAAGGATGTAGGTTCAGCCCTAGTCTGATGGGTAGTGGAGTTTTCACGGGGAAGTTCACTGCGGAGAAGATCCTCGACGTCGTCGATGCTGACGGATGTACAGTCCGCACCGCACTGCGGAACATCGGCTATCTCGGTGCGGACGAGCCACCGATGTGCAAGGCGTACGTGGAAATCCATATCGAGCAAGGTCGGGTTCTCGAAGACGAAGAGATCTCGATCGGCGTGGTCACGGCCAACTGGGCGGTGCGCAAGTATCGCGTTCGAATTCGTGGTGAACAGGCACACACCGGGGCCACGCTGATCGAAGACCGCCGAGACGCCCTCCTCGGCGCAGCGCAGATGATCGTGGCGACTCGTGAGGTGGCGTCGGCGTTCCCTCCAGGAGTTGTTCTCACGTCGATCAGCAAATTGACAGTCGAGCCGAACTCGCCCGTAGTGGTGGCGTCCGACGTAGTCATGGCAGTTGACATCCGGTCAAGTGATGAAACAACTCTTGCCAAGGCTCATGAGCTGTTTCTCCAGGCGAGAACCGATATCGAAGCCCGCGGCGAAGTCTCCGTCGACGTCGAGTCTGGCTCGCTGCGCCCCAGCACGCCTTACCATCGCGCCGGTATCGAGTTGTCCGAATCGATTGCCGACGGATTGGGTCTGAGCGCCCGGAGAATGCTCACCAGAGCGGGGCACGATTCGATCAATCTCAAAGACTTGATGCCGACGGTGATGTTGTTCGTGCCGAGCGTCGGCGGCGTCTCGCATTCGGAGATCGAATACACCGAACCCGAAGATCTGTTGGCTGGGCTGAACGTGTTGACGGGTGTACTCGAACGGCTTGTAGTAGAAGGATTGTCGTCGGAACAGGAGCAGTCGTGATGGACAAGGTACTTCCTCAGAACATGTCGTCCCTCGTCGAGGGGTACCGAACAGGTGAGTTCACACCCCTGGATGCATTGGGCGCGACCCTCGAGTTGGTCGATGCCGTGAATCCGTCGATCAACGCAATGGCAATGGTCGATGCAGATGGCGCACGGGCCGCGGCGGCAGAATCGACGTCGCGATGGGCTAGCGGCAACGCGTTGAGCAGTCTCGATGGAGTTCCGGTCACCATCAAGGACAGTGTGAATGCTGTCGGCATGCCGTGGCGTCACGGGAGCGCCGCTCACACGAATGTTCCTGATGCAGAAGTTGATTCACCGCCTGCGGCGCGATTGAAGGAGGCAGGTGCCGTCATCGTGGGCAAGACGACGATGCCGGACTTCGGCATGATGGCTGCCGGAGTCAGTTCGCTGTACGGCATCGTGCGCAATCCTTGGGACCTCTCCCGCAATACGGGCGGGTCGAGCGCGGGAGCGGGTGCGAGCCTTGCGGCCGGCATCGGCTACGCCGCTGTCGGGACGGATATCGCGGGTTCGGTGCGTCTGCCAGCCGGACACTGTGGCTTGGTTGCGCTCAAACCGACTCAGGGGAGGATTCCGCATCTACCGTCTTCGATGATGCGCTCACCTGGTCCGATGGCCAGGACAGTTGATGAGGCCATCGCCATGTACCGGGCTATTGCGCGCCCTGACCGCCGTGACGCGTGGTCGCTCCCAGCGGAATCCATTGAGGAATCACAGTGGGAGGCAGACGTACGAGGACTGAGAATCGGGGTGATGACCGACATGGGATATGGATACGAAGCAGACGCTGCGGTTGTGGCAGTGGTAGACGCCGCGGCGCAGGTATTTGCCGTTGCGGGGGCAAAGGTGACGAGGGTGACCCCGCCGTTCGATTCCGATCCATACGCACCATTGGATCGCTTGTTCCAAGTGCGCGCCCGGGCGGAGTGGGAGTCGATACCTGAGGAACGACGAGGGGAGGTGATCGGTGCAGTATCCGCGTGGGCCGAACCTGCGTCCTTCGCGAGCGCTACCGATTATTCACGCGATCTGGAGGCGGTCAATGCGGCGCAGATGCGGATCCAACGGCATCTCGAACCGTATGACTTCGTGATCAGTCCGGTAATCCCCGTGGTGGGTTTCGCCGCTGATACGGTCGGCCTCGACCCTGAACGGCCCTTGGCACATTGCAGTTTCACCGCGTGGTTCAATCAGACTGGGCAACCAGCGTCGACGCTGTGTTTCGGAATGCTTGAAGGGTGTCCGGTAGGAGTGCAGATCGTCGGGTCTCGATTTGCGGATACAGATGTTCTCGCGATGACTAAATGGCTCGAGGACAGACGACGATTCGATATGAATTGGCCCGATCTTGCGCTCGGTGTGTCGGGAGGTGCCCGATGATCGACACGAAACAGCTTGTTCGGCAAGAATTGTCGGTAGGCGGACTCTTTCTCGACACTCACGTGGCTCTGGACGCGGGATCGCCTGTGATGGCGAGTCCGAGTTGGTGGGGCGCGGATTCAGCTCATTGGATCGTCGAGGGCGCGGCGCCGAACTCGGGTGGCGACGATCGGGTCTTCGTCAAAGTAATGCAAGAGCATTCGCTCGACTACGTTGACGTCGGAGCCTCATTCCAGGCCGCCATCTCGGCCGGGCTCGCGGGTATCGGACCTCGTGTCCGTCACTCGAATGCGGCAACGGGAGTGCTGGTGATGGACGATCTGGGGCAGGCGGCATCGACGGCAACGCTTGATCTCTTCGATGACCCGAAGGCGATCGAACGTCTGGTGGAGTTACGGCGGGCCGTCCACACATTGCCTCCATTTGCGCGCACAGCAACGGTCTTCGACGATCTTGATGCCGCACTGCTCATCGCGCAGCGCGCTGGCTCATCACTGCCGAATGACCTCGATTGGATGCTTCGGACCTTGGAACCCGCCAGATCGCGAATAGCGAGTCGCGGATTCGATGCAGTTCCGTGCCACGGCGACGGCAATGTTTCGAATGTGATGGTCATGAAAAACGATGCATCGTTGAGATTGGTTGACTGGGATTGTGCGGCGATGATGGATCCGTTACAGGAACTCGGCGTCATGCTCGCGGAACTGACCCCGTCAGATTTCGACGCGCGCCCTGTTTTTGAATTGTATTGGGGAGATTGGGATTCAAGCCTGTTTGATCGCAGTCGAGTCTACGGAATCGCAGACTCGGTGAAGTGGGGTCTGATCGGTTCCTACGTCGACGCACTTCGACCCGGAACCTTGGAGTACTCGAAGTTCGCAGATTGGCAGTTCCTACGCGCGCGAATCGGCTTGCGCGATCCGCATTTCGACGACCGAGTCCGCAACCTGTGAGGCAAGGATGACCATGACCGAGAACACTCAGCAACCTGACCTTGCGCACTGCGCAGCCGACGAGCGTGTATGTGGTACTGCTCGAACGGATTTCGAGAGGGGTGTCGAAGAAGCCTTGGCGTCGATCTCCGACTGGCGCGGACGGGAGATCCGGTACTCGCCGGTGCACGGTGGCCTTCAGAACAGCAATTGGCGAATCACTGTCGGGGGAATCGACCGCCGGTACTTCTTGAAAATTCCCGGTGCCGGAAGTGAGTCGTTTGTCGATCGCGTTGCGGCGAATGAGGCCGCGATGCTGGCGGGTTCGCTGGGAATAGCTCCGGAGATGATTCTGTTCGATCGTCGAACGGGAATCGAGGTGATCGAGTACATGGAAGGGTATCGCGGCTGCACCAACGGAGATCTCAAGCGTTCGGAGGTCGCGTTGCAGATCGTCGACCTGTATCGGACGCTGCACTCGGCCCCGCTGATGTCCCTGACGAAGACGATTTTCGACATGATCGACGAGCATCTCGATCAGGCGCGCGAACACGGTGTGATGCTTCCTCGGGACTTCGCCCTGATCGAGCGTGAGTATCACACCGCAAAGTCTGCCTTGTTGGCTTCCGGTCTGGATCTGGTTCCGTGCCATAACGATCCGATGCCAGGAAACTTCTTGTATTCGGACGGTCAGCCGCTCAAACTTGTCGACTACGAGTTCGCCGCCAACAATGACAGAGCCTATGAGTTGGCGATCTTCGTGACCGAAATGTTCTTCGACGAGCGGCGAACGCTGGAACTGATCGAAGCCTTCTACGGGAGTAAAGACTGGTCGGTCGTGTCACGTGTTCATTTGTTCGGGGCGTTGGCAGACGTCAAGTGGGGACTGTGGGGGTGCATCAACAATCGACTCAATTCCGGTTGGGACTTCGACTATCACAAGTACGGAGTGTGGAAGCTGATGCGCGCCCGGGCAAAGATGTCCGATCCACGATGGGCCTTGTGGCTTGCCTCGGTCTGAACGGTGCAGTTGGACAGTCTATTTCGTATACACACTTCGGAGGATTTGATGACGGCTCACTTTCAGGATGCGAGCACATCGCGTGTCTCGCCACTCGACGTGAACGGCTACGTGCCCGCGAACGCTCCAGGACTCGATGCGCGAACTCGAAATCTGATCAAACGTAGGGCCGACGTTCTCGGTCCGGCATCGCCGTTGATGTATCGAAACCCAGTGGAAATTGTTCGGGCGCAGGGTCTTCGACTTCACGATCGCGACGGCACCACGTATCTCGACATGTACAACAATGTAGCGAGCGTCGGACACGCGCACCCCAAAGTCGTTGACGCTGTGCGTAGACAGATTGCCGAATTGAACACTCACACCCGTTATCTGAACGAGGCGCTAGTCGAGTACGCAGAAGATTTGGTCTCCACGTTCCCGAATCGGCTCTCCACTGTGATGTTCACGTGTACGGGTTCGGAGGCCAACGATCTCGCCTTGCGAATTGCGCGGGAAGCAACGGGGAAGACTGGTGTCATCGTCACCGAAAATGCCTATCACGGCGGCACGATCAATATTGCCGCGTGCTCGCCATCAATGGGTTCTGCTGCCTTTGGCGATGCGCAGTGGGTACGCGTCGTGCCGTTGCCGGACGCACGCATTGTCGAAGAGGCGGACCGAGAATCCTGGTTTGCAGATCGCGTTCAGGAATGCATCGACGGACTGAACCGCGATGGCATCGGACTGGCGGCACTACTTGTCGACACGATCTTTGCTTCCGACGGAGTACTGACCGACTCGTTCCTCGCGACGGCTGTCGATCGGGTTCGCCGGGCTGGTGGCTTGCTTATCGCAGATGAGGTTCAGCCTGGCTTCGGTCGGCTGGGGTCCAGTCTGTGGGGGTTTACGCGGCACGGAGTGGACGCAGATCTGGTCACTCTCGGGAAACCGATGGCCGGCGGGGTACCTCTCGCCGGAGTGGTACTCGGAGACAACTTGGTTGGGCTGACCGCGGGCGAGCTCCGGTACTTCAACACGTTCGGCGGCAATGCGGTGTCGATTGCTGCGGCGCAGGCGGTGCTCGATGTGATTCGGGAAGAAGAGCTGATGGAGAACGCCGCAGTGATGGGAGATCGACTAGCAGATGGCCTGCGCACGTCCGTCCACCGCAACCCGAGCGTGGGTGCGATTCGCGGCGCAGGGTTGTTTGTCGGGGTGGATGTGGTCGACGCGGACTCGGGTGAGCCGGACCCGTCCGGTGCACTCGACATTGTCAACGGATTACGTGCGCACGGAGTGTTGATATCGGCGACGGGTAAGCACGGCAATGTACTGAAGATTCGACCACCGCTCCCCATATCCGCCTCGGATGTGGACGAGTTCCTGACTCGGTTCGAGATCGTGATGGCGGCTTAGCGAAGCTTGATGGCTGCGTAGCGGGCAGATAGGAGCGCGTTCGGGCGCGTGTCGGCGGATTCTGGAACAGTGGTAACCGGCACCCAGCAGGAGGCGTGAGATGACGGATGGCCGTGAGATGGCAGACGGAAATGGCGACGTCTTTGTCGTGGCGTCGGTGACCGAACGGCGAACGCTCATCTCCACCCGAGTCAGGGAGTGGTGTGCGGCGGGGACCGTCGAGTCGAACCGGCCGGAGTTGTCCGACGATGTCGCATTGCTGATCGCCGGCGGCTATGCGGACGAGTCGACGCGGTCGATCCTGGCGAACCGGCGCGGTGTCGGACGTTCGTTCCCGGAGATCGGCGGCTTTTCGGAGTTGAGGTATCTCACCGACGAGCTGGCCCGCACCAGGCGTCGACTGCTCGCGACACGCATCGGTCCAGTTCAGGTTGTCCTCGAACGGCGGGTGCAGACGCTGGACAAGCGCGTTCAGTCGATGCGATCGGCGATCGTGCATTCCAATCGTCATTTCGCGAGCAGCGTCCGTGCCATCCGCAAGGACCGCCGCGACGGTCTCCATCTCGACGTCGAGCAGCGCGAGGCTCTCTTTGCCGGGCTCACCTGTACGCCGGTTCCAGCCAAGCTGCCGGTGGGTCTCGGTGTCGTGGCCAGCAGTGGAAACGCAGCACTCGACAAACTCGCCGCCCAGTTCGGGAAGGTCCAGGGAACCGGTGTCATCGCCGATGCCGGAAGACGCATCGCGGAAGTCCTCGACGGACTGGTCGATTCCGAACCCGAAGGACGCGCCGGTGAGTACGACGCACTGCTTTACCTCGCCGGGAATCTTTTCGACCGGATCGAGAGTTCCAGCGCGTGGCATTCCGATCACTTCGTCATTCAACGTAATCAACTGGACTTGGCAGACGAGATCACGCAGATCGCGGTCGATACCGTAGCGCTGCGTTCGATACTCGCAGAGCTGGACGACGCGGCTGCGCTGGCACGCGACGAGGGAACCCGAGCCGGAATCGCTTCGCGAAGGGAAGCGCTCGGCACGGTCTGGGACCAGCTGGTCGAGCGCGTCGCGGCGCTCGCGCGGATCGGTGACCTGGTCGCACGGGCCGAGGATCAGTTGAGTTCGCAGCGCGCGGTTGCGCATGCAGCGAGCCTCGACAGCCGGATCGACGACCTACTCGCGCGCTCTGGTTCACGTGAACTTTCGGCTGCCAACACGCACTACGTCGGGGATCAATTCGACGGTGTGGAAGAACTGATGTTCGCTCACCGGGCGGCTCTTTACGGGGACATTGCACTGCTGACCTCCGGGAACGAGCGTCGGGCGCCGTAGTCAGGCTGTCGCCGGAGCTGTAAGGTCGAAGGTACTGACCGGCCGCACGATCGAAGAACAGGCCGAGAATTCGCTCTTTGCTCGACCCCGATGCCGATCCGGTGATGCGGGCGTACCCGCTCGAGACAGGTCGATCATGGAAGACACCGCAAGCCGCGGCATCAATGCGTTCATTTCCGAAGCTACGCAGCGTGGGGGCAAGGCTGTCCGCCTCACGCACTCACGTCGTAATCCCGTCGAGGTGACAGGCGCAGACGGCATCAGCCGAATCGTCCGAGTGCGTTCCAAGCTCGACGGTGACTGGCAGGCCAGGCGTCAGGACGAGTCGCTCGAGAGCGACGACACGCGCTCCGAGTTCTGGGTATTCGTCGACCTGGCTGCAGACCCGCACGAGTTCTTCATGCTGCCCTCCAACGAGGTCGCGGACGACATCCGTGCCGAGGTCGACCTGTGGATCATGGACAGCCCCGGACGCAATCGCACCGGACATCACGCGATTCCGCGCGGACGCGTCGTGCACGGTCACGATCGTTGGGATGCGCTGGGACTGGCCGCGGTCAAGGATCCGAGCATTTACGTGGAGGCCCCGGTTGCGACCAAGCGCAAGACGTCGCCGGTCGCCGCGAAGAAGCGTCGCGCCAGCGGTGTCGAGGAGATCGAAGTTGTCGACAATCGCCTCGAGATGACGGCTGATTGCCATGGATACCGCTGGGTCGGACGCTTCGACGAAAGCACCGAGGTCGTCGAGATCATGCGCGGACCGATGGAAGGCCGCCGATTCCCTGATCCGACCGCGGCCGCCAATGCCGTGACCGGTCACATTTCAGGCGACACCGAGAGCCATGACGGCTGGTCGTTCTGGACGATCAACAACACGGCCCTCGGCGCTCATCTCAAAACTGCCTGATTTCAGGCGCCGACTGCCGCCGACACCCGTTCGAGAGTGTCCAATTCATTCGACGACAGCACCAGATTCGGGGCGTCCAGTAGCGCCGGGAGTTGCTCCGGCCGGCTGACGCTCGCGATCGGTGCGGTGATGCCAGGTCGAGTCAGCAGCCAAGCCAGCGCGACGGTCGAGATCTCGCTGTCGTGTGCCTGCGCGATTGTTGCCAGTTCCGCGACGACGTCGAGTCCGGCGTCGCTGAAGTATCCGGCGGTCAGTCGTTCGCGGGAGCTGCCTTCGATGTCCGCGCGGGTCTTGTACTTTCCGGTCAGGAAGCCGGAAGCGAGAGCGAAGTACGGGAAGACGCTGATGTTGTTGTCGGTGGCGATCTGCGCGAGTTCGGGTTCGTACGACTTGCGGTGCACCAGGTTGTAGTGCGGTTGCAGCGCGATGGGCGCGGCGTAACCGTTCTCCTCGGTGATCCGCAGCCACTCCCGGACGCGGTCGGGGCTGTAGTTGGAGATTCCGAGATAGCGAACCTTGCCCGCGACGACCAACGCATTGAAGGCTTCGAGAGTTTCCTCGAGCGGAGTCTGCGGGTCGTCGAAATGTGCGTAGTACAGATCGATGCAGTCCGTCTGCAGGCGCTGCAGCGACGCCTCAGCTGCGGCCGCGATGTTGTCGGCCTTCAGTCCCTTGAAATCGGGATGGCTACCCACCTTGGTGGCGACGACGATGTCGTTCTGCAGTCCCCGATCGGTGATCCATTTCCCGATGATCGTTTCGGATTCCCCGCCGGAATTGCCGGGAGCCGACGCCGTGTACGAGTCGGAGGTGTCGATGAAGTTTGCACCGGCTTCGGCGAACGAGTCGAGGATCTCGAAGGACGTCTTCTCGTCTGCTGTCCATCCGAAAGGGTTGCCGCCCAAGCTAAGTCGGAAGATGTCGAGGTCCGAATTTCCGATGATCGCCACTGTGTGGAACTCCCGTCGATGAAGGTGGTCGCTGCATCCCGCACCGTACCCTCTCACGGCGCTGACGATGGCGCGCCCTCGCCAGGTTCGCCGAAAAATGTATCGGATCGTGATTGCCGCCGTCGGTGTTGGGTATGGCCTCAAATACTGAATTCTTCGATGGACTGCTGATAGGAGCGTCCGATGATGATTGTGGACGAAGCCACCCGCGTCGTTCGTGGTGTGGCAGACGCAACGACGACGGTGGCTGGAGCCGTCGGTGGTGGAGTGATCGGTGGAGTGACGGGCGGGATACGCGGAACGGCGGAGGGCGTCCGAGACGGAATTCGTGCGGGTAGTTCCTCGACGCCGACCGCGGTTCTCACGATGGCCGCCGTCGGCGCGGCGGGATTGGTGGAGTGGCCGGTGCTCTTGGCGGTCGGCGGCACGGCCCTGGTACTTCACGAATGGGATCGCAAGAGCGCGCGACCCGATCATGCGGTCAAGGCGGTTGGGCGCGCGACCAAGACGGAACCGGCAAAGAAGGAATCGAGCGGAAACTCCCACAAGGCGGCCAGTCGGTCGCAGGATCGAACTCACAGTTCTTCGCACACTCGATCCACTCACTGATGTTCTCAGCGATGGCCCGGCGTGCGGTGTCGGTGGCAACTTTGCCGCCGCGCCTGGCGTTGTCTGGTCTGGCGTTGGTCGGTGGTTCGACGATTCCGCGAACCGCTGTCAGTGACGTGGCGCTGCGGACTGGCACTCTTGCGCTGGCGGGCGTCGGGATGATTCCTGCAGCAGCGGGATCGATTCTTCGTGCCCCGCGAATGCCGGGTTCCGCCTATGTCTCGGCGGCGGTGTCGGCGATCAATTATCAACCCCGGGTGCGTCGGCGAATCGAACAGCGCCTCGGCCGTTCGCTCACCGACTTCGCATTGGAGTCGGCGACGTCGTTCGCGGATGTTCTGACCTACGCGCCTGCGTCATTGGGCGTGGATTTCGGGCTGCGGACGATGCTGCTACGCGAAACTCTGGCGGCGCGAAACTCTCGGCTGGTGTGGCGACTCGAACCTGGCGGTCGCGGTGCTTCCACGAGGCGTGACCCGAGTGGTCCGGGGGAGCGTTATGCCGACAGGATCGCTGGGGTTCAGCTGGCGGCTGGGGCTGCACTGGCTACCGTGTCTGCCGGCGGTGACACCGTTGCGACGAGCATCAAGGTTTCGGCGCCGCGGCCGCTTCGGATGTCACGCGAATCGTTCGCTGCTGGTTTGTTATACGGTCTGTGGCGGACGCACCACGTCGCCGTTTCGGACCCTGCGGCTCTACGCATGCTCGATCGCGTCGATACCGTCCTCGTCGATCCGAGTGTCCTTTTCGACGACGCGCTCCGGGTTTCCGACATACGAGAGGTGTCCGAGTCGGACCGCGTCGTGGTGTGGGCACATGCCAGGGAAGCGCTTGACGCCGGCTCGCTCGGGGTCGGAAGACACCGCATCGACGGCGCCGAAGTTGTCGTAAGACCGGTGCGAAAAGGGTTGGCGGAATCACTGATAGGTGAGATACGCGCGAGCGGGGTCGCAGCGGCCACGATCGACGACGACGGGCTCGGATCACTGCGAAGCGGATTCGACGAGCTCTATCCGGCGCAATCGACTCCCGAAGCCGGCCTGCGCGAAGCTCTCTCGGCGTTGGTGGCCGAGGGTCGGACAGTTGCGATCGTGTCGAGTAGGGCGATAGCGGGGCAGGCAGTGCTGCGCATCGGGATTTCACCACCGAGTGGCGAGCACGTGAGTGCCGACATCCACACCGACTTGGCCGGGGCGTGGCGGGTCGTCCATGCGCTCTCGGCTGCCCGAACAGCGACGAGGCGCGGCGTCGAACTCTCCTCGGGTTCTTCGGCATTGGGTGCCTTGATTATGCTTCCGGGAGTTCGAGGGGCTGGGCCGGGGCCGGTCACGGCTGGTTCGGTCGCGGGACTGTGGACCGGATACACCCTGTCCCGATCTGTGATTCAGGCTCCCGCCCCTGTCGGTGCTCCGAGCGATCGCTGGCATGAGATGGACGGTGATTCTGTCGTTCGCGAACTCGCCGAATCCGTCCGGCATACGCCGCAGCGCGCCGACGCTCGTGTGCGAGCGCCCGCACGCTTCAGGTTGATCCGTGACGGATTGTCGGCGTTGCGAACAGAATTGGCGGATCCACTCACGCCGGTGTTGGCAACCGGCTCGGCGGCCAGTGCAGTCCTCGGTTCACCGGTAGACGCCGTCCTGGTCGGTTCGGTTTTGGTCGGCAATGCCGCGATGTCCGCTGTTCAACGACTTCATTCGGAACGGGCAGTGCAGCGACTTTTGCGGACTCAGGAACCGGTAGCTCGGCGAGTAACCAACATTGGCGAGGTCGAGACTGCGGCAGACGCGCTCGAACTCGGTGACGTCGTGGCCCTCGAGTCCGGGGACATCGTGCCCGCCGATTGTCGACTGTTGATCGCCGAATCGCTGGAAGACGACGAGTCGTCGTTGACGGGGGAGTCCATGCCCGTCGACAAACAGACCGACCCGACCCCTGGGATGCCCCTGGCCGAGCGAAGGTGCATGGCCTATACCGGGACAACAGTGCTTGCCGGCTCCGGTCGTGGCGTGGTCACGGCCACCGGAGCTCGAACGGTGACCAGGCGCGCCGATGTCGGTGTATCCCGATCCGGACCTGCTGTGGGCCTGACCAACAGACTGCGCGAACTCACCAGGGCGACTCTGCCGGCCAGTATCGGCGGCGGAGCGTTGGTGACAGTCGCGGGTCTGATTCGTGGTACCGGTCTGCGCCGCGCCGTCACCGGAGGCGTGGCCGTTGCCGTGGCCGCCGTGCCGGAGGGATTGCCTCTGGTTGCGACCCTGGCTCAGCAGGCGGCAGCTCGAAGGCTCACTGCAGCAGGAGTGTTGGTGCGTGCTCCACGTTCGATCGAAGCGCTCGGGCGTGTCGACGTGGTCTGCTTCGACAAGACCGGAACCCTCAGTGAGAACAAGCTACGGGTGGCCGCGGTCGAACGCGTCGACGGTTGGGGCGAAAGTGAGATTTTGGAAGTTGCGGCGCGCAGTGCTCTGGGAAGTCGCGACGATCGCGTGTTTCATTCGACGGACGCCGCCGTCGTCGATGCAGCCGAACAAGCTCTGGACGAGGCTCGGGTTTTCGGTGATGCCGACGCGCTCAACCTCGTTCCGTTCAGGTCTGGGCGGCCGTACTCGGCAGCCCTACTGGGCAGACGGATCGCACTGAAGGGTTCACCGGAATTCGTGGCGGAGGCAGGGCGGGATCCGAATGCTGTGTCGGCGAGCCACGTTCAGAGCATGGCCGGACGCGGACTGCGGGTGGTTGCCGTCGCACAGCGCGAGTTGTCGGAACACGATGCGCGACGCGCTGCGGAGGACTCGGAATTTCTCGAACAGTGTTGCTCCGAGGGGTTGGAAGCGGTCGGCCTTCTCGGACTCTCGGACACGCTCAGACCCGAAGCAACGCAACTTGTTCGAGAACTTCAAGGCAACGGACAGCAAGTGCGCGTGCTGACCGGGGATCATCCGACAACAGCGGCGGCGGTCGCCACCGAACTGGGGATGGATGTGGCGCGTGAGGACGTGGTCACCGGTCCGGACTGGGAGAACTTCTCTCGCGCAGAACGACGGAACGCCGTCCGCGGCAGCAGCGTCTTTGCGCGCGTGACACCCGAGCAGAAGGTCGAGATCGTGCAAGCGTTGGAGACTGACGGGCGCGTGTGCGCCATGGTCGGTGACGGCGCGAACGATGCTGCGGCGATCCGAGTTTCCAGCGTGGGAATCGGGGTGGCGTCGACTGACAGCGATCCGGCGCGCGGCGCCGCAGACATCGTGCTCCTCGACGGCCGTGTCGGCGGATTGACCGACGCATTGGACGAGGGCAGTCAATTGTGGCGGCGGGTCAGATCAGCGGTGGGGGTTTTGCTCGGAGGCAACGCGGGTGAAGTCGCATTCGCTCTGATCGGTTCTGCGCTGTCCGGCGAATCACCGCTCAACGCAAGGCAGTTGCTACTGGTCAATCTGATGACGGACGCCTTGCCCGCTGCTGCGCTTGCGGTGAGCACCCCGTCCGAGAACGGATCCGAGAAGTCCGAACAGATGGACACTCATGCGTTGTGGCAGACGATCGCTGTCCGCGGCGGTGCCACGGCAATCGGTGCGCTGGCAGCGTGGCTTCTGGCCCGGACGAGCGGCAGGCGGCGGCGAGCGTCGACGGTGGCGTTGGTTGCCCTGGTGGGCACCCAACTGGGGCAGACGCTGCTCGAATCGCGCAGTCCGCTGGTGGTCGCAACAGTTGCCGGGTCCGCTGCGGCGCTGGCGACGCTCGTCAGCACACCGGTGGTGAGCCAATTTCTCGGTTGCACGCCGCTCGGTCCGATTGGGTGGGGCCAAGCCGTGGGCTGTGCGTCGGCAGCGACGCTGCTGGCGGCGCTGGCTCCGCGGGTGTTGGAGCGGATCGCCGCAACTGAGGAGACTGGAACTGAGGAGAGCGCGGAAGGTCAGTCGACGATTCGCAAGATCCCGACGCGGACGAGCACCGCGTACACCTCCCGAACCGGGGGAGTCAGCGCTCGCGACAGCGTGGAAATCAGCGAAGCGGAAATCAAAGAAGCGGAAACCGGTGAATCGGACACGCTTGTGAGCGTCGCTGCTGGAAGTGACACGTCGCCGAACTCCCGGGCGACCCGAGATGAATCCTGAGGAATCGTGACATGTCCCAGAACACCGTCGACCACACGAACCCCGTCGATCACCGCGCGGTAGTGGAATCCGTCCGTTCGGCTCGGAGCTTCGAGTTGGAGCTACCGATCGTCGGTGCCATTCCGGTTCCGAGACCCGAGCAGATCGCCTATTTTGCGGTGATGGGACTGATGGTTGCGTTCGAGATCATCGAGTGGCCCGTGGCAGTCACCATCGCGGCGGGGCATCTGCTCGCAACAGAGCAGCACAATCACGTCCTCGAAGAGATCGGAGAGGCGCTCGAGGGCGTCTGATGCCGGCGCGGTGCGGACACAAATCGAGCGGCCCCGCATTTCGCGGGACCGCTCGACGTGCGGAGAAACTTACTGCGCGAGTGCGCGCTTCATGCCGCGTTCGACTGCTGCGATGATCTGCGGACGCAGTTCTGCGGCAGGGACGATCTCATCCACCGAGCCGACCTCTCGGGCCCGCTGGATGTTGTGGATCGCTTCGAATTCGGATGCCACTTCGCCGAGCTTGTCGGAGCGGACGGCGATGCGCTGAGCGTTCAGTTCGACGCGCAGGTGTGCTTTCTCCGTGTCGTCCTTGGCTGCTGCCAAGTCTGCTTCCAGTTGCTGCACCTTCGGGTCGTTGTTGGTGCGGGTGTTCACCTCACGGGTGAAGACCACTGCGGCGGCGGGGGCGCCGCCGAGTACCGAGGCGAACGAACCTTCGACAGCAAGAACTTCCATGTTGTCGTTGAGCGCACCGGAGAATACGACGAACGCGCCGCCGTGGTAGCGGGAAACGACGCAGAACACGATCGGTCCGTCGAAGTTGACGATGGCGCGGCCGATCTCGGCGCCGTACTCGAGCTGGATGTTGCGCAGCGACTCCGGGGAACCGTCGAAGCCGGACAGGTTGGCCAGCACCACGATCGGACGGTTGCCGCTCGCAGCATTGATCGCGCGGGCAGTCTTCTTCGACGAGTTCGGGAACAGCGTTCCCGACGTCCAGGTGTCGGGACCGTCGGCGGGGAAGTGCCCCTTACGTGGGATCGCGCGGGATTCGATGCCCACCACTGTGACCGGATGTCCGGCGAGGTGCGCGTCCAGAACGACCGAGGTGTCGGCGCCGGCCATGTCGGCCCAACGCTCGAGAACCGAGTGGTCCTGGTCGACCACCGACCGCATCACGGTGCGAATGTCGAAGGGCTTCTTGCGATCCGGGTTCTTCGCCGAGGAGAAGATGTCGCCGACCGTCTCGAAGTCGCTCGACGGGTGGGTGTGCGGGAAGCTACGTACGTCGCGATCGATGGGGTCCGTCGTCGCTGCGCGACGCGGGAACCGTTCGCCGGGAGCGAGGTACGAGTGTGCGTAGTGACGGAACAGGATCTCGCACGCCGCAGTGAGGTCGGGGGCCCAGTACTGCGCCTGGCCGTTGGGGCCCATGACGCGGTCGTAACCACCGATACCGAAGTTGTCCTCGGCCGACACACCACCGGAGTAGTCGAGAGACTGCTTGCCGGTCAGCACCATCGCGCTGTCCGGGGTCATCACCAGAATGCCCTTGGTGTGCATCAACATGGTGGCTTCGGCGTTCCAGTAGGGCTGAGCGCCGACGTTGATTCCCGTGACGACGATATTGATTTCGCCGCCGTTCTGGGTGAAGGTGATGATCCGGCGCAGGCCACGGGAGACCCAGTCCATGTTCTCGGTGCCGCTCTCCATCGAGATGGTGGCACCCGAGGACAGTGCAAACCACTCGACCGGAGCGTTCAACTTCTCGGCCAGGTCGATGGCAGCGACCACGCGTGAGCATTCGGCCTCGGCCACGGTAC
This sequence comes from Rhodococcus sp. ARP2, assembly GCF_001029585.1. NCBI lineage: Bacteria > Bacillati > Actinomycetota > Actinomycetes > Mycobacteriales > Nocardiaceae > Rhodococcus > Rhodococcus sp. ARP2. Next base: position 8,210 of record NZ_LEKE01000002.1, on the reverse strand, counting down.
CGAGCGCCTTGGTGGGGTCACCGAAGAGCGCGACACGGGTCATTCCCTCGGGATAGCGCGGCGTCGGAGTGTTCACGAGGCCGACGACGATGCCGGCCTTGTTGAGCCCGTACGGACGCTCGACAGGTGAGAGGACGCCCGCTTCGTCGAAGTCGTGCTCGACGAAGGTGCCCTTGGTGCCGGTCAGGAGCGGAATCAGCTCGTACGGGTACACCGTGCCGCGTGCCCGCGAACTCTGGACCTTCTGGGCGTACGCGTCGAGGGGGAGCAGCGGTTCAGTGGGAGGCGTGGTCTTGTTGATGACCACACCGGCACCTGCGCGGTAGGAGAATCGCAGTGCAACTTCCTTGGGCGCGCCGCCCTTTCGGTCCTTCAGGCGGGTGATGAGTGTGATCTCTTCTAGCCCGGCGCCGACGGTCAGTCGGGCTGCGTTCTGAGCGATCACGGAGAAGCGTTCGCTGGGAACGTCGGCGACCGGCCACACGTAGAGCACGACGCGGTTGGCTGCCAGTCGACGCTTGTCTCCGCGCTGGGACTGCGCACGGCGGATGCCGTCGAGGCACGCGGCAAGTGTGCGCTCGATGGCGGGAAGCGCAACCATCTGGCCTTCGTCGTCGAGCTGCGGTGTCACGTCACGGATTTCCGCGAGAGCGATCAGGCGCTCGTCCTTCGGGTTCTCCTTGGCGGAGAGGTGGAACAGGTAGGTGTTCTCCGGAGCCGGCAGACGCTTGCCGTTGAAGTTCTTCAGACGCCACATGTCCAGACGCTGACCCGTGAGCGGATGCATGTCGCGGATGATGTTGTCCTCGACCAGTTCACCGTCGATCGGGCGGAAGGTGACCCAGCGGACCGGCTCCCCATTCGGATTGCAGATGATCACAGTTGCGCGGCGGGACCGCGTGATCGTCTCGTTGCGCGAGAGTTCGGTGCGCAGCGTCTCGACGAGCGTGTCGCCGTCGGCGGGCTGATTCGGCCAGTCGAGGTAGATGTCGACTACCAGACCGCGACCGGATGGAGCATCCTGCGCGATCGTGGTGACATCGTCGAGAGCCGTTCCGAGAGCGTCGAATTCGGCCACCGTCGAGACCAGATGTAGCCCGTCGCCCTTGAGGTCGAAGTTACCGGTCACGAAACGGCGGTCGACGTGCTCGAAAACGCGGACGTCTTCGAAGGAATGAATCTTGTAGTAGCGACGCGTGATGACCTCGAGCAGAGGGCCGCCATCGCGGTTGCCAAGGCCGATCTTTCGACCCAACAGGTCCAGGAGCGGTTCGGGAGTGGCGACGAGGTTGGCGATTCGCTCGTCGAAATCGGCAGCGTCCGGCTGCTCTTCGAGGTAGGCGAGGTTGCCGCGTACTCCGTCGTAGACGTCTTCGCGAACCTTGCGGATGCGCGGCTCGTCGAAGAACCGGAAGCGAAGGTTGCGGGCGACGTCGCCGATGACGGGGTAGCGGACCTGCGTCGCGACGATGAGTCGATCGAGAACCTCGTTGAGCTCCTGAGCCGAGCAACCGGGAGCCTTGTCGCCGACGAGCCAGCCTTCGAGAAGTGCTGCAATGACCGGGATTTGGGCTTCCATGCGCTGCAGAGCCAGGAAGAGTCGGTACACCGCTTCCTCGACGGCCTGGCGATCTTCCAGATCGGTGACGTCGTAGTGGCGAAGTGCCCGTTCGAGTCTCGTGCGGAACGACGCCGGCAAACCTTCGCGCTCGGAGTCGAGTGAGTGCAGGAAGGTGTGGAAGTGCTCGCGGGGGCTGTGGACGGATTCGTCCTTCGCGGACTCACCCGAGGTGGGCTTGTTGCGCGAGAGTTCGCAGATGTCGGCGAAGGTGGTCAGCACAGCCAGTTCGGCCTGTACCAGTTCGCGGTCCTCGGATTCGAGAGCGCTGCGAAGTGCGTCGTACTCGGCCAGAACAGCATTTGCGTGCTTACCGCTGACGTCGTAGCCACTGATCATCGCGGTCAGTGCTTCGAGCTGTGCCAATGCGTCGTCGCGGGCGTCGGAACCGGAAGTTGCCGCCGGAAGATCGAATTGGACTCGCGGAGCTTTCTCCGTGACAGCTTCCTCGCTGACCTGGTCGACGCGCAGGAGCGGCGCGCCGGCATCGACCTGAGAGTTGACGGTAGCGAGAACTTCACGCACCTTGCCCGCGTACGGTGCGCGAACTGCGGTCTCCATCTTCATGGATTCGAGCACGACCAGGGTGGAGCCGGCTTCGACGTCGTCGCCGACCGCGACCGGTACGGCCACCACGACGGCGGGAGCCGGTGCGCGGACCACTCCGGCGTCGTCCTGGCTGATCTGGTGGCTGATGCCGTCGACCTCGACGAGATAGCGAGCCGGGCTCACGACGGACACGACGTGGAAGCGCCGATCACCGATCACCAGCCGTGACTCGAAGTCACCGAGACGATCGACGTCGACCTCGATGTCGCCGGCGTCTCCGTCGACGCGGTAGCGGTGCGGGCCGATACGCCCGACGGTCAGTTTGTATGCCTGACCTTGGTAGTTGAGCTCGACGGTACGGCCGATCGCGTGATTGGCGCGGGGACGGCCGCCACGTGCAGAGGCGAGGAAGGCCGCACGCTCGAGGGACTCCTCGGCGTCGTAGGCATCGATGGCGGTGGCGATCAGTGCGACGTCCGCGCGGCGAGTGGTGCCGGTCAGGGCGCCTGTGCGGTCGAGCCAGCCGGTATCCGCGGATGCCGAGATGACCTCGTCGCGATCGAGTAGATCGAGGAGGAACGACTTGGTGGTGGTGCCGCCGTCGAGTACGACTGTGGTTTCACGAAGGGCGGTACGCAGGCGCGCAAGTGCCTCGGAGCGGTTGCGGCCCCAGGCGATGACCTTCGCGACCATCGAGTCGTAGTCGGGCGGAATGACGTCCCCGGCAGCGATGCCGGTGTCGACCCGGATGCCGGAGCCGAGCGGGAACTTGAGGAGCTGAACCGTGCCGGGTGCCGGCGCGAAATCGTTGTCCGCGTCCTCGGCATTGAGGCGGGCTTCGACGGCGTGGCCGAATGCGGGCGGGCAGTCACCGACCAATTCGTCACCACTGGCGACCAGAATCTGCAGTTTGACGAGGTCGATTCCGGTGGTGACCTCGGTGATCGGGTGCTCGACCTGCAGACGGGTGTTGACCTCGAGGAACGTGAAGAGCTTGTTCTCGGGCTGGTAGAGGTATTCGACCGTGCCTGCGCCCTGGTATCCGGCTGCCTTGACCAGTTCGGCGGACACCTTCTTGAGGTGGTCAGACTGTTCTTCGGTCAGGACGGGGGAGGAGGATTCTTCGATGACCTTCTGGTTGCGGCGCTGAATCGAGCAGTCGCGAACGCCCGGAGCCCAGACATTGCCGTGGTTGTCGGCGATGACCTGTACCTCGACGTGGCGTGCATCGGTGACAAGGCGTTCGAGGAAGACGACGGGGTCGCCGAAGGATCGCTCTGCTTCGCCCTGCGTGCGCTCGAGTGCAACTTCGAGTTCGTCTTCGGCCCAGACCTTGCGGATACCGCGTCCACCGCCGCCGCTTCGGGCCTTGATGATCAGGGGATATCCGATGGACTGAGCATGACGACGAGCGTCGGCGCGGGTTTCGACCGGTCCGCCGCTCCACGGGGCGACAGGTACGCCGACCTTCTCGGCCAGGATCTTGGCAGCAACCTTGTCGCCGAGCAGGCGCATCGCGTCGGCGCTCGGGCCGATGAACGTGATGCCCAGTTTGGCGACGATCTCGGCGAAGGCGGGATCCTCGGCCACGAAGCCCCAGCCGACCCAGACTGCGTCGGCCTTGGCTGCGAGGAGTGCTCGCTCGAGTTCGGCGTAGTCGAGATACGGGCTGCCGGTGCCGGTGCTGCGCAGGGTCACACCCTCGTCTGCCTGGCGGACGAACATGGCGCGGCGCTCGGCCTCGGTGTGCAGTGCAATGACGCGAATGCCGTAGTCGTGTTCGGCGTTCAGTTCGCGTACAGCCCTGATCAGCCGGACCGCGGCCTCACCTCGATTGACCACTGCGATTCGTTTGAACATTGTCACTGCCACCGTCCTTGATGAGATTCTTCGTCACGTACGTTGCGATATGAGCCGACCGTGTCCCACATACCCGGATTACCTGGTTCGTGAACTACGCCGCGATGCGCTGTGTTTCCCCCGGTTGCGCGTCGGCAAGTGATTGCCCTTCCGGTTCGTAGAGTCCCCTGCGCTCAGGCACGGCGTGCCTTGTGCGCCACCCTGCAGGCGTGGACTCAGAACCGCTCCAATCACGAATCAGCAACATATTGTGTCTGCTTCCAGGGAATCCCTGGTTTATCTAAGAATGCAGTATGTCGACGCTCATGTCACCTGGGCGAATTGAAGAATATTAGTCAACGTGAACCACGGTTACACTTATAGCGTTAAATCATTGTGGTGCAATGGAATTCGACCCTGTGACACGGATCACGATGGTAATGAAATTGGCAAGAAAGTGAATACTCACTGGTAACAAAATCGCGTATTCGGAGAATTCTCCCGATTGCTCGATTATTACTGATCGGTACTACTGGCGAGTATTTTCTATGTCCCCTCGGACTGTATTCGAGAAATCGCCTTCGATGGTTGCAATGTGCTGTGCGATCGCGTCGAGTCCTGCGGGAGGGAGCTGCAATGCGTTGGCGAGAGCAAGCGAAGCCCGCTTGAAGTGCTCCACGAGTGGTTCGTACTTCGTGACCAGCCTCAGCGTGTCGGTCTCGCTCAGGTACTTCACGCTTCCCGCGTTGTCGACGAAGTCGCTGAACTTCACGAGGAACACAGCGGGATCCGCGATCGCGCGGATGACGTGATCCTGGTAGCCGGTGGTGTTGTCGTGCGGGTAGTCGATTGGATTGGTCACTGCCTCAACAAGTTCGGAGATTCTGTGGCCGAAGTGCGAGGCGATGAGTGTTGACGCACGTTCTTGCGCTTCGGATGCAGACATGTCGTCCGCAGTCCGGCCACCGAGGAGTGCGATGACGGCGTGTGGTCGGTCCTCGACCGTGTCGTGAAGCGCGGTTGCGCTCAGGATCTCGACATCGGAGCACCCGTACCGAAGCAGCCGCAACACATTTCGTAGGGGATGAACGATGTAGGGATCCTCGTCGGACTTGATCCCGTTCTTTCTGAACTGATCGAGGTGCGCGAGGGTCGCGACCTCCATGGCGAGTCGCAAGGTTTCACCCGGGAGTGCCATCTCGTCGACGGCGCTCTCTATCGCGAAGACCAGCGTCGCGGCGTCCATTTCCTTCAGGGGTAGCTGGTCGAATGCAGATCTGATCGGGTCGGAGTGGCTCATGGCGAACAGCCTTTCGTTTGGTGTAGGTGTCGCGACGAAAGTCTTTATCAGAATCTGCCCTCGAACCGTGGTCGTCACCGGGCGTGGGGCGGAAGTCAGAATCATCTTGATTCTATCCGGCGACTACGACAGCAAGTGTTCCTAGCGTTGTGATCGAGGTGGGCGGGGAGTTTCGGTCGCCTCCATCACTGGCAGACTTGGGTAGGAAGAGGTTCGATGATCACGGAGGCGACCCTGGCGTCGTTTGTCGAGACTGTTGACACGGATGTCGACATCCATCCACTGGACGATCCTGTGCGACAAGGTCTTCGCGGACATCATGCGCAATTCGCTCGCTGGGCAGGGAGAGTTGCGCGATACGACCCGACAGTCGCTCCGTTTGTCGGTCATCCGCCTGAGTTGGACGCCGAAGACTGGGAGAACCTACGCACACTCGTAGGTCCAGGCGGCACAGTAGGTTTACGAGGATTTGATCATCAGCCGCCGGAAGGGTGGCGCGTTGTGGATCAGTTCGGCTCGGTGCAGATGGACGGTTCAGCACTCGAAGTCTCCGTTGATCCGGCGGTCGAACTTCTCGGAACGGGCGACGTTCCCGAAATTCTGGCGTTGATCGAGCGCACCAAGCCCGGACCGTTTCTTCCTCGTACCGTCGAGATGGGGAGCTACTACGGCATTCGCGTCGACGGAAGACTTGTTGCCATGGCAGGGGAGCGGTTGCACCCTCCGGGATGGACGGAAATCAGTGCGGTGTGCACCGACAGCGACTTCCGAGGTCGAGGCCTGGGCACGACGCTGATCCGTGCCGTAGCCGCCGGGATTCGCGAACGCGGCGAGCTGCCGTTTCTCCATGCAGTGCAATCGAATACGAATGCGATCAGACTCTACGAATCGCTGGGGTTCGTTCTGCGGAAGCGATCCCGGTTGACTGCGGTTCAGGCGCCGGCCTGATCGAATTCTCGCCGACGCCTGTGTTTCGGGCGCTCGGCCACTAGTCTGAACAAATGACAGTCGATCAGGCGTTGGACAGTGATTTCCTCACTCTTGCCGATCCGTACCGCCGCGAGTTGCTGGCGCACTGCTATCGCATGATGGGGTCGATTCACGACGCCGAAGACCAGGTCCAAGAGACGTTCATCCGGGCTTGGCGCGGGTTCGAAGGTTACAAAGGCCAGTCGTCGCTCAGGACCTGGCTCTATCGCATCGCGACGAATACGTGCCTGACCGCGCTGGAGGGGAGATCGAGGCGTCCACTCCCGACCGGCCTCGGTGCACCTAGTTCGGACCCGGCCGACGATTTGATCGAGCGCAACGAGATTGCCTGGTTGGAACCGATCGCGGATTCTGCGTTGGGCGACGTCAATGATCCCGCCGTCATGGTCGTCAATCGCGATTCGGTCAGGCTTGCGCTGGTTGCCGCGCTGCAGCACTTGTCCGCCCGCCAACGTGCGGTTCTGGTTCTGCGTGACGTTCTCCAGTGGAAGGCGTCAGAAGTTGCGGAGGCGCTGGACACCACAACCACTGCGGTGAACAGCCTGCTGCAGCGGGCTCGCGCGCAGATCAATCACATCGGGCCCACTGAGGACGATCTCGTGGAACCGACTACCGAGGCTGCCCGGAAGTTGCTTCGCGACTACGTGCACAGCTTCGAGAGCTACGACGTCGAGGCCATCGTTGAGCTGTTCACGCGTGAAGCCATCTGGGAGATGCCTCCGTTCGAGGGCTGGTACCAGGGCCCCGAGGCAATCGGGCAGCTCATCGGAACCAAATGCCCGGCGGACGGACCAGGAGCGATGCGGCTGCTACCGACCGCCGCCAACGGCCAGCCGGCGTTCGGCCTCTATATGCGCGAGCCCGATGGGGTTCACCGTGCTTTCCAGTTGCACGTTCTCGATGTCACCGAGTCCGGGATCTCGCACGTCACGTGTTTCTTCGATCTGAGTCTGTTCGCACGGTTCGGATTGCCTGCAGAGCTGTAGGGGCAAGGAGTTGCGCGAGCCCTCCGGTATGGAGGGACCCGCGCGCCTACTCGTTACTGCTGTTGTTCTGCGTTACTGCTGGGGAACAGTCGCAGCCGGGTCCATCCACATGACCTCCCAGACGTGATTGTCGAGGTCGCGGAACGCGCGTCCGTACATGAAGCCGTGATCCTGGGGCTCCATCCACTTGCTACCGCCGGCAGCGATCGCCGCGTCGACGAAGGTGTCGACTTCCTCCCTGCTGTCGGCCGACACGCACATCAGTGCTTCTCGAGCTTTCGACGTGTCACAGATGTCGTCGGCGATGAAGTCCCCGAAACGGGGTTCGTTCAGGAACATGACCGTGGCGGAATCACTGACGATCATCGAGACAGTGTTCTCGTCACTGAACATGTCGTTGAACTCGAAGCCGAGGCCGCTGAAGAACGCGCGGGTAGCGGCGACGTCCTTGACCGGCATGTTGACGAAGAGAAGACGAGACATTGGGTGCTCCTTGAAGTCGGTTGACTGATTACTGAACGCTTCGGTTCCTGTTGGTTCCTGCTCATACAGACCGCAGTGGGCGCGGAAAGTCATCGCGAGAGGTAAAAATTCGAGGAAACTATCGGCTGTTAACCCGCTTCAGTGCTTTGACCTGGCGATTTGGTGTTGTGTTGATCTTCGCGTAACTTTGTCCAGGTCAGAGCGACACGGACACCGACTCCCACCTGCGAGGGTGAGTGACACGAGGTTGTACGAAGTGCCTGGCGAACACAATCCAGTTTTTCTTCACGGGGTTCCGGTTTGCGCCGGTGACCTGGTTGGGATAGGCTGGAAAAGTTGCCCCGGAGCGGCGGCCATAGGGTCGTGGTGATGGTGTGTGCGTGTTCTTTGAGAACTCAACAGTGTGTCGATGAATGTCAGTGCCAAATATTTTTTGGTACTTCAC
>NZ_LEKE01000031.1:0-104948 GCF_001029585.1 Rhodococcus sp. ARP2 | reverse complement strand
TCTCCAGATACAGCGACGCGTACAGCGAGGGCAACGGCCCGGTTCCGTCCAGTTCCTCCGGGGGCGAACCCATTCCCATGACGGTGAAAGCGAAGTCGGGGTCAGGCATGCCGCGAGCGTCGAGCACCTCGTCGATCGTGATGCGGTCCAGTTCGATCGATGTTCCCGTCAGAGCCAACGCCAATCGCTCACCGATGACGCCCGGGCTCACTCCGACGCCGAAGAGCGTCGAATCGCCTTCCTTACATGCTTGGGCGAACATGTGCTCGCGCTCGGTGCCGTGTGCGCGGGGGAAGTGCTGCCCGGCCGTCGTGATCACGTTGATCCCGGCGCGCAGCAGACGGCACAAATCGTCGTCGTGGCGTTCGTACGGAATCTGCAAACGCGGACTGTGGATGAGAACCTGGGGGCGCGAGCGGATGATCTCGTCCACGTCGCGTGTGGCGATCACGCCCGTCGGCGCGCGTCTGGCTATGTCGCCGGCATCGCGCCCGGCCTTGGCATCGCTGTAGACGTACAGGCCGACCAACTCGAGGTCGGGACGATCGATGATTCCGCGGAGCGCGGTCTTGCCGATGGCGCCGGTCGCCCACTGGGCAACACGAATCGGATCGCTCATGATCGAGTGGTCAGTTCGCCGGCGAAGAGGAGCTTGCCCAGTCCGCGTTCGTACCGAATCGGGTCTCGAGCCAGACGCGCACGGGCGTCGATTGCCATGAAATCGGTGTCGCACGTCCACTCGCCGCGTTGCATGGCGGCGAGTCCGGTCGCGGCGATGTCGAGGGGATTTTCCTTGTGGCCCTGCACGTGTGAAGCCATGCGGGTGTCGACACTGCCGACGATCAACGAGGTGACGGTGATGCCGTGCGGTTCGAGTTCGGCACGGGCGATGCCACCGAGCGACAGAGCAGCCGCCTTGGCCGGTGAATAGCCGCCCATGAAGGCGGTTGGTGCGATTGCGGCGACTGACAAGACGTTGACTATCGATCCTCCGCCGCGGGCGGCGAGGACCGGCGCGAAGGCTCGGATCATCGTCAGCGGTCCGAAGTAGTTGACCTCCATCTCGGCTCGAGCGGCCTCTCGGTCGTCGGCCTCGATCAGCCGATTCCCGGTGAACAGCCCGGCGTTGTTGACGACGACCGTGGTGTCACCGCACGCCCCGGCGGCAGTGTCGACGAGTCCTGGATCGGTGACGTCGAGTTCGACGATGTGCGCACCGGTGGCTCGGAGTTCGGCCGGCACCTCGTCGGGATTTCTCACCCCCGCATAGATTTTGGCTGCGCCCATCAACTTCGCCTGTTGGACGAAGGCCAACCCGAGGCCTCGATTGGCGCCGGTGACGAGGACGGTCGCACCCTCGACCGGAGTTCCGCGAAAGGTTGTCATGAGTTCTCCTGTGTCTGTCGGGTGTAGATGAGGTCGTCGGGGAATTTCTTGCTCTTCTTCAATGACGTTTCAGGCGCGAGCATCCCGAAGATCCAGCCTTCGGCTGTGGCCATGTCGTGGTTCCAGTCCCACCGCAGTGCGCGGTGGCGGATTCCCCACCTGCCGTCCTCGAAACCGAAGCGGTCGATCAGGCGCGCCGCGGTGAGTGTGTCGGCTATGCCGTCCGAGGTCTTGATTCGTGCGAAGGCAAGCACGTAGGACTCGACGTGTGCTGTATCCCCGTCGAGTTCGACCAAGACGTTGGTCATTGCGTGGGTGGTCAGCGATCGTGGGTGGGTGATGGCCCCGGCGATGTGGTCGATGTAGTCGTCGGCGGTGCCGGTGAAGACACCCCCGTGGTCTTCGGTTGCGCCGGGCAGATAACACCGCCTGGCGTCCTCGACGTCGCCGCGGTCTGCGGCTCGGAGGAAACGAGCCAGAACCTCGTAGATTTCTTGCTTGGCGACGAGAGCGTCGACCGGGCTGTAGTCCCTGACGTCTGGGCCCCCGCCGCTGTCGACTGCGTGAATGTTGTTGGACCTCACGATGATGTCCCTTCTCGGCTCCGGATCGGGGGCCGCACGTTGACGGAGTGCCTCTGTTTACTGTAGTAATCTCTATCACACTGTTAATTGAAGTGTCACGAGGAGGTGAAACCAATGCTTGGAAACACACCACCCGCACAACCTGGGAATGCACCGGTCGTACTCACGCTTTCCGATGTGTCGATCGAATTCGGCGGAGTCACGGCTCTCGACGCCGTCGGCTTCGACGTCCGCGCGGGACAGATCTGCGGACTCATCGGGCCGAACGGCGCTGGTAAGACCACGCTGTTCAACTGCATCACAAGGATTTACGAACCGAGTCGCGGTGTCATCACCTGGCAAGGAACCGACCTGTTGGGATTGCGTCCCTATGCGTTGGCATCTGCAGGAATCGCTCGAACTTTTCAGAATCTCGCGCTGTTCGGCGGCATGAGTGTCTTCGACAACACCATGGTCGGTGGATCGTCGCGAGGTCGCTTCGGGCTCGCGAGCGGGCTTCTCGGCCTGCCTCCGGCGCGTGCCCGAGTCCGAGAACTTCGAGAGAAGGCCTGGTACCTGCTCGAACGTCTCGAACTCGTCGACGTCGCGAATGCACCCGCGTCCGGTCTACCGTTCGGAACTCTCAAGCGTGTCGAACTGGCACGGGCATTGATGTCCGAGCCCTCGCTGCTTCTGCTGGACGAACCTGCCGGCGGGCTCACGCACAGTGAAGTCAAAGAACTGGGAGAACTGATCGTCTCGCTCCGCGACGACTTCGGCTTCGGCGCGCTTCTGGTCGAACACCACATGGGATTGGTGCTCGGGATCTCCGATCACGTTGTCGCCCTGAACTTCGGCCACAAAATTGCCCAGGGAACCCCGGCGGAGATCCAGCAGGACGACGCCGTGATCAACGCATATCTGGGGCGTGCGGCATGACCCTGCTGAGCGTCGACGATCTGCATGCCGGTTACGGGCGAGGCAATGTACTGCACGGGATTTCGCTCGACGTGGAACCCGGCGGGGTCGCTGTCGTTCTCGGCGCGAACGGTGCAGGCAAGACCACCATGATGCGCGCGCTTGCCGGATTGATCCCGCATCAGGGAACGATCACCTTCAACGGTTCGCCGTTGGGATCCAAACCTGAACGCGCCGTGGCCGCCGGCGTCAGCCTTGTCCCACAGGGCCGCGGAACTCTCGGTCAACTGTCGGTGCGTGACAACCTGCTCGTCGGCGCTGCCCTTCGTAAGGACAAGGCGGAGATCGAAGCCGACATCGAGCGGTGGTGTGAGACATTCCCCGTGCTCGCGAGGAGGTCCACACAGTTGGCCGGTTCGCTGTCAGGCGGTGAACAGCAGATGCTCGCGGTCGCACGGGCATTGATGAGCCGTCCCACCCTTCTTTTGTGCGACGAACCGAGCCTGGGGCTGGCGCCCATCGTCATTGCCGAATTGTTCGACACGCTCGGTGCGATCAACCGCAGCGACGGAACTGCACTGCTGATCGTGGAACAGAACGCCGATCTCGCGATGAAACTCGCGTCGAAGGTCTTCCTGCTCGACGTAGGCACCATCGTCGCTGCCGGAACGCCCGAGGAATTTCGTTCCGACGACGTCGTGCGCAGCGCTTACCTCGGGTACCAGGAGTAAACGGTGACACTCTTTCTCGAACGACTCATTTCCGGATTGACCAACGGGTCGATCTACGCAATTCTCGCGCTGGCACTAGTGGTGGTGTTTCGCGCCACCGGCACGATCAACTTCGCTCAGGGCGAGTTGGCCCTGTTCACAACCTTTGTCGCCTGGTGGCTGACGACGATGTCCTGGCCGATCTGGTCGGCGATCGGAGCGGCCCTGGCTTTGGGGTTCCTACTCGGAGCATTGATGGAGCGTCTGCTCATTCGGCCGGTTCAGCGTCGAAGCGACATGGCAGTGCTGATCGTGGCACTGGGATTGTTCACCGGGCTCAACTCGTTGGCCGGAATGCTGTGGGGGAGCGATACCAAGATAATGCCGAGCCCGTTCCCCAACGGTCCCACCGACTACATCTCGGTGGGCGGTGCGCGCGTGTACGGCGACGCACTGGGCGTACTGGTGGCGCTCGTTGTCCTACTTGTGTTGATGTCCTTGCTCTTTCGCAAGACGAGAGTCGGTCTGCACATGCGTGCCGTCGCGGACAATGCCGAATCTGCCACTCTCGCCGGAGTTCCGACCAGCCGGATACTCGCAATCGGTTGGGGAGTAGCAGCTGCCATCGGTGCCCTGGCCGGTGTCCTGGTCACTCCGCTCTCGCCGCAACAACTCGGTCTCACGACCATGTTCCCGATCTTCATCGCAGCATCCGCCGCAGCGCTGTTCGGCGGTCTGGACAGTCTCGTCGGCGCCGTGGTCGGCGGGTTGACGATCGGTGTCCTGGAATCGATGCTCAGCGGCTACATTTCGGTCATCGGCGGTTCGCTGCAGCAGACATCCGCCCTGTTGATCATCGTGGTGATCCTTTTCGTCAGACCCAATGGACTGTTCGGTACCAAGAAACTGGAGCGGGTATGACGACGCTTGCCGAGAGAAATGAACCCGCCGTCGCCGAAAAGGCAGTCAGGCGACCGCGGGTAGTGGTCGCCGGATCGACGTCGTACCGGATACTCCAGTTGGTTCTGCTGGTGGCTGCCGTGTGTGCGTTGCTTCTCGCGTCACAGAGCGCGCCGTTTCGCGTGGGCCAGTTCACGAGCGTCTTCATCATCGCGATTGCCATTGCGGGACTCAATATCGTCAGCGGATACACCGGACTTCTGTCGATCGGCCATTCTGCCTTCTTCGGCCTGGGCGCGTACACGACCGGCGTTCTGATCGTCGATCGCGGATACTCGCCGTTGACCACGATCCCGATGGCGGTCGTATTGTGTTTTGTACTAGGGCTTCTCGTCGGTCTTCCCTCGTTGCGGATCAAGGGGCTGTATCTGGCTCTCGTGACACTCGCCGTCGCTGTTGCATTTCCCGAGGTGATCCGCAAGACCGGGGATCTGACCGGTGGTGCCGCCGGAATGGTGGTTCGCGCAAATCTGCTCGTTCCGCCGAAATGGACGGGTCTGACCCGAGCCGACACCTACCTCTGGATCTTTTGGGTGTCGGTGGTGACTCTGGCGATCGTCATGCTCCTGATTCGCAATCTCGTCAAGAGTCGATTCGGTCTGGCTATGGTCGCGGTGCGTGACAACGAGATCGCGGCGAGCGCAAATGGCATCAACGTCGCGCGGGTCAAGATTCTCGCTTTCGGGCTTTCCGGCGCGATCACGGGCCTGGCAGGTTCACTGTTCACGATGTACATCGGCGCGCTCTCACCCGAATCCTTCTCGCTGATGAAGTCGATCGAGTTCATCACCGGACTGGTGTTGGGCGGAATCGCAACCCAATTCGGCCCGATCGTTGGGGCAACGGCAGTGGTGTTCTTGCCGTACTACACCGGAAGCGTCACCGACGGCCCCGTGTCGGGAGTGGTGTTCGGCGCGGTGCTGATCGCGATCGTGTTCTTGATGCCGGACGGAATCGTCGGACGGATCAACAGCGTGCTCCGACGGTTCGTCCTCGTGGTTCCCGCAGATCATCCCAAGTATCGCGAGGGTGAACCTCGCACCTGAGCGCCGTCTCCCTCGCCCACTCTCGTTTCCCTCAACTCACAGCAAGGAACTGGACGATATGAAAAGGCAGACCACGATTCCCGCAGTCATCGCCGCTGCGGCACTACTCCTTTCGGCCTGCGGAGGTAGCTCCGACGCAGAGAGCAACACGTCGACATCGGCCGGCGCAGTATCGGTCGACGACTGCAGTGATCCCAGCGGTGCCGCAGCGCCGATCACCGACAAACTCACGGTGGGATGGAGTGGGCCGACGTCAGGCCCGCTCGCCGATGCCGTCGGCAACGTGATCGAAGGAATGCGAGCACGGTTCGAGGTGGAGAACTCGGCCGGCGGCGTCGGCGGCGTCAAGCTCGACGTCGTGGTCAAGGACGATGCATTCTCCCCGGAGCGCGCCAAAGCCAACGTCGGAGAGTTCATTCAGAAGGACAAGGTCGACGTTCTGGGCACCTTCGGGGCCGGGCAGTTGAACGCCATCGCGGACGATCAGACCACTGCCTGCGTGCCGTTGCTCTTCGCGCAGGCAGGCATGCCCGAGTTCCGGGTCATCGAAGACTTCCCGTGGACCACGGAGTATCTACCGGATCCGGGCGTCGAGATGGAGGTAGTGGTCGAGAGCTTGAAGAAGAAGTATCCGAACGGCGCCAAGGTCGCACTGGCCACGAACCAGACCGAGTCCGGACAGGGAATCGCCAACGGCTTCAAGTCCGCGATCGAAGGAACCAACTTCGAGATCGCGGCGGAGGAGGCGCTGACCGACCCCAAGACGGCGGCTTCGACTCTCAAGGCCAGCGGCGCCGAGGTTTTGGTGGTCGCCGGTGTCACTACCGACTGCCTCGCGATCACTCAGGCGATCGGACGTGTCGGATGGAAGCCCGACACCGTGATTCAGCCGTCGAACTGCGTCGACGGTGCGACCCTGTATGCACCCGCCGGTGATGCTGCCGACGGGCAGCAGGTGATGGTGTGGCTCAAAGATCCCAACAACGCTCTCTACAAGGACGACGCGGCGGTGCGCGACTATCTCGCCGGTGCAGCGGCTCACGGTGCAGATTCCCCGACCAACAGCTACACCGTGAACGGCTGGGCCATCGGTGACCTGTTGGTGGACAACTTCACTCGGGCCTCTCAGTCATCCGACGGACTCTCACGTGCCACCATCATGAGTGCCGCGCGAACGCAGGACTACCACCCGCCGATGTTCATCGACGGAATCAAGTTCACGATGACCGCGGACCATGCGTTGGGAATCCTGGCCTTTCAGCCGTTCGAGTGGAATGCCGCTACTCAGGCGTTCGAGAAGCAGGGCGACGTGATCGACATTTCCGGCCGTTACGAGAACTGAATCGAGTGCGCGAATGAACAAGACACACAGGGGATTGCATCCTCGCGTCAAGGTGGACGAATACACCTCGAAAGGGTGGTGGTCCGACGAGACGATCGATCACGTGTTCCGGGTGCAGGTGCGGACCCGAGGGGACGAGCTTGCCGTAGTTGATCCGGCGAACCGCAGCGAGTTGTCCGGCGGAGATCCACGACGCCTCAGTTGGAACGAACTGGAGAGCGAAGTCATCTCGCTCGCTGCGCGCTTCACCGAGGCAGGCTTGGGCCGGGGAGACGTTCTGGGCGTTCAGATGCCTAACACCGTCGAACTGGTCGAGGTCTACCTTGCAGCGTGGTCGCTGGGGATCGTGGTCTCACCCTTGCCCATGCAGTACCGCGAACGTGAAGTGGAAGGAATGGCCAACCAGGCGGCGTTTGCAGCATTTGTCACCGTGCCCAGCTTCGGCGACAGATTCCCGGCTACGGAGATCGCTGCAATCAGATCCCGGATTGCCTCTCTGAGATCGGTATTCGTCTACGCTCCCGAATCAGAGCTTCCGGCTGAGCTTCCCACCGGCGTCGTGGGGCTGAGTCCTCGCGCAGCCACCGAATCGCAGCGAAGTGCTCTGGACAGACGAAACACCGAAGATCCGAACGACCCCAACGACGCGATGACGATCTGTTGGACCTCCGGAACCGAAAGCGAGCCGAAGGGGGTCCCACGTTCGCACTACGAGTGGCTGGCCATCTGCTGGGCCACGATCGATGCTCCCGACATCGTCGTCGACGACGTCCTGCTTAACCCGTTCCCGATGGTCAACATGGCCGGAATCAACGGAATGTTCCTGCCCTGGCTCCGCACGGGATGTGTACTGGTACAGCACCACCCGTTCGACCTTCGAGTGTTCCTCGGACAGATCGAGGCCGAGCGGGTGACATACACGGTAGCGCCGCCTGCTCTGTTGTGGATGCTGCTTGCCGACGAGTCGATGCTCGCGGCGGTCGATCTGTCGAGCTTGACGCGGATCGGTTCGGGTTCTGTGCCACTGCAACCTCCGATGGTGCGGGGATGGCAGGAGCGATATGGAATCGGAGTCATCAACTTCTTCGGATCCAACGAAGGCATCAGTCTGCTCTCCTCGCCTGCGGACATGCCGGATCCGGACGACCGCGCACGGTACTTCCCTCGTTTCGGTGTCGAGAACTTTCGCTGGAGCACCAGGATCTCGGACTGGATGGACGTTCGCTTGGTCGACGTGGTCACTGGCGAGGACATCACGGAAGTCGGGCACCCGGGTGAGTTGCGAATCAGCGGACCGACGGTCTTTGCCGGCTATCTCGGCGATCGGCCGTCACCGTTCGACGAGCGCGGATTCCTGTGCACCGGAGATATCTTCGAGATTGCCGGTGATCACGGACAATTCCTCCGCTACCTGGATCGCGGCAAGGACCTGGTGATCCGCGGTGGAATGAACATCGCTCCGGCCGAATTGGAGGGGTTGATCGCCGAGCATCCGGCCGTCGCGGACGTGGCCGTCATCGGCGACCCCGACGAAGTGCTCGGTGAGCGCGTCGCAGCAGTGGTGACACTTCGACCCGAGACGGAACTCGAACTCGATGCTCTGGTTGCGTTCCTGAAGGACAAGCGCATCGCGTCGTACAAACTTCCCGAGCGGCTGGAGATTCGGAAAGAACTGCCGCGCAATTCGACCGGAAAGATCCTCAAGCGTGAGCTTCGACAGAAGAGTGTGGCATGAGTGTGATGAACGACAGTGACAAGCTTGCGTTGGCGCGTGAGATGTTCCAGGCGTGGGACGTCATGGACTGGGCACGCGTCGTCGACCTGTTCGCCGAAGACGGTGTGCTCCACAGCGTGATGCAGGAACCTCTTGTCGGCAAGGAGGCTGTAGCGGGCCGAATTGCATTGCTGGCAAGTAAGTGTGAACGGATCACCCTGAAGATCGAGTCGCTCGGCGTGATCGACGGCAGGGTTTTTGTACAGCGAGTGGACGATTTCCACTTCGACGGGACCCACGGCGTCGTTCCTGTTGTCGGAATCCTCAGCATGGCAGACGGGCTGGTCACAGAGTGGCTCGAGTACTACGACCGTCCGACACTCTTGAAGGGAATGGGTCTTGTCTCCGATTTCGAATAGCGGGATTTCGAAAAGCGGGATTTCGAGGAGCCGACTGCCGACGATCGACATCTCCTTGGGTTTGTGGCAGGACCGTCCGCCACGGGAGGTGACCACTACTGCACGCCTCGCCGACAAACTGGGGTTCGGCCGAGTGTGGGTGGGGGAGATGGCGACGTACGACGCCTTTGCTCTGGCGACGTCAGTCGGCGCCGGCTTCGAGCACTCCGAGTTGGTGGTCGGCCCGCTCGCGGTGACGGTTCGTGATCCGGCGATGATCGCGATCGGGGCGGCGTCGGTAGCCGACCTGACCGGGCGTCACGTGTCGATAGCGTTGGGCACGTCCAGCGCTGTCGTGGTCGAAAAATGGCATGGGCGAAGCAGATCCGGGGCAGCACGTGCACTCGCGGAGTCCGCCCGCGGTGTGCGAGCGCTCATGAACGGCGAGCGGGGCGAAGTCGCCGGAACGGTGATGCGGACCAGCGGATATCGGCTGCGACTTCAGCCGCCGGGTGGGCGGCTGATCGTTGCAGCTTTCGGAGACAAGGCCCTTCGCGCCGCGGTGGAGTTGGGCGACGAACTGGTGCTCAATCTGGTCAGCCCGGAGCAAGCGGGGCGCCTGATCGCACGGTGCAAGGAAATCGCGGCTGAAATGGAAACGCCAATGCCCCAGGTGTCGGTTTGGGCGCCGGCGGCCGTGGCAACCGAAGGCCCAACTCAGATGTCGATCGATCAGCTCAGACGTGGGCTTGTGCCGTATCTCGCTGCCCCCGGGTACTCGGACATGTTCGTACGAGCAGGGTTTGCATCCGTGATCGAGGCAGCCAGGGCCGGGACCGCGCCTCGAGAGATCTTGAGTCAGGTCTCGGACGCGATGGTCGCGACAGTGGGAATCGTGGGAACCGCGGCCGATGCGCGCGAGCAACTCGAGGCGTATCGAGCGGTCGGTGTGGACACCGTCGTGGCCGTGCCTTCATCCACTGATTCGGATCCGGCCGGGCAAGTGACGATGGAACTTCTTGCCGAGATGGTATGACGAATCCCCGACGAACTTACTCTCAGGTAAGTTCGTCGGGGATATGTCGAATCGAAGGAGTTGCCGTGAGTGATCGTGTTCATGTCGAGGTAGTGCAGTCGGTGGCGTACGTGACGCTGAACCGGCCGGAGAAACTCAACGGTCTCGATCTGGACATGCTCGACGCGCTGGTGGACGCGGCCCGAACGATCAGAACTGATCGTTCGATCCGGGGCGTGGTTCTGCAAGGCGCGGGCGACGCATTCTCGGCCGGATTGGACTTCGCTTCTGCCGGCAAGCAGCCGAGCCGGATGGCCAAGGCCTTTGCGAAATTTCCCGGTCAGAAGACCAACCTCTTTCAACGCGCGTGCTGGGTGTGGCGCGAATTGCCCGTGCCGGTCATCGCGGTCGTTCACGGCCACTGCTTCGGCGGGGGACTGCAATTGGCGCTCGCCGCAGACTTTCGATTCACCACCCCTGATTGCACGTTCTCGGTGATGGAGGCGAAGTGGGGATTGATCCCCGACATGACCGGAACGGTCACGATGCGCGAACTCGCGGCGATGGACGTCGTGAAACGCCTCGCCATGACTGCTGAACTGTTCGATGGAAATCAGGCTCTCGAGTGGGGGTTCGTGAGCGGAGTAAGTGACAATCCGATCAAACCGGCACAGGAACTGTTGTCGCAGATCATGACTCGCTCGCCGGACGCCGTCGCAGCGACGAAGACGTTGCTGCACAAGACCTGGAACCGATCGCCACGCGGTGCGTTCTGGATCGAATCGCGGATCCAATTGGCGCTGATGAGAGGCAAGAACCACAAGATCGTACGCTCCGTGAATACTGCGAAGACGTTGCCGGAGTTCGCCATTCGAAAGTTCGGCTGACAAACTCCGGCATCGCGACGCCGTGGGGCGTTCTCATTCAGGTCGATTACACCATCAGATCTCGTCCGGATCGGTCCTTGATGAGCGTCGTGGCGACAAACGACACTGCGGCCAACAGGGCGAGATAGATCGAGATGGCAAGAGTGCCACCGGTCTTGCCGAGGAGCCATTGGGCGACGGTGGGAGCAAAGGCGCCGCCGAAAATGGTGCCGACGGCGTAGGAGATCGACGCGCCGCTGTAGCGGATCGAAGCTGGGAACAGTTCGGCGAACAATGCCGGTTGAGGTCCGTACGACAGTCCGAGTCCGACCGAGAACAGGATCATCGCCACGTAGATCCAGCCGAGATTGCCGGTGTCGATGAGGAGGAAGAACGGCACCGCGAAGAGGATCATTGCGAGGTTGCCGACGTTCATCACCGTGGTGCGGCCGCGCCGATCCGACCAGTAAGCGCCGATCATGGTGAAAACGCCCCACGTGACTGCACTTGCGAGCGTGGCAATCAGTAGTTCGGTCTTACCCAGGCCGTAGGTCTTGGTTGCGTACGCGACGATGAATCCGCCGATCACCATGTAGCCGTTGCCGTTTGTGCCGATGAAGGAGAGGGCCGCGAGTACGACCTGCTTCGGGTGTTTCTTGAACAGAGTTCGGATCGGCGTGTTGCTCTCGGTGCGGCGTTCCTTGAGTTCGGCGAACACGGGTGACTCGCTGACCTTGCTTCGAATGTAGAAGCCGACGCCGATCAACACGACGCTGAGCAGGAACGGCACTCGCCATCCCCAGGTGGTGAACTGTTCGTCCGTGAGGGTGAACGTGCACAGTGCCAAAACGCCGGTGGCGAGCAACATTCCGAGCGGTACGCCCATCTGGACGAACGCTCCGAAGAATCCTCGACGCTTGGTGGGTGCGTGTTCGACGGCAAGAAGAGCAGCCCCACCCCATTCGCCGCCCGTCGAGAATCCCTGCACGATTCTGAGAAGGATCAACAGGATCGGCGCCCAGATCCCGATCGAGGCATACGTCGGCAGCGCGCCGATGAGAACCGTCGCGGCCCCCATCATCGCCAACGTCGCGACCAGGACACGTTTACGGCCGAGTCTGTCGCCGAGATATCCGGCCACGATGGCGCCGAGAGGACGGAAGACAAAGCTGATGCCGACCGTGACGTAGGAGACGATCTGGCCTGCCGAGCCCATCGGCTTGAAGAACAGGTCGGCAAAGATCAGGGCTGCGGCTTGGGCGTAGATGAAGAAGTCGTACCACTCGACGGTGGTGCCGACCATCGACGCCATCGCGGCGCGGTCGTACTCCTTCGCGGCGGGCTTGGTGCCAGTTCTGGTTGTGGTCATCGAGCTACTTTCTGCCAGTCACGTGGTTCACCGGCGCGGTGAACTGCGAAGTCGGAACAGGGGAGAAACGCTGTTCGATCTGCGACGTTGCCGGTGTGCTCGGTGCATGCTTTTGGCTGACTCGGAGCGTTCCTGCGCGATCTCATTGTCGATATTGGCAACCGAATGATCGGTAGGTAATGAATTATGCAGAAGTGTGAGCGTCAACACAAGGGGTGCTGGAAAGGTCTGATTATCTGGTTCAGAGCATGCGAGAAATCAGTTGCTCAGGTGTGGAGCGACGCGGCGATCCGCAGATCGATTTCCCTGGCGCTGAGCAGATGGTCGAGGACGAGAACCGCACAACCGAGGATCCCGGATTGTGCGCCGTGGCTGACCGAAGCGATCTGAAGCTTTCGGGTGGCAAGCGCCGTTGCGTTGCCGTAGACGGACTCCCGAAGTCCGGCGAGGAAGAGCTCGTCTGCCTCGGCCATGTCGCCGCCGATGATCAGGACCTCGGGATTGAGGAGGTTTACCGCGCCGGAAATGACGTCGCCGATAAGTCGGCCGCTGCTTCTGATGAGCCGGCGGGCTTCACTGTCGCCGTCCAGGGCGAGGCGGACAACGTCACGCACGTGCCCGACGCTTCGGCCCTGATCTCGGAGGGCGTGCACGAGAGCCCAACCGCTGGCGACGGTTTCGACGCAGCCGACATCGCCGCAGCGACACTTCATGCCCCGCGCTGCAGCGGTTTTGGTATGCCCGATCTCGCCGGACGCTCCGAGTGAACCGCGTTGGAGGATTCCGCCCATGACGATTCCTGCGCCGAGGCCGGTTGACGCCTTGATCATCAGGAGGTTGGGCGCACTCTCGCGTCGTTCGCTCAATTCGGCCAGGGCCATCACGTTGGCATCGTTGTCGGCAAACAGTGGCGCCGTGGTCACCGATGTCAGATAGGGGGCAAGAGCGACGCCGTCCCATCCCGCCATCATCGGAGAGTCGAGGCTCGCTCCCGCGGCGACGTCGACCGTTCCGGGAATGCTCAGTCCGATTCCGATGACCTCGGTAGGCGCGCGGTGGACCTGGGCCAGTAGTGACGAAAGATGCTCGGCAATTTCGGGCATCAGTTCGTCGGGGCCGACCCCGACCGACTTGTCGATGTCTTCTGCCGCGAGGATCGTGCCCGCCAGGTCGGTGACGGCAAGTTGTGCCCGCGATCGACCGATTGCCACGACGAGAACCACGCCGGACGAGTTCGCGAAGGTGAGAGTGGACGGCGGCCGGCCGCCCGTCGACGGGCCCTCGTCGTCATCGGCGATCAAACCAAGCGATTGAAGTGCTGCAACCCTGGCCGATACCGCCGTCCTGGACAGGCCGGTGAGCTTCCCGATCTCGCTGCGCGTGGTCGCGGAACCGCTGCGTATCAGCGTGAATACCTCTCCCGCGGTAGCCGGAGTCGTGGACGGTCGGGTCATTGTCCTATTCAAGCATTCCTCGTCGGTAACTTCAGCGTGCGAAAGTTGGCATACTTTGTCCACAAAAAGACGTAAGTAGGTCTTGTGAAAAAGCAGAAGTAGGCATAGTCTGTGTCTTGACTCACTGCCACGGGCGTCCGAGGAGACGAGTCGCAGTTTCTGTGAAGCAGGGCGCATAAACAGGGGAGAACCTGATGAGCCGCACCGATACACAAGAGATCGTCGAGTTCGCACGTAAGTGGCAGCAGTTCGACGGTGGACCTGACGAAGAGATCTTTGTAACCTTCGGCCTCGCCCCGGACGAGTATTTCCGCAGGCTGCAGGCAATTCTCGACGACGGCGTCGTAGCGCTGACTCCGCCGGTCACCGGCGAACTCGCAACGGTCTGTGCACATCGACTCGGCCAATCGGCCAGGCGTCGATAAGCCCGACCCGGCGTCAGCCCAGAGTCACCCGAATCCGTTTCACCCGAGTAAGGAATTGAGGTCGCCATCATGCACAAGCACCTTCCGATGCCGTACCCGACCGCCGAAGTGTGGGACTGGCAGCTGCAGGGAGCGTGCCGTGGGCACGATTCCGCGGTGTACTTCCACCCGGACGGCGAGCGTGGACACGCTCGCGAGAACCGTGAACGCAACGCCAAGAAGGTCTGCGCGACGTGCCCCGTGCTCCAGCAGTGCCGCGAACACGCACTCTCCGTCCACGAGCCGTACGGCATCTGGGGTGGAATGACGGAGACCGAGCGCGCAGAATATGTGCGATCGCTGCGTAAGCGCAGCAACCGGATGCCCGCGGTCGCCAACGCGAGCTGACGGTCCTTCGGAAAGGACGCCAGTGTGACCCTCGTAGCCGGTATCGATTCGTCTACCCAGTCGTGCAAAGTCATTGTCCGTGATGCCGATTCGGGAGAACTGGTACGAGAAGGACGGGCGGCCCATCCCGTCGGTACCGAGATAGATCCGACATGCTGGCTCGAGGCGATGGACAATGCAATCGCCGCGGCGGGTGGGCTCGGCGACGTCGCAGCGGTATCCGTCGGAGCTCAACAGCACGGCATGGTGTGTCTGGGCAGCGGCGGCGAGGTCGTCAGGCCGGCGCTGCTGTGGAACGACACTCGTTCGGCGAAGGCTGCGACGGATCTGGTCGAAGAACTCGGCGGATCGAAGGCGTGGGCCGACGCGGTTGGCGTAGTTCCGGTCGCCGCGGTCACGGCAAGCAAGCTTCGATGGCTCGCAGATCACGAGCCAGGCAACGCCGATCGCACTGCCGCGGTGTGTCTTCCGCATGACTGGCTGTCCTGGAAATTGGGCGGGTCCGGTTCAATCGAGGAGCTCGCCACAGACGCGGGCGACGCAAGTGGAACCGGCTATTACGCTGCCTCGACGCGCGAATACCGTACCGACTTGCTGGCGTTGGCATTTCGCGATCGCACCCCCCATGTTCCCCGAGTTGCATCGCCGAACGAAAAGATCGGAAGCACTGGCTCCGGGGGAATCATCGGACCGGGTACGGGTGACAATGCCGCAGCCGCACTGGGTTTGGGAGCAGTCCCCGGTGACGTGATCATCTCGATCGGAACATCCGGCGTCGTGTCGGCTGTATCGGCCACCCCCACACACGATCCCAGTGGAAACGTGGCAGGATTCGCGGACGCAACCGGCCTGCACCTGCCGCTGGTGTGCACTCTCAACGGCGCGCGCATTCTTGATGCGACAGCGTCCATTCTCGGTGTCGATCACGCCGAACTGTCCCGGTTGGCGCTGACCGCGCCCCTCGGAAACGACGGGCTGGTCATGATTCCGTACTTCGAGGGCGAGCGGACGCCCAACCGCCCCGACGCCACGGGAGCGATGCACGGTTTCCGGCTGCAGAACTCGACGCCGGCGCATTTCGCGCGCGCCGCAGTCGAAGGGCTCCTGTGCGGCTTGGCCGACGGCGTCGACGATCTGGTTCGTCAGGGCGTCGAGGTGAAGCGAGTTCTCCTCGTCGGAGGCGGAGCGAAGTCTCGCGCTCTCTGTGAGATTGCGCCGGCAATTCTCGGAGTGCCGGTCGTAATCCCTGCTCCGGGTGAGTACGTCGCCGAAGGGGCATGCAGGCAAGCAGCATGGGCACTGTCCGGGGACACGCGGCCGCCGGTGTGGCCGAAACCGGAAGAGCGACGATTCGACGCCGAACCAGCTCCCCACGTGCGCGAGCGCTACGCGTCGTTGCGCGAACTCACCGAAGGCGTCTGAGCGCTCCCTACAGAAGCCCGAACTTCCGCACTGCGTCGAGTAGCGCGTGTGGGCGTTCGGTCGTCGGCAGGGGATCGACGAGTGCGAACTGGCAACCGACGTCTCGGGCCGCGCCGTCGGCGACATCACTGTCTCCGATCATCAGGGTCTGCGCCGCATCCACATCCAGCTGTGCCAGGGCGTATTCGAAGATCGCGGGTTCCGGTTTGACTGCACCCACCTCGAACGACAGGACGAACTCGTCGACCCAGACGTCCCAGCCGCGGTCGACGAACGCCGGACGGATGTCGAAGGCGATGTTGCTCAAGACGGCAGTGCGTACACCCTTCTCCGACAATGACTTAAGGACCTCACCGGTATCCGGGTACGGCGACCACTGGTCCGGATCGACCAGCAGCGCGTAGAAGGCTTCGGCCCGAACCGGATCCGGCACTCCGGACTTGCTCAACACGTCGAGGTACGCCTGACGATGCAACTTCGGATCCCGGTCGCGGTTCTCCCACGCGTAGATCCCGGCTTCGTCCATCTCGACGGTTCTGCCCACCGGCGCGGTCATCCGACGCATCAACTCGGCTTGAGCGTGCACGTCGAGCGGATCGCCTTGGTGATCGACGAGGTGCTCGGTCCAATCGTCGCTCTCCTCCAAACGGAAGAGGGTTCCGGAGAAATCGAACAGCGTCGCGGCGATATGTCCGTCTTGATGGGCCGTGCTGTCAGTGTTCACCTCGACAGGTTATCGGCGTCCGCTTTCCGATGCTTGATGTGAGCCAGTGCACGCGTACTTTGAGAGAGCACATTTTCCGAGGTTCCCCCGACGGGCACGATTTCGATGCCCCGGATGAACCGTATGACGAGGGGGATCCTCCGTGTCCGACCACGCGAATACACCAGACCTGACGAAGCCGTCCGGCGAAGACCCCCACCTCTCACGTCAGCTGTCCAACCGGCATATCCAGCTGATCGCCATTGGTGGTGCCATCGGCACCGGACTGTTCATGGGATCGGGCAAGACGATCTCGCTTGCCGGGCCCTCCGTGATCTTCGTGTACATGATCATCGGCTTCATGCTCTTCTTCGTCATGCGGGCGATGGGGGAGTTGCTGCTCTCGAACATGGCGTACAAGTCGTTCTCCGACTTCGCCGCGGATCTGCTGGGCCCCTGGGCGGGATTCTTCACCGGCTGGACCTACTGGTTCTGCTGGATCGTCACCGGCATCGCGGACGTCATCGCGATTTCCGGATACTTCAAATACTGGTGGCCAGGTCTCGCGGCATGGATACCTGCTTTGCTGACGATCGCGGCGCTGCTGCTCCTCAATCTCCCGACCGTTCGCGCCTTCGGTGAAACCGAGTTCTGGTTCGCGCTGATCAAGATCGTCGCCATCGTCAGCCTGATCATCGTCGGCATCGTCATGGTCGTCTCCGGGTTCACGGCGCCGAACGGTGCCACCTCGGGTATCGACAACCTCTGGAACGACGGCGGCATGTTCCCGACCGGATTCATGGGCTTCGTGGCCGGCTTCCAGATCGCCGTGTTCGCCTTCGTGGGAATCGAGCTCGTCGGCACGACAGCAGCCGAGGCGAAGGACCCGGAGAAGAACCTGCCGAAGGCCATCAACTCCATCCCCATTCGTGTCCTGCTGTTCTACGTCGTTGCACTGACCGTGATCATCGCGGTGACTCCGTGGCGCGAAATCAGCGCTGACAAGAGTCCGTTCGTCGCCATGTTCACGCTCGCCGGCCTCGGCATCGCTGCATCTGTCATCAACTTCGTCGTGCTGACCTCCGCTGCATCTTCGGCCAACTCGGGTATCTACTCCACCTCGCGCATGGTGTTCGGCCTTGCACAGGAGGGCGACGCACCGCGGGCACTCGGCAAGCTGAACTCGCGCAAGGTCCCCGCGAACGCCCTGATGTTTTCCTGCATCTTCTTGCTGGCGTCGCTGATCCTGCTGTTCTCGGGCGATTCCGTAATCGAGGCCTTCACCGTCGTCACGACCATCTCGGCGCTGCTGTTCATGTTCGTGTGGACGATCATTCTGGCGAGCTACATGGTGTACCGGAAGCGTCGTCCGCACCTGCACGAGGCGTCGAAGTTCAAGATGCCCGGCGGCATCGTGATGTGCTGGGTCGTGCTCGCGTTCTTCGTCTTCATCCTCTGGGCGCTGACAACCAAGGACGACACCCTGCAGGCACTTGTCGTCACGCCGATCTGGTTCGTGGTTCTGGGAATCGCGTGGGCGATCATTCGTCGCCGACCCGCTCACCGGGCACGATACGACGCATTCAAGTCAGAACTGGACGCCAGCCGACAGAACGGCGAGAAATAGTTTTGGTCAAGATCGGGTAACGGTGGCGGCCGCCTTGATCAAACTGTTACATTCTTCGGCAGACAGAGGAGCGGGCTTCATCAGAAGGACGCTGCACGCCGACGACTGACGGAGTACACACTGTGGGAAACCACCACCGCACGGGCAATGACGATGTTGTCTTCGAGATCGATCCCGAGGCAGCAAGCGGCCGCCACCGCACCCCGTCGGCTGGCCCTGGTGCCGGTGTCAAGGCGGGTGTCGTAGCTGCGGCTACCGGTGCACTCCTCGTCGGTGTAGGCCAGATGGGTGCAGGAACCGCTGCTGCGGCGCCGGCAACACAGACCATCGCCGGCATCGAAATCCCGCAGGGTCTGCTCCCCGAGGGCGTTGTCGTTCCGGCTGAATTGGCGGCACTTCCCGCTCTCGACATTCCCGAGCTTCCCGATTTTGCTGCCGATCTCAACACGCAGGCACAGCAGTTCCTCGCGGGGATCAACCCCGGCACCTCTGCTCGCACCGTGCAGCCGGTGTCCGGAACGCTGACCTCCACCTTCGGTTCGCGCTGGGGAGCACACCACGGCGGTCTCGACATCGCGGCTCCGATCGGTACGCCGATTCTGGCTGCAGCAGACGGCCAGGTCATCGACGCCGGCCCGGCGTCAGGTTTCGGCCTCTGGGTTCGCGTCCAGCACGACGACGGCACGGTCACCACGTACGGCCACGTCAACGACTACCAGGTCAACGTCGGCCAGCGCGTCAATGCTGGCCAGCAGATCGCCACAGTGGGTAACCGTGGCCAGTCCACCGGCCCGCACCTGCACTTCGAGGTTGCCGAGAACGGCGCAAAGGTCGACCCCGCAGCGTGGCTGCAGGCTCGCGGCGTGGCTGTCACCTGGGTAGACAACTCGTAAGAGAAACTTTCGGAGAACTGCGGTGGCGTCGGGAAATTCTTCCTGGTGCCACCGCAGTTCTCGTTTGTCGGTGACACCGGCCGGATAGCCTTCAGTGACGTTGATCGTCGAAGGGGGAATGCGCGATGGGTGCAGAAGTCACGGCGCGAGAATTCACGCGGGCGGACCGTAGGCTCTTTCGCAAGAAAGTGCGGTCTTGCGTCGACGCCATGAAGCAGATGCTCGATGGTGGTGACTTCCGAGACGCCGTCGACAAGCCGGCGCCGCTGCTGGGCATGGAGATCGAATTCAACCTGGTGAACGGGGACATGGCTCCTGCGATGTCCAACCGGGAAGTGCTCGAATCCATCGACGACGCTGCGGTTTTCCAAACCGAGCTCGGACAGTTCAACGTCGAGATGAACGTTGAACCCGGCCCACTCACCGGTGATGCAACTTTCGAATTGGAAAAGAAACTGCGCGCCTCCCTCGACGTCGCAGACGCGCGAATCCATGCGCACGACGCCGAGATGGTGATGATCGGGATGCTGCCGACCCTGCAACTCGAGCATCTCGATCGAGAGTGGATCACCGCGAACCCGCGCTACGAATTGCTCAACGAGCAAATTTTCACCGCTCGAGGCGAGGACATCGAACTCGACGTCGAAGGCGTCGCGCTACCTGGCAGCGACGTGGAAATCCTTCGGGCCGATACCAATTCGGTAGTCCCGGAGGCGGCATGTACGTCCATGCAGTTGCATCTTCGCGTTGCGCCGGAAGAGTTTGCCGCGCATTGGAATGCCGCGCAGTGTCTGGCCGGCGTACAGGTGGCGTTGGCGGCTAATTCTCCTTTCCTGGCAGGCAAGGCACTCTGGCACGAATCGCGCATCCCGATCTTCGAGCAGGCCACGGACACAAGAACTTTCGAGCTGAAGAACCAAGGTGTGCGGCCGCGGGTGTGGTTCGGTGAGCGGTGGATCCACTCAGTGCTCGACTTGTTCGAAGAGAACTCGCGGTACTTCCCGGCCCTGCTGCCTGACGTGTCGGACATCGATCCACTGGAAGTGCTCGCGGCGGGCGGGGTTCCGGAGTTGAGCGAGCTTCAGATGCACAACGGCACGGTCTATCGCTGGAATCGTCCGGTGTACGACTGCTCGGATGGCAAGCCGCACTTGCGTATCGAGAATCGAGTGCTGCCGGCCGGACCGACTGTCGTCGACATCATGGCCAATGCGGCCTTCTATTACGGCACAGTTCGGGCGCTGGTGAACGCGGAGCGGCCACTGTGGTCGCACATGTCGTTCCATGCGGCAGAAGAGAACCTGCACATCGGCGCCAAGTACGGACTCGACGCAACCTTGTACTGGCCGGAGATCGGTTGGGTCGGTGCCGACGAGTTGGTCCTGCGAAGGCTGCTGCCGTTGGCGGACGAGGGTTTGGCGGACTTTGGATTGTCCGCCGCGGCCCGCGATCGGTATCTCGGCGTCATCGAGGGGCGGTGCCTGAATCGGCAGACCGGTGCCGCCTGGCAACGAGAGCACGTGGCGCGCGCGGAGGCCTCGGGCGCGGACCGCTCGACTGCGCTCACCGGAATGCTCCGCGGTTACGTCGAGAACATGCGGGCGGGAGATCCCGTTCACACCTGGCCCTGATTGCTCTGCTAATTCTCCTATCCGTCAACAGTTTCGGGGACCTAAGTCCCCGAAATGAAGAGGGGGCGACCCCAAAAAAGCCGGACAAGTGGGATGGTTAGAGTGAAAGTGGCTCGGTTACTTCTTCAGGAAGGTGGGCACATGAGTTCACGCGAACATAACAGTGTTGTTGTCGGAGTCGAGGGTTCGGACACTGCGTCCACTGCGCTCCGCGAGGCCGCGAAAATCGCCGCCCAGCGCGAATTGCGACTCGACATCATCCACGCTCTCGACTTCGCGCCTTACGGTTTCGGCGGACCGTACGTCGACGCGGGTGGGGTGTACGAATGGGTCGAAGAGGCGGGAAAAGCGATCTTGGCAGAGGCGGAACAATTCGCCCATGAGATCGATCCGAAACTCGAAGTTCACACCGAAATCGCCATCGGCAGCGCAACTCAGTGGTTGATCGAGAGTTCGGCGCAGGCCAGGCGGGTCGTTGTCGGAGCGTCCGCTTCGGGCAAGGCGGCGACGGCAGTTCTCGGTAATACAGCGGTCGGTGTTGCCAGTCACGGCAAGTGCCCGGTCATCGTCGTGCGGGACCGCGACGGCGCAGTGCCTTCGGAGGGACCCGTCGTGGTCGGCGTCGACGGCAGTGCGCTCAGCGCGCAAGCAGTGGGCGCGGCATTCGAGGAAGCAGCGTTCCGCGGCGCCGAGTTGGTGGCGCTGCACGTGTGGAGTGACCTCGGCAGCGCGGCATTCGAAGACCCGAGGGCAGCTGCGCTTGCCCCGCAGTCTCTCGAAGAGGAAGAGCACGCAGTACTCAGCGAGAGCTTGGCCGGTTGGTCCGAGCAGTACCCGGACGTGAAGGTCCGGCGCGAGGTATACCTCGACAACCCACGAGGACGGCTGCTCGACTGGTCGGCAAAAGCGCAGCTTGTTGTAGTCGGCAGCCGTGGCCGTGGTGGATTCCGTGGCATGCTCCTCGGCTCGACCAGCAATACTCTGATCGCTTCGGCCAAGTGCCCCGTCATGGTGGTTCGCCCCGAAGAATCCTGACCTCTCCAAGTTCTCCCGCTACCCCGTTCGTTTCGGTCATCGAATACGAACGGGGTAGTCACATGAATGCGGACTCATGTTCCGTAGTGTTCGATGTGAGTTAGGTGTTCGATGGGAGTACCAAGGCTGTGTGCGCGTCGCACACGGCGGCAATCGTCTGGATTGGGGTTACAACGTGCGTATCGGTATGGGTTTGAACTACAGCGGCGGGTTCGCCGAAACCGTCGAAGAGGTCGGTGACCTGGAGAAGGCGGGCCTGGACATCGCCTTCGTTCCGGAAGCGTATTCCTTCGACGCGGTCAGCCAGCTCGGTTACCTGGCGGCCAAGACGTCGACCATCGAACTCGCTTCGGGAATCTTCCAGATCTACACCCGTACGCCCTCGTTGACCGCCATGACGGCAGCGGGCCTGGACTTCGTCTCCAACGGTCGCTTCGTTATGGGCCTGGGTGCTTCCGGACCGCAGGTGATCGAGGGATTCCACGGCGTCAAGTACGACGCTCCGTTGGGACGCACGCGTGAGGTCGTCGAGATCTGCCGTCAGGTGTGGCGCCGCGAGAAGGTCGAATACCAGGGCAAGTACTACCAGGTTCCGCTCCCCGCCGAGAAGGGCACCGGACTGGGCAAGCCGCTCAAGCTGATCAATCATCCTGTGCGTGAGCGCATCCCGATCCTGATCGCTTCGCTCGGACCCAAGAACGTCGAACTGACGGCTGAGATCGCCGAAGGCTGGGAACCCATCTTCTTCCATCCGGAAAAGGCAGCAAGCGTATGGGGCGAGCCGATTGCGAAGGGCAAGGCCAAGCGCGATCCGAGCCTCGGCGAGCTTCAGGTGTACGCGTCGCCGGCCCTGGCCATCGGTGACGACGTCGACCACATGCTCGACTGGGTACGCCCGAGCCTTGCGCTCTACATCGGCGGCATGGGCGCCAAGGGCAAGAACTTCTACAACGACCTCGCGGTGCGATACGGCTACGAAGAGGCCGCCGAGAAGATTCAGGATCTCTACCTCGCGGGCAAGAAGGACGAGGCCGCAGCAGCGGTCCCGGACGAGCTGGTTCGCGCCGTGTCGTTGATCGGTCCCGAGAGCTACGTCAAGGAACGCGTCGCAGCCTTCGCCGAAGCTGGCGTCACGACGCTCAACGTCACGCCGTTGGCGGCCGATCGCAACGGCCGTGTTCAGCTGATCGAGAAGTTCCGCAAGATTTGTGACTGACCCTGCCGTGCGCCTTTATTAACCGCCGGCGGTTAATAAAGGCGCACAGCAGAGCGGGTGATTCGGGATCTCTTGCGCACGAAACCCGATTTTCGGCGCTTTCATATGGGACTTTTTTCACTTCTGACCGGTCGGGTTCTTCGCCTAACGTGGATCGAGTAGCCAGGATTTGCGTGCGAATCCGGCACCGGTGGCCTCGTTGACGCCCGAAAGGGATGTTGGCGGGGCCGTTGCCGCAGTCCACCCGAACTCCGAATGTCCGATTCGGGACTCGCGTCGGCTGATGAATCCTTTTTGCCGTCATTGGGCAATAGTGTGAGGGCGAAGAGATTCTCTGGTCGATCGTGGAGGGACGAACATGAGTGCAACCAAACCCGTAGTCGTGGCAGTGGACGGCTCGGAATCGGCGTCGTCGGCTGTCGTCTGGGCCGCTCGAACGGCGGTGGCGCTCGGTCGTCCGCTGCACATTGCGACGGTGGTGCACATCCCCGCTTTCTACTACTCCGAGCCGTACCTCGCCGAGAGCTTCAAGGACGAACTTCGCCGCACTGCCACCGCTCGTCTGGACAGCGCGCAGATCCTCGCGCGGCAAAGCATCGACGACGACCTCGAGATCGTCACCGAACTACTCGACGGCAGCGTCTCCGATCGCCTGATCGAATTGTCCAAGGGCGCGTACATCATTGCGCTCGGGCCCCGCGGGCATGGTGAATTCACCGGATTGGTCGTCGGTTCCGCGACGGTGTCGGTGGTCTCGCACGGCGAATCTCCGGTGGCGGTAGTCCGGGGCCGGACGCTTGATGGTCGACCGCCGACCGAAGGTCCTGTCGTCGTCGGTGTCGATGGATCCGAAAGCAGCATCGAGGCAGTCGAGCATGCTTTCGAACAGGCATCCGCTCGGGGTGCAACATTGATCGCCGTCAACGTGTGGAGCGATGTGAGCGTGCAGCCCTCCCTGGGCGCCACCCCCGACGATCCACTGTGGAGCAGCATCCAGACAGGTGAGGAAGTTGTCCTTGCCGAGCAATTGGCTGGTTTCACCGAGCGCTACCCGGACGTCGTCGTCGAGAGAGTCGTCGCGCGTGACCGTCCGGTCCGAGTGCTGAGCGAATACGCGGAGACGGCGCAATTGATCGTCGTCGGCAGCCGTGGGCGCGGCGGATTCGCGGGAATGCTCCTCGGATCGACCAGTCGGGCACTGCTCCATACTGCGGATTGCCCGGTTCTCATCGTCCGGCACGTCAACAAGTGAAGAGAATGCATTCAATGACTTTTGAGTCCACCATCTCCGGTACCGTTCGACGTGAGATGTCTTTTGGAGGGGTTCGATGACAACGCGGATATTCCTGGTCGACGATCACGAGATCGTCAGACGCGGATTGTTCGACCTACTCGGCGGGGTCGAAGACTTCGTGGTGGTGGGTGAGGCCGCATCCGTGGGAGAAGCATTGGCTGCGGTACCGCAGAGTAATGCCGACGTCGCGGTTCTGGACGTACGGCTGCCGGACGGCAACGGCGTCGAACTGTGCCGCGAACTGCGCTCGATGCTGCCCAACCTGCGCTGCCTGATGCTCACGTCGTACGCGGACGACGAGGCACTACTCGACGCGATCATGGCGGGCGCTTCGGGATTTGTCCTCAAACAGATTCTCGGAACCGATCTGGTCGCTGCGGTCCGCACAGTCGGGCGCGGCGGTTCACTGCTCGACAGTCGGGCGACGGAGGCGCTGATGCAGCGGATCCGTAGCGACCGCACCGCTGATCCGTTGGCCGAACTTTCCGATCAGGAGCGAGCAGTCTTCGACCTCATCGGAGAGGGACTCACCAACCGGGAGATCGGCGCGCGATTGTTCCTCGCGGAGAAGACAGTCAAGAACTACGTGACGCGTCTGCTCTCGAAGCTGGGCATGCAGCGTCGTACTCAGGCTGCGGTGCTGGCCACCGAAATCCGCAGCGGCAGTCGATAGGTCTACCGACCGGACTTCGGTCGATTCGAGTTGGTGCGCCCGAGCGGTACTCGCCAGAGCAGGCGTGCACCGCTCGGATTGTGGTTGACGATCGTGCACGTACCGCCGCAATGTTCGGCACGGCGCTCGAGATTGTGAAGTCCACTCTTGTGGAAGTCGGAGGGGAGTCCGACGCCGTCGTCTTCGATCGTGATCGCAAATTCGACGTCCGCGGTGACTGCGATGGTGATGTGGTGTGCGTGTGCATGCCGAAGGACGTTGCTCAGCCCCTCACGCAGCACAGCTTCGGCGTGCTGGTGGATCCCGGGATTCACCAGAGTGTCGATGGCGCCGGAGAATTGGACGCTGGGGGTCACGGCGGACTGTGCGGTGGCGTCGCCGATGACATCGAGGAGGCGTCGGCGCAGGCTCGACGAATCGGTGGCTGTGGGAGTCTGCAGATCGAAGATGGTTGTCCGAATCTCGCGGACTGTCTTGTCGAGTTGTTCGAGGGATCGTTTGACAATCGCGCGCGCCGACTCCGGGAGGGTCTCGTCCGGAAGCGTGCTCTGCAGGCTCATTCCGCTCGCGAACAGTCGCTGGATGACGTTGTCGTGCAGGTCTCGTGCGATGCGGTCGCGGTCGGCGAGAACCGACAACAGGCGTTGCGCCTTTTGTTTCTCGTCGAACTCGATTGCAACGGAGCCGAGTTCGGCCATCGACTCGATTCGGGTCAGTTCGTCGTGATCCCAGTGCGTGTTGGTCGAGTTCGACGCCACGATGACCGCGCCGACTACACCCGAGGCGACGCACATCGGTGCCACGACCGCACTTCCGGCCGACGGCACCAGTTCGGTGAGTGCACCTAAAGTGGTGAGTACCTGTAGCTTTCGAGTGCTCCGCACCACGTCGAACGGATAGGTCGTCGCTGGAATTCTGACTCCACGTGACGTGGTTCTGGCGCTGGCTGCAGCGTGAACCTGTGCGTATCCGTTCTCGCAGATCACCACGATCACGTCGTCGACGCCGGTCAGGTCCCGAACGCGACTGGCAAGAAGTTGCAGGCCGTCTTCGAGCGAGTCACCGGCCAGCAACCGCGAGCGAATGGCAGATGTTGCGGTGAGCCATCTTTCACGAGTTCGTGACTGCTCGAACAGCCGGGCGTTTTCCACAGCGATGCCGGCTGCGATGGCGAGGGCCTCGAGAATGACCTCGTCTTCTTGGGTGAACTCGGCTTTTCCGCGCTTCTCAGTCAGGTAGATGCTTCCGAACACCTTTCCTCGCATCATGATCGGCGCCCCGAGGAAACTCTCCATCGGTGGATGATTTGCGGGGAATCCCACCGATTCGGGATGGTCGCCGAGATGCGCCACACGCAAAGTCTGCGGGTGATTCATCAGAACACCCAGAACGCCATGACCTTCGGGGAAATGCCCCATGGTCGCCCGTTGGGACCCGGAGATTCCCTCGTACACGAATTCCGAGAGCCCGCCCCCCGGCGCCGCAACCCCCAGGGCGCCGTAGCGGCAATCCAGAACCGTTGTCGCAGAGGTGATGATCCGTTGGAGAGTCAGGTCGAGATCCAGACCTGAACCGACCACCAGGACCGCCTCGAGCAGACGGTGGAGTGTCGGTATGTCTGCATTGGAATCGCCCAGGCGGTCGAGCAACTCGCCGAACGTGCGTGCCGGACTGTGACCCGATGCTTCGACCATGGTCGAAGCATATCGTCTCGCGGAACGTCAGCCCTCCTGACGGCGACCTTCCCACCACGACGACCAGTGATGCTTGATTTCGTCGAACTCGTCATCGCTCAGGTCGTAGGTGGTCAGCAGGATGGACATGCCTCCGTCTGGCCGCTGCGGAGTCACCGACTGGGTCGCGACAGAGAGTAGACCAGGGCCGAGATCTTCGACTGTCAACCCGAATTGGTGATCGGTGACGTAGTCGACGACGCCTTCGAAATAGTCGCCGGGAGCGATTGTCGCCGCGTACCGACTTCCCGCTTCCAAACCGATTTCGGTGAGCCCGAGGACGGTTGCCGCATTCTCGCCAGGGAGTAGCAGGCCGTCGAGATAGATGGTTCTTCGCTCAGCGAGTCCGTGGTGCTCCACTGCGAATCTGAGCAACTGGAGGAACGTCGTCCATCCCTCGGTGATGTCGTCGTACCAGTCGTCGGCGGCGGATTTGGCCGGCCGATCGATGCGGACGACCGTCTTGCCGTCTTGTTCGAGAAGTGAGAAGCGGTCACCGTTTCCGAGTTTCAGCGTCAGTGCCTCGGGATCGGCCTCAGCGGTGGAGTAGATCTGGGCGATTTCGTCGTCGAGACCGTCGTACTCCCAGCCGAACCAACGACGAATCAGCGACGGGTCGCGCAGGGCGGGCCACAGAACGGACGGGGCTGCGACGATGGACACTTCGATCACGGTTTCGCTCACCCGGAAGACGGTACCGACTTCAACCCTTCATGGCGACGGTGAGCAGAAATGCAACGTCTTCGAGCGCTTCGACGCTGTGGCGGTCGGCCGGCACGGTGAGGAAATCACCGGTGGATCCTTTCCACTGGTCGCTCCCACACACAAGATTCAGCTTCCCGCTCAGGACCAACAGTGTGGCTTCGCCCGGACTGTCGTGTTCGGCGAGGCTCTTGCCGGCGCTCAGCGCGATCACCGTCTGTCGCAGGCTGCGCTGGTGGCCGCCGTAGACGGTTTGTGAACTGCGACCGCTGGTCGCCGAGCCCGCCAGTTTCAACTGTTGGCGAGCGAGAGCGGTCAGTGACTTCTTGTCCATCGAAGACCTCTCGGAAGCGGTGAATGTCGTTCTTGGAGTATGACCGACTCACTCGCGAGGTGCCTCGTTATCGGCGGAAGTCGGTCAGCGCGTGTATTCCAGCCAGCGGAAGCGCAGCCCGCTCTTCTCCGAGGTCTGCCAGGGCTCGTCGGACTTCAGGTTCCATTCGGGGCCGATCTCGGGAGCAAAGGCATCACCGGCGATGTCGAGGTCGACCTCGGTCACCAGGAGATGCGTCGCGAATGGCAGTGCAGCCGAATAAATTTGCCCGCCTCCGACGACAAATACGTCACCGTCCGGCAACGCCAAGGCGTCGTCCAGCCTGTGGACTACCTCGGCGCCTTCGGCTTGCCATTGCGGATCGCGCGTGACGACGATGTTCCGACGTCCGCTGAACGGCCGGAACTTCAGCGGAATGGAGTCCCAGGTGCGCCGTCCCATGATCACCGGATATCCCATGGTGACGCGTTTGAAGTAAGCCATGTCCTCGGACACGCGCCACGGGATCGTGTTGTCGACGCCGATGACGCCGTCGTGGGCCTGCGCCCAGATGAGGGTGACTGTGCGATCGGTCATCGTCAGACCGCTACCGGCGCTTTGATCGCGGGGTGGTGCTGATAATCGACGATCTCGACGTCCTCGAAGGTGTAGTCGAAAATGGAGTCGCGTTTGTTCAGCTTCAAGGTCGGCAACGGAAGGGGCTCGCGACCGAGCTGCTCGGTGACCTGGTCGACGTGGTTGTCGTAGATGTGGCAGTCACCGCCGGTCCAGACGAACTCGCCGACATCGAGTCCGGCCTGCTGGGCCATCATGTGGGTGAGCAGCGCGTAGCTGGCGATGTTGAACGGAACGCCGAGGAACATGTCGGCGCTGCGCTGGTACAGCTGGCAGGAGAGCTTGCCGTCGGCGACGTAGAACTGGAAGAACGCGTGGCATGGAGCCAGCGCCATCTGCGGAATGTCGGCGACGTTCCACGCCGAGACGATGATTCGCCGCGAATCGGGGTTGGAGCGCAGGGTCTCGACGGTCTGCGTGATCTGGTCGATGTGCTCGCCCGAAGGGGTGGGCCAGCTACGCCACTGGACGCCGTAGACGGGGCCGAGTTCGCCGTTCTCGTCGGCCCACTCGTCCCAGATGGAGACGCCGTGCTCGTGCAGCCACGCCACGTTGGAGTCGCCGCGCAGGAACCACAGGAGCTCGTTGACGATCGACTTGAGGTGGACCTTCTTGGTGGTGACGAGCGGAAAGCCGTCGGCAAGATCGAAACGCATCTGGTGACCGAAGATGCTGCGGGTGCCGGTTCCGGTTCGATCGGATTTGGCGGTACCCGTCTCCATGACGAGCCGGAGGAGGTCTTCGTAAGCAGTGGAGACAGTCACGGGAATCAGTCTAGGGCCTGCCTTGCTGTGCGCCTTTATTAACCTCCGGCGGTTAATAAAGGCGCACGGCAATATAGCCTCGGCACATGCGCGAACTCTTGGTGATCGGTATCGGTGCGGGTGATCCCGACCAGGTGACGGTTCAGGCGATCAAGGCTATGAACAGGGCCGATACGTTCTTCATCATCGGAAAGGGTGACGAGAAGCAGGCTCTGGTCGACTTGCGAACCGGCATCCTCGACGAGCACGTTCACCTCGACTACAAGGTGGTCGAGATCACGGACCCGCCGCGGGACC
Source organism: Rhodococcus sp. ARP2 (assembly GCF_001029585.1). Classification (NCBI taxonomy): domain Bacteria; kingdom Bacillati; phylum Actinomycetota; class Actinomycetes; order Mycobacteriales; family Nocardiaceae; genus Rhodococcus; species Rhodococcus sp. ARP2. Next base: position 75,456 of record NZ_LEKE01000031.1, on the reverse strand, counting down.
GAACCCCGACCGATTACGAGGGGGTTGTCGAGGACTGGCACGAGCGTCGGGCCGCGAAATTCGAAGCGGAATTCGCGGCCGAACCTGGCGTCGGAGCGATTCTCGTCTGGGGTGATCCCTCCCTCTACGACAGCACTCTGCGGATCGTCGAGCGGGTGCTCGCTCGCGGGAGAGCGACGTTCGACTACTCCGTCATCCCGGGAATCACCAGCGTGCAGTCGTTGGCCGCACAGCACCGAATCGTCCTCAACCGAATCGGCGAACCCATCCACATCACGACCGGCCGCAAACTGGCCGAGGGATTACCCGACGGCGTGGACAACGCCGTCGTCATGCTCGACGCGCATTGCACCTTCACTCAGGTGGCCGAAGACCATGCCGAAATCTGGTGGGGGGCATACCTCGGAACCGCGGACGAGGAGTTGATTTCCGGCAACCTGCGCGACGTCGAAGATCGGATCGTCGCGCGCCGGGCGGAGCTGCGCGAGAAGCACGGTTGGATCATGGACACGTACCTCGTTCGGCGCTGACACCGACCGCGGATTCGCGGCCTCGATCCTGCGCTCTTGATCCCGAACGACGGTCTGCGCACCTATGATCTGCGCATGACATCGTTCGGGCAGGACCGACTGCAGTCGATTCTGCCCGCGCCGCGTGGCCGTGAAAAATCAGCTGTGAAGTCGGCTTTCGACCTTCTCGTTCAGTGGTATCGGCGTCCTGATCAATTCGACAGTTTCAATCGATACCTCGCCACGAAGGGCCTGGAGCTAGCCGTCCGATTGCTGGTCATCGGTTCCCTGACGACGGTCATCGTTGCGATGACTCTGCTGCGCTTCAGCGACGCGGGCGTGCACAACCACGTCACCAGCGTCGTCAATGCCGTCATCATCGGAGTCACCGTCGCGGTGATCGTGCTCTTCTGCCTTCTGCCCGAAATCACGCGTCGGTGGTCGTACTTTTTTGTCGCCTACTGCGAGGTCGGCGTATTTGTCGGTGTGTTCTTGAACAACGACCCCTTCATCGGGTTGATCCAGTGCGTGCTCTTGATACTGATCGGTGGTTACATCGCGTATTTTCACAACGCGAGACTCCAGGCGATTCACATCGCCCTGTCCATCGTGGTTCTGGCAGTGGTCGGCCGAAAGGTCGCGGTCTACGCGGATCCTGCGTTGGCCACCGCACTGTGTCTGATCATCGCCACCGGGATCGTGGTCATCCCGTTCGCCTGCCAGTTCGTCCTCTCACTTCTCGGCTCCGACGCGGACAGCTCGGATGTGGATCCGTTGACCGGCCTTCTGAATCGGCGCGGGCTGCAGCGAGCTGTTGTCGAAATGGGGGCAACGGGGCATGCGTCGAGCAAGTCGTCGTATGTCGTCGCGATCATCGATGTCGATTCGTTCAAGAGCGTCAACGACTCGCGGGGGCACGAAGAAGGCGATCTCGTACTTCGTCAGATTGCTGATCGACTGCGGTGGTGCGGCGGCGAGAAGGCGCTCTTCGCCAGATTCGGTGGGGACGAGTTCGTCTTGGTGGACACGATCGACGTCGGTGCAGCGCCCGCATTCGAGGACAATCTGCGAAGGCACCTGCGAATCGACGATCGTGATCCGGCGGTGACGACCAGCGTCGGAGTCGCGATCACCTCTGCCGAATGGTCTTCGATCATTTCCGACGAGGAATTGACGGAACTGTTTCGAGTAGCAGACGCCTCGATGTACCGCGCGAAGGCCGCCGGCGGCGATCGAGTTGTGATGTGGGACGGCAAACAGTGAGAATTGTCTGATTGCGGGGAGTTGACTGGATTACCCTGACCCTATGGAATCTGCCGAGAGTGTGGAGCGTTCGGACGCCGTCGCGTCTCAACGACCGCTCTCCGGCCCCGCATTCCGGCTGATCTCTTCTCAACTTGTCGATTGGTATCGGCGTCCGGACCAATTCGACACCTTCAATCGCTATCTCGCGGACAAAGGGTTGACCGTCGCCTCGCGGTTTCTTGTCGTCTGCTCGTTGGTGCTGGTCACCGTGATCATGTTCTTGACTCGCTTCAGTCCACAGGGACCGACCACTCCGCACGCGCGCACCGCGAACGCAGTCATCATCGTCATAACCGTGATGATGGCCGTCGCCCTCTCGACGAGGCGCAACCTCTCCCGTTCCTGGTCATACGCCTTTGTGCTCTATTCGGAAGTGGGAATAGCGGCCGCAATGCTGTTGTATTCCAATCCACTTGCGGCACTGGCACATGCCGTGATGTTCTCGGTGATCGGCGGATACATCGCGTTCTTCCACAATGCTCGAATACAGAGCCTTCACATGCTGTGGGTATTCGTCGTAGTCATCGGCATTGTGACGCGCATTTCCGTTGTCGAGAACTATTCGGATGTTCCGGTTCTGATCGCTTTGACAGTTCTCGTCGGCGCGGCGATCTACGTGATCCCCTTTGCCTGTCAGTTCATCTTCTCCATCCTCGGCACCGATGCGCTGAATTCGCAGTTGGACCCACTGACCGGACTACTCAACAGGAGGGGACTGGCCGACGAGGTGCGACTGCTACTGGAGCGGTCGTACGCGAATTCGGCGCTTGTCGTTGTCGCCGCTGTCGACATCGATCGATTCAAGACCATCAACGACGAATATGGGCACACAGTCGGGGACGCTGTGATCGAGAAGGTCGGATCGAGACTGGTCGAATGCGCCGGCCCGGCGGCCTTGATCGCACGGATCGGCGGCGACGAGTTCATCATCGTCGATTCGGGCGATCAACGCTCGGTCGATCGACTCGAACAAGAACTTCAGCGATCAACGGTCACTGCTCCCGACCATTCCGAGGTCGCCCTGAGCGTCGGAATCGCGAAGGTCGCAGGTCCTTTCGAATCGCCGGACGATGCACTCATCGCCTATCCCACTTTGCTGCGACGTGCAGATCGCGCGATGTACGCAGCGAAGGCGCGCGGTGGACACTCGGTGGTTCTGCTGACCGAAACGGACTGAGCACACGGTGAGTGTCCGTGGTCGGCGTTAGTCTGATGCCATGCCTGAACTACCCGAGGTGGAATCGCTGGCAGGGTTCCTTCGTCAGCACGCGGTCGGCGCAGTAGTGGGACGCGTCGATATCGCTGCATTGAGTGTGCTCAAGACCTTCGATCCGCCGATCACGGCTTTGCAAGGGCGTGACGTCACGGGCGCCGCCCGCTTCGGGAAACATCTGGCTCTGGATTGCGACGGGTTGTGGTTGGTCACGCATCTCTCCCGTGCCGGTTGGATGCGGTGGCTCGATAATCCGTCGCCAACGCCGCCGAAGCCGGGGAAGGGGCCGTTGGCGCTGCGCGTTCATTTCTTCACACCTGAAGGGTTGACGCCGGCATTCGATCTCACCGAAGCCGGCACCAAGAAACGCCTCGCCGTGTGGGTGGTGAACGATCCGCAGGAGGTTCCGGGCATCGCCCGGTTGGGGCCGGACGCGATGGCTGTGACAGAAGCTGAGTTCGCAGAGATTCTGGGCGGGACGTCGGCGCGGATCAAGAACTCGATAGTCGATCAGTCGCTGATCGCCGGCATCGGGAACGCCTACTCGGACGAGATCCTCCACACCGCGAAACTTTCGCCCTTCGCGACCTCGTCGAGGCTGACGCCGGAGCAGATTTCGACGCTGTATGCCGTGATGCGGTCCACGCTGGCCGACGCGATCGAGCGTTCGGAAGGTCAGGACGCGGCCCGACTCAAAGGTGAGAAACGCTCGGGAATGCGAGTACATGCGCGCACCGGACTTCCTTGTCCGGTGTGCGGTGACGTCGTACGCGAGGTGTCGTTCGCGGAGCGTTCTTTTCAATACTGTGCGACGTGCCAGACAGGCGGTAAGCCGTTGGCGGACAGGCGAATGTCGAAACTGCTCAAGTAGCGAACTGCGCCGCGAGTAATTCGACGAATTCGCGGGCGAGCGCCGACGAATGGGTGGGTTCGGTAATTGCGTGGACGATCCGATGCGGGGCATCGGTGATCGGAATACAGACCAGTTCGGGATGTAGGGCGCTCATGGACTGGGGGAGCAAACCGACACCCAGGCCGTTGGCAGTCAGTGAACAGATCAGGTCCACCGAGTTGGCTTCGAGCGTTTTTCCGCGTGGGACCTGTGATTCGGCGAAGGCTTGGTCGGTTTGGACACGGGCCTCGCTGCCGGAGGCGAAGTCCACGAGAGTGTGATCCCGTAGGTCTTCGAGTCTGATCGACGAGGCCTGGGCAAAGGGATGGTCGGGAGCAACAAACGCTGCGGTGGGCTCACTCCACAACGGTGCGGCGGCAAAGCTCCTGGGTAAGCGGCCTGCGGCCAATCCGACGATGCCGACGTCGATTGCGCCGGACCGGACTCCTTCGATAACTACTTCACTGCCGTACGGTCGCGCGGTGATGTTGATTGCAGGGTGGCGGCGTGTCAGATCTGCCAGCGCACGGCCGACGTCGACGCGCCCCGCCGAGGTAATGGTGCCGACCGTCAGCCGCACTTGCTCGTTGCTCCGTGCCGAGACATCACTGACCAGTCTCGACACGGCGCCGAGCACCTCACGGGAGCGGGCGACAAAAACCTCCCCGGCAGCAGTCAGGCCGACGTTTCGACTGTTGCGGTTGAATAATTCGACTCCCAGTTCCTTTTCGAGGTCTCTGATCTGGGCACTCAACGCGGACTGTGAAACGTGCAACCGCGCGGCAGCACGGCTGAAGTGTCTGTCTTCCGCGACTGCCAGGGCGTAGCGGATGTGACGTAGTTCCATTGCACCAATCTATCGCTTCTGGAGATAGATCATGCATATCTATCTATTGGACGCACGTCGGTGTGGGCGGTCATGCTTGACGACATGATTTCAAGCGACGCGCGTCCGAGGCTCGGACTACCGATAGTGCTGCTGATGGCTGCAGCGACGGGTCTGTGCGCGGGCGGTAACTACTTCAATCAGCCACTTCTCGATTCCATCTCGGATCACTTGAACGTCTCGGCATCCGCAGCGGCCGCGACGGTGACCATCGCACAGGTCGCGTATGCACTCGGATTGATACTTCTGGTTCCGGTAGGCGACATGGTCGACCGACGCAAGCTGACGGTAGGGCTCATGCTGCTGGCGGCTACCGGTCAAGCGGTCAGCGGATTTGCGCCCAACTTTGCCACGCTTGCCGTGGGAATCGCAGTGGCAGGGGTCTTTTCGGTTGCTGCCCAGGTGCTGATTCCGTTTGCCGCCTCACTGGCCGAACCTGAGAGGTCCGGTCAGGTGGTCGGAACGATCATGAGCGGACTGCTGATCGGAATCCTGTTGGCGCGCAGTGTTGCCGGCGTCCTCTCCGGGCTGGGAGGTTGGTCGACGGTCTACAAGGTTGCGGCGGTTCTGATGGTGGTGATGGCCGTGGCACTGTGGCGATCTCTGCCTTCCGATTCCGCCGATCGACCGAAGGCAAGCTACGGGGCGACGCTCGCGTCGGTAGGGAAGTTGGCTGCGACCTTGCCGCGCCTGAGAACTCGATCGGCCATGGGCGGGCTGGCTTTTGCTGCCGTCAGCACAGTCTTCACGACAATGGCCTTTCTTCTCTCCGGCGAATTCGGCTACAGCGATACTCAAATCGGCCTGGTCGGACTACTCGGCGTGGCGGGAGCGTTGATGGCGACCGTGGCGGGCAGACTGGCCGATCGGGGACTGGGTCAGGTGGCGACGGGCGGAGCTATCGCGATTCTGTTGGTGTCGTGGCTTCCCTTTGCCTCCGGTGCCACGCATATAGTGTGGTTTCTTGTTGCCATCGTTCTTGCCGACCTCGCGCTGCAGGGAGTGCACGTCAGCAACCAGAACGTGATCTACGCCCTTGTCCCCGAAGCGCGTTCGCGTGTGAACTCGGTGTACATGACCACCTACTTCGTGGGTGCCGCCGTGGGCTCGGCTGTGGGGTCGATGGTGTGGAAGTCGTACGGCTGGAACGGAGTATGCATCGCCGGGTTGGTCTTCTCCGTTGCAACGGCGTTGGTGTGGATGCACGATCGCCGGCTGGAAAAGGCTGAACTGCGAATCCCGGAATCCCTTGTCTCGGTGGGATAGGCACCCGCACCTTCTCGGATCCCCGCACCTGTCAGATTTCGGCGCCTGTCAAATTTCGGTACCGTCCACCAGGATCTTGCCGACGCGTTCGGGATAGAACGACACGTGGTTGTCGATCCCGGACGCTTCGGCGGTGGTGAACGGATAGAACCACGCCAGATCCGCGATCGGTGCGAGTTCGGTTGTGCCGGTGAAGGACAGATACGACGCAGTGCCCTTGTACGGGCAGGCCGTGGTGGTCGGGGACGGCACAAAGTACTCGCTGCGAACGTCGATTCTCGGAATGTAGTACCGCGTGGGCAGTCCGGTTTCGAACAGCAGTCTGGGTCGCGTCGTCTCGGCGACCAGTACGTCGCCGACAAAAACCTGGACGTGTCGGGACGAGGGGAGTGCGTCGATACGTACGTATGGATCGCGGGCGTGGACAAAGACCTGTTGATCCTCCTCGTACCAGGCGTCCATCCGATCCCAATAGAACGCGACGTACTCACTCAGGTCCAGGGAACCTTCGAACTGTTCAGGGTAGGACCAGACGGCGTCCTCGGCCCGGCGATCCCCGATCTCGATCGTCCAATAGGTGGCGTCACCTTTCCATGGGCAATGGGTGGTCGTCGACGTCGGGACGAGGAATTCGGTGCGAACGTCCGCGCGAGGGATGTAGTACATCGGCAGGCGGCCGCGTTCGAAAAGGTACACCGAACGAGTGGTGTCCGCGACGGCGTGACCAGCGAAGAATGCTCGAATTCGGCGGGGGTTCGGCTCCAGTGCGATCCGCCCGTTGGATGCTGTGATCTGTGTGTCTTCTGCGTGAGTCAGTGCTGTGGACATTCGCGAATGCTCCTGAGATCGGCAGGGTGGTCCTTCCCATCCTGCGCTCGGCAGCAGCTATTTGACAGGTTGGAGTCGAAATACGCGGATCTGGCGCCCGAATGCTCGATCGGCGTAGGTTTCGTACGGCGGCCACGTTGTGGTCGCGAGCTTCCACAACTTCTTACGCGTGGCGCCCTCCGCCAGACTCGCACCGACCGGTATTTCGACGCCCTTCACTGTCACGATTGCGGTGGGGTTTGCCATCAAATTGAGTGTCCACGCTGGATGCGTATCCTGCCCCCAGTTGGATCCGACGACGACAAACGCATCGCCGTCGGGTGCGTACAGAAGTGGCGTGGTGCGAGAACGGCCGGTCTTGCGGCCAGTGGTGGTGAGCAGTAGCTGGGTCACGGTGTTCTCGCCGACGAGTGAGAGCTTGCCGCCCGACACTCTCTGCACTGCTCGATCGAGCGGAACCAGATCCTTGCCGAGATCCGAGAACCATTGTGTATGGCCGACATTGCGCATCAATGACCGGTAGATATTGCGCATAGGACCCCTCGGTTTCTCGGCACTGTTTCGAGGCTGGTGCACCTCGACTCGAAAGAGTCTGCCACGTCAGGTCACAGATACCGGAGTCCCAAGGTCCCGAAAGGAATGAAGCGGTCAGCCGAATTCGGTTTTGGTGGAGTGGAATTGGGGCATACCTCCGAAACCGTTCGTGTGCGCGCGTTGGACGGCCATTGGAAGGTCAAGCCTCCGTGGTCAAGCCGCCGAGGTCAAGACTCCGAGGTCAAGCCTCCGTGGTCAAGACATCGGGCTCTAGCCACTCGACGCCGAGCAGTTCGGACAGCGACCGCAGACCGGATCGATCACCACCTTTCAGACCTGTAACCGAATTGAGATTGCGCAACATAACCGTGGCGACGTCCTCTTCCTTGGTGCCCACGCCGAAGGGTATGACCCATGGACACGTCTGGTAGTCGCGGTGTGACCGACCGAATGTCTGTTCTGCCGCGATCCCTGAGTATCGCGGTTGATGAAAGATTCCCGTCCGTGGCAACGAGGACGCGTGAGTGCCGTCGGGGAGTGCTTCGTTGGCGTGGAGCGAGATCGAGGTCGTGACATTGAAGACGATGACCGGTGCATCCCCGCGTTGAAACCGCAGACGTTGACCTTCCTTGTCCGGCACCGCGCCGAACAGTTTTGCCACCGAGATCCCGGCGTCTTCGATCATCTCGACCAGTGGATCGCCTGCCGTGGAGACGAATTCGACGGCCACCAACACCTGCTTGCCTGCCTTGACCTGCGCCTGCGCCCACTGGGCCGTCGACTCGGCGCGGATCATGCCCGCCTTCTGTCGATAGCGCAGAACAAGCGCACGGCCCCGCGCGATGTTGCGGCTCTTGCGGGCCAATCCCATTTCGTAGGCGTACTCGGCCCACTCGGTCTCGTACTCGGCGCGCTGGGCATGCGTGAGGTCGATCGGCATACCGTCGAGCGGAACGGGTCCCCACGGAGTCGGTCGATGAATCATCAAGGGCGGTTTGCTGTTCGACATCCATCCACGCACGGTCTCGAGCGCCTGGGATTGCAGGGTCGCTGATTCCTTCGCCTCTGCGCTCCACGTCCACTTCCCGTAGGACTTGTCCAGCGGAAGGCCGGACTCGACAAGCCTGGCACCCAGGTCGGACCAGTACTCCGAAGGTTCTGAATGCAGCTGCGCAAAAAGCGGCGCCAGGTAACGCTGATCTGCCGGCGTATGTCCCGGTGTTGCTGTCACGGACAGGACGAACGGCGCTTGCTCGTGTGAATTGGAAAAGCGCGCAACCTTCTCGAAGGCAGCTGTGCGCTGTGTGTCGTTGCTGTACAGCTGGGCCTCGTCCGCGATCACCACACCGAAGGTGTACTTGGGACGGCCGTTTCGCGCGATCAGCTTCTTCAATTGGTCAGGCGACATGATCAGCCAGCGGAATCCGCCGTCGCCCACCGATGCGATGGAATAGCGCCAATGCGGAATGGTGATCTGTGCGGGTCGATCGACGAGGACGAGGATGTTGGTTTCGCCGCGTTCCTCGGCAATCGTCTTGGCCGACATCACTGCGATCAGCGTCTTACCCAGGCCGGCATTGTCTGCCAACAGAAATCCGCGTTTGCCGGCCCGAGCAGCGTCGACGACGGACGCAGCCCCCGAAACCTGCTCGGGCCGAGGAATTTTGGGTGCAGCAACCGGGCGTTCGCCGGTGCTGTCATTGATGTCGTCCTCGACCCACTGCTGATACGAGAAGGGGAGTGCCTTGAACGGAGCGAGTTCTACAGGCAACTCCGTGCCGACCCACGCGTAGCTCTTCCATTTCTTGACGAACTGCGCACCAGGCGCCGGCGTCCGAAAGGGTACGTCGAGAAGCCAGACTCGTTCGCCCGGAGCAGCTGTCGGAACGTCGGGCATCACAGCGCGTGATCGTTTCTTTGCGACAGTCTTCTTTGCGGCGGTCTTTTTGGTTGCACTCTTCTTGGGAGCAGCCTTCTTCGGTGCAGCCTTCTTTGCGGCAGCCTTGCGTGCCGTGGTTGCTTTGCGTGGTGGCATCAGGCGGTTTCTGCTGTGAGGAATTCACGCAGCGTGAGCGCAGGCCGGCCGACAAGGTCCTCCACGGTGCTCGTGATCATCGCCAATTCACCCTGCGCGATTGCGGTGTACGTCGACACCCAAGCATCGAGCTCCCAATCGGGTGCGTTGTACGACGCCCGCGACTCGTAGGCTTCCTCGAGCGTTTCCTCGACGTACGTGGTCCGCTTGCCGGTGACCTCGGTGATGATGCTCGCGGCCTCGGAGAGCGTCAGTGCCTCGCGTCCGGTCAGGTTGTACGTCTGTCCGACATGAGAATCCAGATCCTGCAGAACCGACACGGCGACGGCAGCAATGTCGGACCGCGCTACCGCGCCGACAAGACCGTCACCTGCGGGTCCGCGGATCACACCGTCTTCACCGGCGAGAGCGGGTAGGAAATCGAGGTAGAAGCTGTCGCGCAGGAAGGTGAATGCGAGTCCGGAAGCGCGGATATGTTCCTCGGTGATCCAGTGATCGCGAGCGAGCGTGAACGTCGCGTCCGGAGCGGCACCGAGGAAAGACGTGTAGACGATGTGCCTGACCCCGGCCTCCGCTGCGGCGTCGATGAAGGTGCGGTGCTGATCCAGGCGATCTGCGCTTTCGGCCGCCGAGACCATGAAGAGGGTGTCGATTCCGGCCAGAGCCGCGAGAGCGCTCTCCTGATCCCCGTACGTGGTCTCGGCCGAATCGGCACCGGGGAGCTGCGGTAATCGGTTGACCGAACGCGCGATCAGTCGCTGCGGGACACCGGCGTCGGCCAACGACTGGGCCACCAGTCCGCCGATATGGCCGGTAGCGCCGGTGACGGCGATCCTCGCAGACCGTGAATCTACGGACATGGTGCCCCTCCTTCGGTCGGTGTGCATCCCATCTTGCCGGAACCCACTCCCACGTCAGGTCACGACGCGACGATTACACCGCGAGCCACCGACAGAGCGTCGGACAAAGCTGTCCTGGTGTTGTCGTCGAGGGGCAGCAGGGGCCGGCGGGGAAGGCCGGCGTCGACGCCGAGAAATTCCAACCCGGCTTTGACCGTCGACGGCAGTCCGCGACTGACGAGGACCTTCAGTAGTGGCTCGATCTGTTCGAACACAGCGGCGGCACCCGACCGATCACCGGATTCGAGTAGACGCCAGAAGTGCACCACCTGTTCGGGGGCCAGACACGGTGCTGCCGTGCACCATCCGCTTGCGCCTGCAGAGAAAGATTGCAGTGCAAGAGGATTGCTGCCGTTGAAGAAGGGGATAGTGCCACCACTCAGTTCGTTGATGCGGTTCATGCGGGTGATGTCGCCGGTGGATTCCTTGATCATCGTGATGCCGTCGACGGTGGAGACGAGGTCGACGAGAAACTCCGGCGACATGTCGATCCCTGTGGTCGCGGGATTGTTGTAGATCATCGTGGGAATGTCGACGGAATCGGCGACCGCACTGACGTGTTCACGAATCTCCTGCTCACCCAGATGCCAGTACGACGTGGGGAGGATCATCATTGCGTCGGCACCGGCGTCTGCCGCGATCGATGCTCGGCGGAGTGCTCCCGCCGTCGTCAGATCCGACACTCCGACGACGGTGGGGACTCGTCGGTCGACGTAGTCGACAGTTTCCCGGGCGACCGACTCCCATTCGGCGTCGTCGAGATAGGCGCTCTCGCCGGTGCTGCCGAGTGGGGCTATCGCGTCGACACCACGGCTGATCATGCTGTCGAGGAGCGTGTGTAGCGGCTTGGGATCGAATGCTCCGGTGTCCCGGTCGAACGGGGTGATGGGGTAGGCGACGATTCCCTTGATTGTGCTGCTCATGGGGTTCTCTGTTCTGTTGGTGGGAAACGAAATTCAGTTGGTCAGTGCGTCGGGATGATTGCGGAGAGCCCGACGGGCGTAGTACGCGAAGTTCGCCTCGCTGCGCCGAGGGGTCAGTGTCCAATCGTGAGCCTCCTTCGCCAGGCGAGGCGGTAGCGGCTTGATGTCGCCGGCAGCCATTGCCAGCAACTGCAGCCGCGCGGCCCGCTCGATCAGATGCCCGAGGGAGCATGCTTCTTCGACCGTGTTGCCGACGACGAGTTGGCCGTGGTGGGCGAGCAGAATTGCCCGCTTGTCGCCGAGCGCAGCCGAAATGATCTCGCCCTCTTCGTTTCCCACGGGAACTCCGGGCCAGTCGGCGAGAAATGCGCAGTCGTCGTAGAGGGGCGCGATGTCCATTTGGGAGACGACGAGGGGAATCTCGAGCATCGACAACGCCGTCGCGTGCAGTGGGTGTGTGTGGACGATGCAGTTGACGTCGGGTCGGGCGCGGTAGATCCAACTGTGGAACCTGTTGGCGGGGTTCGGCATGCCCTCCCCGTCGAGGACTTCGAGGTCCTCGTTGACGAGCAGGAGGTTGTCCTCGGTGATCTCGTCGAACCCGAGGCCGAGTCGCTGGGTGACAAACGTGCCAGGCTGCTCACCGCGGGCGGAGATCTGGCCGGCGAGACCGGAATCGTGGCCGGCGTCCGACAGCGCGCGGCAGGTCAGTGCGATCTTCTGTCGAAGTGTCCAACTGCCTGTGGTTACTTCGGTGAGCATTTTCGTCTCGGCGGTGGCCATGAGTTCTTGCTTGCTCGCATGCATCGTGTCGGTCATGGGGTGTGCCTTTCTCGGGGCCCGGAATCAATGACATTCAGTCACCTATAGGACACAAAGTGTCATATAGGACGGAAATGTGCAACCCTCAGGACGAGCGTCGGTGATCGTCGCAGGTCAATGTGTTGGTAGGGTGATGACACAAAGTCTCGTGAGGGGAATCGAATGGCAGCGTTTTTGCGAACACATCGGCGTCGCGCCGGTCTGACGCTCGAGGGCCTGGCCGAGCAGACCGGTCTGACGAAGAGCTATCTCTCGAAGGTCGAGCGGGGTATCAGCACCCCGTCGATCGCGGTGGCGCTCAAAATTGCACGGGTGCTCGATGCCGATGTGGGACAACTGTTCTCGGACAGTATGGAGGGCAATGCCATGACGATCGTGCGCGCCAAGGACCGCGTGATCGACCCGGCTTCCTCCGTGCAGTCTTCCGTCTACGATCCGATCGCGCCCTCCATGGTCGGAAAGGCCATGCAGCCGTTCGTGGTTCATCCGGCGTCGGTGATGGGTCCCAAGTTCATGGACCACACGGGAGAGGAGTTCGTGTTCGTGCACTCCGGATCCGTAGAATTCGAAATCCCCGGACAGACGATGCACCTCGACGCCGGCGACAGCCTGTATTTCGACGCGAATACGCCACACCGGATGCGATCGGTGTCGGCAGATCGTGCGGTGGTGCTGGTTGTCGTCTACGACAATCCTTCGACTGGATCACCCAGCGGTGACTCACTGGAAGCGCACTGCGGGGTGAGCAGATGACCCTGGGGATCGACACGACACTGACGCTGCTCGCGGCCGGTCTGATCTTCCTTCTCTCCCTGTGCCTGGGAATCTGGAAGTACCGACAGATGGCCACCTCGGATAATCACCTCGCCCATCCGTATGTCGACATCGCCCACCGCGCAGCCCTGATGTACTCGTTTGCGACGCTGCTGATCGCGGTGTTCGTCGAACTCAGTGCGTGGCCGACGTGGATCAACCTGACCAGTGCCGCAGTGGTCGTGTTCTTCTTTCTCGCAGCGATTTTCAGCTACATCGCTCACGGTGCGATGAAGGACACCGACAATCAGTTCGAGTCCGCCGGTCCGCCCCTGCACCTCGGAATGTTCCTGCTGATTCTCGGTGAGGTGGGCGGATTCGCGGTCCTGCTCGCAGGTTTCGTGAAAGGCCAGTTCTTCTGACCGGGCTTCAGCGTCGGTGCTCGTAGCCGATCCAGGCGCGTCGACGCTCACCCATCGGGTCGTTCTCCACTCTGGACGTCTCGTCGAAGATCATCGTTTGCCGCTCCGGGACGGAGTAGGCGGGCCAATCCTGGTCCGGCACTCCGTGTCGGGCGAAATGGATCCAGTGGCGCTGCACGGTGGAGGTCACCGCGGCCAGTCCGCGACGTCCACCGACCGCGGTCAAGGCCGCGGTGAGTGCATCCGAACGGCCGAAGACCGCAAGCAATTCGGTGGCATGGGTAGCGCCCATGCCGATGAGTCTGAGCAGGCGAGGCGCAAAATCGTAGCGGTAACTGTAGGTAGGAGCTACCTGGCAATGGCCCTGTGCGCACAGTATTGCCGGTTCCCAGAAGGTGATGTCGCCGCCGAGATCGGCGGCAGCGAAACGATGCGGATACGTGGGATACGCCGCGAGCGCACGTGCTTTCACTTCAGGGGTGGTGTGGGAGAACATCTTCTCGATCCGAACCGGGTTGGTAGGCAAGATGTCGAGAACGCGCGGAAAGATCCGCCCCTCATGGAGATTCGAACCGACGAGCAGCGGAACGGGGTGGGCCCGTCCGGCGGCGAACACGTCGAGCGGGTGTTCGGGAAGAATGTCGTCACCCACTACAGGGGCGAATGCCCGTGTTCCGGGTTCTTCGTCCGCGCCGCGTCGCGCAAGTTCTTCGCCGGCGTCGACCAGTTCCTTCACCGAAGCGGAGCGCAGCCACGAGGCAGGATCGGTTTCCGGTGCGTCTGCGATCTCGAGGAACTCGCGCGCCCATCGCTGCGCTCGATCCTTTCCGTATGCCGAAGCAGCCGGCGGACTTTGAGCAATGGCCCGAGCGAACAACCCTCGGGCCGCGGGCGTTGCCATCAGAGTGGTGACAGCGTTGGCGCCGGACGATTCACCGAAGACGGTGACGGCGTTCGGGTCGCCACCGAAGGAGGCGATGTTGCGCTGGACCCACGTCAGCGCGGCGATCTGATCGCGCAATCCGAGGTTCGTGTCGAATGATTGTTCAGCAGTGGAATACTCACTGAAATCGAGGTAGCCCAACGCGCCGAGACGATATTGGATCGAGACGTAGACGATGTCGCCACGTTCGACCAGGCTCGTTCCGCGGTACATGGGCGTCGACGGATTCCCGCCGTTGTACGCGCCGCCGTGAATGAAGACCATGACCGGTCGCAACGAATCCGACGGTACCTGCGGGGCCACGACATTGACGAAGAGTGAGTTCTCGTCGAAGTTGCTCTTGCGCTGCGGAGACGGAGAGCCGAATGCTTCCGCCGGGCGGACACCATTCCAAGCCTCGACCGGCTGTGGTGCGCGAAATCTCCAGCGGCCGGTCGGGGCCGCTGCGTAGGGGATTGCTCGCCAGGTGCGCAGTCCTCGATCGAGGCGCCCGCGTACGACCCCGGAATCGAGAGTGATCTCGAGGGGGCTCGTCACGGTAGGGAGATGTCGGTGCCGTGGCTACGGTAACCGCTGTATCCCGACCAGGCCAAGCGTTGTTCACGTCTGGGATCGTTCTCGACGCGGACGATCTCGTCGAAGATCATGGTCCGACGCTCCTGCGCGTCGTAACGCGGCCACGACCCACGCGGCGAGCCGTGCTTGGCGAAGTGAAGCCAGTGTCCCTGAACAGATTCGGTGACTGCGCGCAGTCCGCGCCGACCGCCGGGAAGGGTGAGGCCGCGCCCGACAAGGGTGTCGCCGATACCGAAGACCGCGAACATCTCGAAACCGTGAGTGGCGTCGAGGCCGAGCCAACGCATCATCGTCGGCGCAAAGTCGAATCGGTAGGCGTACGTCGGCGCCGATTGTGCGTGAGCCTGCATCAACTCCACTGAAGGGTGCCAGAACGTGACGTCTCCACCGACATCGATCGCGGACTGCTCGTCGGGATAGCCGGGATAGGTTGCGAGGATGCGCTTTCCGGCCTCGGGATCGGTGAGAGCGAACATGGTGTCGATGCGCGACGGGTTGGTCGGGAGTGCGTCGAGCACCTTCGGGAACAGCGTTCCCTCCCGTCTGTTGGTGCCGATGATCATCGGAACCTGGTGTGCCGATCCTTCATTGAATGCGTCCAAGGGGGAGCGCGGCAGGAAGTCGCCGTCGACGACTGGACCGAAGGGATGTAGTCCAGGCGTGTTCGCCAGTACCTCGGCACCGAGTCTGCTGCCTGCTCGGCCCAATTCGACGGCAGTCGCCGAGGTCAAAGCCTTCGCGGGCGGTAGACCGGAATTGAGGATCTCGACGAAACGCGCACCCCAGGCGTGCGATCGCTGCGTGCTCGAGACCAGATCAGGAGCCGAACTCTCGGCGATCGCACCAGCGAACAGTCCCTTGGCAGCCGGAGTAGCCATCAAGGTGGTGACGGCAGTGGCTCCGGCGGATTCACCGAAGATCGTGACTTTTTCAGGATCCCCACCGAAGGCAGCGATATTGCGCTGCACCCATTGCAGGGCCGCGACCTGATCGCGCAGTCCGAGGTTGGAATCGAATGCCCGCTCGGCCGTGGAGAAGGGTGTGAAATCGAGGTACCCCAGAGCACCGAGGCGGTAGTTGATCGAGACGTAGACGATGTCGCCGCGTTCGACGAGGGACACACCGGAGTACAAGCCGGTAGCCGAGGTCCCGATGGTGTTTGCCCCACCGTGGATGAAGACCATGACCGGAAGCGGGGTGTTACCGGCGTTCGCTGGAGCGAGCACGTTGAGTGTCAGACAGTCCTCGCTGCTCGGCTGGTACTTCCCGGGCGAAAGCAGCAGCCCCTTCTTGTGCTGGACCGAGGCGTCGCCGAACCTGGTCGCGTCTCGTTCTCCGGTCCATGGTGTGACCGGCTGTGGCCGCGTCAGACGCAGTGTTCCGACCGGCGGCCGGGCGTAGGGAATTCCGCGCCAGGCACGAAGTTTTCCCACCCGGCGGCCGCGTAGGGTGCCGTCGGCCGTGGTCACAAGTATGTCGGACGCCATGTCGCGACTATACGTACTTCGGGATCGCGTCAGCGGCGAGCCTCCAGCAATCGAAGCCAGACCTCACTGACCGTCGGATACGAGGGCACCGCATGCCAGAGAGTTTCGAGTGGGACGGCGCCGACGACCGCGATTGTCGCCGCGTGCACCAGATCGGACACTTCGGGCCCGGCAAAAGTAGCGCCGAGGATCACCTCGGTGGCCTTGTCGATGACCAACTTCGCGCGCCCGGAGTAGTCGTCGCGCAACAGTGAGGATCCTGCGACGGCCAGTTCGATCTCCACGACTTCGACGTCGTAGCCGTCGTCGCGAGCTTTCTTCTCGGTGCGTCCCACCCACGCGATTTCGGGTGAGGTGAACACCACCTGGGGGACCTGTCCGTTGTCCGCCGACGCCGTGTACCGAGGTCCCCTGAGTCCGCGGCTCTCGGCCCGCGCGGCGATGACGTCTCCGCAGACTCTCGCCTGATACTTGCCCATGTGGGTGAGGGGAGAGCGACCGTTGATGTCGCCGACGGCGTAGAGCCACTCACCTTGGGCACAGAGGTGATCGTCAGTGGTGACGTACTTGCCGTCCTCGAGGCCGATGACGGACAAGCCGAGATCGGCCGATGTCGGCCCGCGGCCCGCCGCGACGATGACCTCGTCGACCTCGATCACACCGGAAGAGGTCTCGATGCTGACGGGTCCACCGTGGATGTGGCCCTCACCGGTGTCCTTGGCGTCGGGTCGCGACACCGAGTTGACGGCGGTGCTCAGTCGAACGTCGACGCCGCGGGCGCCGAGTGCTTCGGCAACCATCGTTCCGGCAAACGGTTCTGCCGATTTCAACAGAGCATCGCCTCTCACGAGCAGTGTCACGTGAGCGCCGAACGACGACAACCACGTTGCGCACTCCGTTGCGACGACTCCGCCGCCGATGACCGCCACCCGCGACGGAACCTCGTGGAGATTGGTCGCATCGCGCGACGTCCACGGGAGTGCTTCACGCAACCCCGGCGTCTTCGGGACAGTGGCAGTTGTGCCCGTGGCGAGTACGACGGCTTGGCGGGCGCGGAGCTTACGGGTCCCGTCGACGGTCACAGCGCGCTCGCCGTCGATCACCCCGTGGCCTTTGATCACTGTGATTCCCGCGGAGGTGGCCCAGTCGACCTGGGACGAATCGTCGTGGTTGTGGGTGAACGAGTCGCGGCGTTTAAGGACGGCCTCGACGTCCAGCGGTCCGGCCGGGATCCCGGGCAAGGCGTCGGCCGCCTCGAGGACCTGCCCCGGGCGCAGTAGCGCCTTGCTGGGCATACAGGCCCAATACGAGCATTCACCGCCGACCAGTTCGTGTTCCACGATTGCGGCGGTGCGATTACTTCCGGCGATGGCGTACGCGGCGGCGTTCTCGCCGGCGGGCCCACCGCCGATCACGATGACATCGAATTCGTCGGTCATGCTTCCACGGTATGTCGGATCGGTCCGAGTTCGCTCGGTTACCGCCGGGTACGAGAACTCGAAGATGGTTACAGTTGCACCCATGACGCGGCAGAAGATTTTGATCACCGGTGCCAGTTCGGGTCTGGGTGAGGAGATGGCCAGGAGATTCGCCGCGGCCGGTCGCGACCTCGCGTTGTGTGCTCGGCGGACGGATCGTCTCGACACGCTGCGTGGGGAGCTGGTGGCGCAGTACCCGTCGATCAGCGTCGCAGTGCGCGAACTCGATGTGACCGAACACGATTCCGTCGTCCGGGTTTTCGGTGAGCTGCGCGACGAGTTGGGTGGCCTGGACCGGGTGATCGTGAACGCCGGGCTCGGCAAGGGCGCCAAGATCGGAACCGGAAAAGCGCACGCGAATCTTGCAACAGCGCAGACGAATTTTGTCGGCGCGCTGTCGCAGTGTGAAGCCGCGCTCGAGATCTTCCGCGCGCAGGACTCCGGACACCTGGTTCTCGTGTCCTCGATCAGCGCGGATCGGGGGCTACCCGGGCCAAAAGCGGCCTATTCGGCAAGCAAGGCCGGGGTAGCGGCTCTGGGTGAGGCGCTCAGTATCGAGTTGGCGCGCACACCTATTCGCGTCACCACCCTGCTGCCGGGCTTCATCAAGACCGACATGTCCGCCGGCGCCGGCGACGACGCAGCGCTCATGGCCAGTTTGGACGAAGGCGTCAGTGCCATGGTCGACGCCATCGAGAAGGAAACCACCCGAGCGGCGCTACCCGGCCTCAAGTGGCAAGGGATAGATGCGGCCCTACGATTCCTGCCCAACTCCGTGACAGCGAGGTTTGTCTGATGAGCATCCACATCTCGAACGGTAAGCCCCGAGTAGTGATCGTCGGTGGCGGCTTCGGTGGACTGTACGCAGCGAGACGACTCAAGAAGGCCGACGTCGAGGTGGTTCTGATCGACCGAGGGACCAGCCACGTCTTCCAGCCCCTGCTCTACCAGTGCGCCACGGGTCTGCTCTCCGAAGGGCAGATCGCAAGTCCGCTGCGACATCTGCTCGAGGACAACAAGAACACGAACGTCGTTCTGGGCGAGGCCAAGTCGGTGGACGCCGACGCCGGGATACTGACTGCCAGTCGCTTCGACGGGTCGACCTTCGAATTGCCGTACGACTACCTGATCGTGGCGGCTGGAATGCGCCAGTCGTACCACGGTCAGGACGAGTTCATCAAATGGGCGCCCGGCATGAAAACCCTCGACGACGCTTTGGCGATCAGACGCAGTCTCATTGCTGCGTTCGAGATGGCCGAATCGCTCCCGACAGCGGAAGAACGTCGACCGTGGCTGACATTCGCCGTGGCGGGCGGCGGACCCACCGGCGTCGAATTAGCCGGACAGATCCGCGAATTGGCAATGCACGCGCTCACAAACGAGTTCAGGTCCATCGACCCGGACGAGGCAAGGGTACTGCTCTTCCACGGCGACGATCGGGTGCTCCCTTCGTTCAGTCGCAAGCTCTCGGCCGCCGCCAAACGTACTCTCGACGGGATCGGCGTCGAGACTCACCTCGGCGTGCACGTCACCGACGTGTGCGAGACCAGCATCGAGACGACGGACAAGAAGACAAAAGAGAAGCGGCAGTACGAGACTCGCACGATTCTATGGACCGCGGGCGTCGAAGCAGTGCCGTTCGCCGAGGCACTGGCCACGGCGCTGGGTGTGAAGCAGGTCGGCGGTGGCCGCATCGAGGTGGAAGCCGATCTGACCGTTCCCGGCCACCCGAACGTCTACGTGGTGGGCGACCTCATGTCGCGGGACAAACTTGCCGGGGTGGCCGAGGTCGCGATGCAGGGTGGTCGGCACGTCGGTGCCCGGATCGCTGCAACGGTGGAAAACGGCGTGCCCAGCCGAAAACCGTTCAAGTACCGCGATCTTGGAACCGCGGCCTACATTTCGCGACGCCACGCGTTGCTTCAGGCAGGGCCGGTCCAGTTGTCCGGGTTCATCGGATGGGTGTCATGGGGAATCATCCACATCGCGTTCCTCGCGGGGTTCCGCAATCGCGCCAGCACGGTGCTGAACTGGGGCGCAACCCTGGCGTCGAAAACGCGTCGGGAACGGGCAATCACGTACGGCGACCCCGAAACCGCGCGGCAGCCGTACAACTGAGGGTTACTCAGTCTTGAACACGGGGTTTCCGGCGGCGTCGATCATCCACCACAGGCTGCCGACGCTCTGTCCGAGCATGTCTCCGGGAACCTTGTCGTCGAGGTACCGATAGACGGGCTTGCCGTTGACGGTGATCTGGAAAGATCCTTCAGGCCCGTCGACAGTGTCGATGACGGCGTCGATTCCTTCGACGATCGGCGAATCCGTGACCGAGGTGACCGCCGGCCAGTAACGCAGGCACGCTTCGTCGCACGACCCGGCTTGTGAGTTCTCCTCGTCCGGGTTGTAGACGTAGACGGTCATGCCCTCGCCGTCGACGGCGATCGTCCCGAGTGGGGAGTCGGCGGTCTTCAGCAGGGGTGCATCAGCGGCGGCGGGTGGCGACAGCGACGTCGAAATGGCAGTGACGTTGTCTGCGCTGTCCCCGGAATCGAGGGCGTCGGGCGAGCAACCGGTGAGGATCAGGGCGCTACTCGCAACCGTCGCGAACAACCACTGTCTGCGCATGACGTCTCCGTTCTGGGCGGGAGTGCTCGGGACAAGCAATCGGGGATACCCGTTGCGGACGAGCTGAAAACGCCGGGCGTCCGGATTCCTCGACAATAGCTCTGTTACAGAGCTATTGTGAGGTGTGGATGAAATCGGAGCAGATCACAGGCTTTCGGATGATGTCCTGGAGACGCTCGGGCAATTGCGTCGAGGCACGAGGAAGGCATCGGGGCGACCGTTTGCAGAACGACCGCTCGGCGGCGCCCAAATCGAACTCGTCAGGCTGCTACGGCGCAACCCGGGTCTGTCGGTGGCTGAGGCTGCCGGGCGATTGGGTGTCGCGGCAAACACGGTGTCCACCCTGGTTCGGCAGCTCGTCGACGATGGAGTGATCGAACGGGTTGCCGACGAGGCTGATCGACGCGTCGCGCGATTGGTCCTCTCGGACGAGGCGCGCGCCCGCGTCGAAGTGTGGCGTGATCGCCGGAGTGTGATTGTCGGTCAGGCATTGTCGAGTCTGACCGGAGAAGACAGGGCGAGGATCGAGGCTGCGCTACCAGCCCTGTCGCGATTGGCGAGCGCTCTGGCAGCAGCCGGATCAGAAGGTGAGGGGCAGTGAGATGCTGACACAGTGGTGGAAGAGCCGAGCGGCAGGTTCACCCGACCCTGGCGCACACACGGTCGAGATCGACTCGGTTACATACAAGTTCGGCGACCACCGCGCGGTGGACAACCTGAGTCTGGTCATCAATGCGGGGGAGTGTTTCGGCCTGCTCGGTCCCAACGGCGCAGGAAAGACTACGACGATCAGGTTGCTCAACACGTTACTTCCTCTGCAAGACGGTGACATTCGGATTCTCGGTCGCTCAGTTCGTACCGAGGCGATGACCATTCGGCGCTACCTCGGGTACGTGCCACAACAGCTCTCGATCGAAAGCGCATTGACCGCACGCGAGAACGTGACCTGGTTCGCGAGACTGTACGACGTTCCGCGGTCCGAACGACGCGAGCGCGTCGACCAGGCGCTCGAGATGGTGGACCTGCTCGATTCAGGTGATCGTCTGGCGTCGAGTTTCTCCGGCGGTATGGTGCGACGGCTCGAACTTGCACAGGCGCTGGTGAACCGACCGTCGCTGCTGGTACTCGACGAACCGACGGTGGGGCTGGATCCCATTGCCCGCGAATCCGTCTGGCAGCGAGTGGCGGAGATGCAGAAGCAGTACGGCATGACTGTGCTGCTGACGACGCACTACATGGAAGAGGCCGAGGAGCTGTGTGATCGTGTTGCGTTGATGCATCACGGTGAACTTCGGGTGGTGGGCGAGCCGAGCGAGTTGGCCGCCGAACTGGGGCCGGAGGCCACTCTCGAAGACGTGTTCCGTCACTACACCGGCGACGATCTCACCGGCGACAAGTCAGGAGGTCTCCGCGATGTCCGCAGTGCCCGTCGCACAGCGCGCCGCTTGGGCTGATCCCACTACCAACGGTTTCGCTCGATTGCTCTCGAGAATTTACACATTCTGCCTCGTGGAAGTTCAGAAGTTGCGGCACGACCGATCTGAATTGGTCACGCGCGCAATCCAGCCGATCCTCTGGTTGGTGATCTTCGGCCAGACGTTCAGTCATATCCGAGCGATCCCCACTGGCGACGTACCGTATCTCGACTTTCTCGCGCCCGGCATCATCGCGCAGTCCGCTCTTTTTGTTGCGATCTTCTACGGAATCCAGATCATCTGGGAGCGTGACGCGGGAGTCCTCACCAAATTGATGGTCACGCCGACGCCGCGCGCAGCATTGGTGACAGGTAAGGCATTCGCCGCCGGGATCCGCGCAGTCGCCCAGGCAATGGTGGTCGTCATCGTGGCGGCGCTGTTGGGCGTGAGTATGACGTGGAACCCGCTCAAACTGCTCGGGGTCGTATTGGTCGTTGTCCTGGGTTCCGCGTTCTTTGCCTGCTTGTCGGTTGCGATCGCGGGAATCGTGCTCAAACGAGATCGATTGATGGGCATCGGGCAGGCAATCACCATGCCATTGTTCTTTGCGTCCAACGCGCTGTACCCGGTCGAACTCATGCCGACGTGGGTTCAGTGGCTCAGCCGCATCAACCCGCTGAGCTACGAGGTGTCAGCACTGCGCGGTCTACTCATCGGAATGCCGACCAACTATGTCGTCGACTTCGGCGTGCTGATCGGGGCAGCGCTGCTCGGAATCGTCACCGCCTCGGCACTATTGGGCCGCTTGACTCGCTGATCTTCGCGCTGGATCAGTCACGAGTGAACGGTGGGGCGTACGTGCTGCAATCCGGAGGTACGGCCGGGAGTCCTTCGGACGAGCGAAGTTTCTCCGCAATCGACGAGAGTAGGTCCTGCGATTCAGGGGAGAGATCGACCGCTTTCATAGCCAGAGAACGCAATTCGCTGTCGTGGAACTCTTCGACAACCGAACGGTCTTCTTCCGGAATCAGTTCGGGATCTTGGCGAGGCGTCGGGCCGAAGAAGTACTCTGCTGCTACGCCGAAGTAATCGGCCAATGCCAAAACGACTTGCTCTGACGGATTTGTGCGCACACCGCTCCGGAGCTGAGAGAGGTACGGTGTCGAAATCTTGCATCCGCGTTGTGAAAGGGCTTCCACAACTTGTGCGTTGGTGAGTCTCGGTGCTGTGGCCGGGTACAAGGCGTTCAAGCGGTCCTTGAATGAATCGGTCACAATTCCTCCCTCGAGCGTGACCCAGCGTCACAGCTACTTCGCAGTTTTCACATAGTAGACGACACGGTTATTCTGGACTCCGGTCGAAAGTCCTTTCACCTGCGGATATTTGGCGCGGAGAGATTCCAAAGACTTTGTAAAGTATGTGATTTACGCCGCGTACTGACCGTTCGTTTTGCCAACGGGCGTGCGGGTGGCGTATAAGCAAAATGTCGGTGGTTACGCCGTTGCGCTGCAGGTTCTTTCGGCCGGTCCTATGTAGCTGCGTCGATGCATTGTGGCCCTGTCTGTAACGTGCGAGCACTGCCGCCGGGCGCCGGGCGTCACTCTCTCCGGCGGTTGGCGCGCCGCGTGTTCGGAACTCTTTCTCGGTGCTCTGCTCGACGCTCGCGCGTAGTGATGGGCGAGTATTTTTCTAGGCAGTCGAGAGTGAGCGGGCAGGTGTGTCGACCTGTCGAAAGTGGCGCGCGTCGAAAGCGGCCGATTGGTATGTCATCGACGTTGGAACACAGTGCTTCTCGTCAGTCGCCGCTATCTCCTGCGGTGATATCAGCGTCGCCCGGACGCGTTTTGCGGCAGACCGAGCTCGAGGCGCAGCGTCCCGGCACGACATGTCGAGCATCGCCTCTGCGTCTTTCGGATCGGAATAGCCCGCTGCGCCGGTAGTAGTCGACGTCCGTCGACATCGGGTGCGTGTCAGGACCCTTCGAAGGACTACGCGGCTTGCACACGGAGGGCGACAGTCCGGGCGGCAATTCTGTCGCACAGATCTACCATCAGCCCCTGCCGTGCGCTGCTCCTCCTGCAGGATGCGTGCCTCGGCCTCGGAAGCGGCTTATGGCACGGGGCTTGCTGACCGGCGCATACTGGTTACAACGCGGTGTGTTCGAAGGGCAGGACTGACATGGTCAGTGTCGAGAAGTGGGCGATGTGGGATTCCGCCGTGGAGGTGGACGTCACCGAAGGCGCTGCGCTGCCCACTGCGCACGCGTTGATCGCAGCTGTCATCGACGAGACCGAGGCGGTGTGCGACCTTCGCCGCGGCGACGCCGAGATTCACGCCGTCAACCTCGCTCAGGGAACTCCGGTCAAAGTGACTCGGCGTATGTCTGCTCTCTTGCGGTCGGCGCTGTGGGCGGCTCGTATGACCGGCGGCGCAGTCAATCCGCTTGCCGACAACTACTCCGAGGACGAGTCCATCCCTCCGGTCCACCCGACCCCGACGTTCGAGGACGTACAGCTCGACGGCGACGTGGTGTACGCGCCCTGGGGTGCGTCGTTCGACATCACCGGAGTTGCCAAGGCAGACACCGTCGATCGCGCCGCGCAGATCGTGGCTGCCGAACTGCAATGTGGTGTTGCCGTACGGATCGGCGACGTGATCGCCACGGCCGGCCATGCACCGGCCGGTGGCTGGCAGATTCCGGTACCGGGCAGCGAGGAAGTCGAACTGATCAACGGAACCGCGATGGCGACGGCGCGGGCGGTAGAGCTGCCCTCCTGGGAGCCGAACCAGGAGCGTCCCTCCACGGAGTGGGCGCAAGTCTCGGTGATCGCGGACGACGCGGTGTGGGCGTACGCCGCGAGCGAAGCAGCGTTGATCCGGGGTATCAGCGCCATCAAATGGGTTGAACAGCAAGAGCTTCGCGCTCGGCTCGTCGACCGATCCGGACGTGTGTACGCGACGGAGAGTTGGTTCGGCCCTGCTGCCGCGTGAATCAGGCCCGTCCGCGCTCCTTGCGGTACCAGTGCACGAGTGCGTCGGTGGACGTGTCGCCGAGGTCGCCTGGTGCCTCTTCGGATGAGAGTGCAGGTCCCAGTTCCAGTGCCTGCGTCTTGCCGAGTTCGACGCCCCACTGATCGAACGGATTGACACCCCACACAGCACCTTCGACAAATACCTGGTGCTCGTAGAGTGCGATCAACTGACCGACGACCGAGGGCGTCAATTCCTTGGCCAGGATGGTGCTCGAAGGCCGGTTGCCTGGCATCACCTTGTGCGGCACCAACTCCGGGGCCGTGCCCTCTGAAGCGATTTCTTCGGCGGTCTTGCCGAAGGCGAGAACCTTTGTCTGAGCGAAGAAGTTACTCATGAGCAGATCGTGCATGGATCCGGTGCCGTCCGCCGTCGGCAGATCGTCGGTGGATTCCGCGAAGCCGATGAAATCGGCGGGCACGAGCCACGTGCCTTGATGCAGGAGCTGATAGAACGCGTGTTGGCCGTTGGTTCCCGGCTCGCCCCAGAAGATCTCACCGGTGGACGTGGTCACCGGTGAGCCGTCGGCGCGCACCGACTTGCCATTGGACTCCATGGTCAGCTGCTGCAGGTACGCGGGAAAGCGCAACAGGTCGTTGGAGTAGGGCAGCACTGCGCGGGACTGAGCGCCGAAGAAGTTGGAGTACCAGAGCCCGATGAGCCCGAGGAGAACCGGCGCGTTCTGCTCGAGCGGTTGGTTTCGGAAGTGCGTGTCGATCTGGTGGAAACCGTCGAGGAATTCGGCAAAACGAACGGGTCCGACGGCGCACATGACCGACAGTCCGATCGCCGAGTCGACGGAGTAGCGCCCGCCGACCCAATCCCAGAATCCGAACATGTTCGCGGTGTCGATGCCGAACTCCGCCACGCGATCACCATGGGTGGAGACTGCGACGAAATGCTTGGCTACGGCCGAGACGTCTTCGCTGCCCAGACCGGCGAACAGCCAACGCTTTGCCGCCGTCGCATTGGTGAGCGTCTCGAGGGTGGAAAACGTCTTGGACGCGACGATGAAGAGGGTCGTCTCCGGATCGAGGTCGTCGAGCTGCCCGACCAGGTCGACCGGGTCGATGTTGGAGACGAACCGAACGCTGATTCCGGCGTCGGCGTAGTGCCGTAGCGCGCGATAGACCATCACGGGCCCGAGGTCGGAACCGCCGATGCCGATGTTGACGATGGTGCGGATGCGCTTGCCGGTGGCGCCCGTCCACTCGCCACTGCGCACCCGATCCGCGAAAGCGCCCATCGCGTCCAGAACTTCGTGAACGTCCGCGACGACGTCCTGACCGTCGACGGTCAGAGCAGAATCCTTCGGCAGACGCAGTGCTGTGTGCAGCACGGCTCGGTCTTCCGAGCTGTTGATGTGATCGCCCGCGAACATCGCGTCGCGTCGTGCCTCGACGCCGGCCTCGCGGGCCAGCTCGACGAGTAGCGCGAGAGTCTCGCGGCTGACGCGATGCTTGCTGTAGTCGATGTGAAGATCACCGGCGTCGATCGTCAGCTCTCGCCCGCGGGCTGGATCGTCCTGGAAGAGTTCTCGCAGGTGAACGCCTTCGATGTCGGCGTAATGAGCGCGCAGTTTCTGCCAGGCTGAGGTTCCGGTGATGTCAGTGCTCACGATCATCGACTTTAGTGGCACAAGCTGGAAACTTCCGCGTGAGTCTCGCTGGCGGGCAGACGGACGCGGCTCCGACGAGCATCATGGAACCCATGGACACATTCGAATTCATTCGATCAGTTCCCACCCAGTTGTTCGTCGGCGGCCGGTTCGTGCCCGCGGAGAACAACGCGACCTTCCCGGTGGCGGATCCGGCGACCGGAAAATCGTTGACCGATGTCGCCGATGCGAGCCCCGCGGATGCGATGCGCGCTCTCGACGAAGCCGTGGCCGTCTCGTCGAAGTGGGCGAGCACACCTGCGCGCGAGCGTGGTGAAATTCTGCGAGCCGTCTTCGAGAAGATCACCGAGCGCGCCGAGGACGTGGCGCTGCTGATGACCCTCGAAATGGGCAAGGCACTCGCCGAGAGCCGTGCCGAGGTCAAATACGGCGCCGAGTTCTTCCGGTGGTTCAGCGAGGAGGCCGTTCGCATCGGCGGGCGCTACACGCCGGCGCCGGCGGGCAACGGCCGGATCCTTGTCACCAAGGCGCCGGTCGGACCGTGTCTGGCCATCACTCCCTGGAATTTTCCGTTGGCGATGGGCACCCGCAAGATCGGACCGGCGTTGGCCGCCGGCTGCACGATCATCGTCAAGCCCGCCTCGGAGACCCCGTTGACGATGCTGCTGCTCGCTCAGCTCATGGCCGAAGCAGGGCTGCCCGACGGAGTCCTCTCGGTGTTGCCGACATCGAAATCCGGTGAAGTGACCGGCCCTCTCATCGACGACCCCCGACTGCGCAAGCTCACCTTCACCGGGTCCACCGGCGTCGGCAAGATGCTGGTGGAGAAGTCCGCGAAGCGATTGCTCCGCACGTCGATGGAATTGGGTGGCAACGCGCCCTTCGTCGTGTTCGACGACGCGGACGTCGACAAGGCAGTCGAGGGTGCGGTACTGGCCAAGCTTCGCAACGGAGGCGAAGCCTGCACCGCCGCCAACCGGTTCCATGTCGCCAACGCCGTGCGTGAGGAGTTCACGACCAAGCTGACCGAGAAGATGGCGGCGTTCACGATGGGACCGGGTACCGACCCGGAGACGAAGCTCGGCCCGCTGATCAACCAGAACCAGCTCGACACGGTCGCAGAGTTGGTTGCAGATGCGGTGGATGCCGGGGCGAAGGTTCGACTGGGCGGTAAAGCGCCAGGTGGTGAGGGTTACTTCTATCCGGCTACGGTGTTGGCCGACGTTCCGGCGAGCGCGCGGATACTGAAGGAAGAGGTGTTCGGACCCGTTGCCGCGATCACCGGCTTCGACACCGAAGCCGAAGGCATCGCGGCCGCCAACGACACCGAGTTCGGATTGGCTGCGTACATCTTCACGAGGGATCTCGACCGTGCGCTTCGGGTCTCCGACGCACTGGAATCAGGAATGATCGGCGTCAACCGAGGAGTGATCTCGGACGCGGCAGCGCCGTTCGGCGGTGTGAAGGAATCCGGATTCGGCCGCGAGGGCGGGACCGAGGGGATCGAGGAATACCTGAACACGAAGTACATCGCGCTCGAGAACTGATACACACACGAACGGCTACATCGGGACTGCCAGAGGCATCCGATGTAGCCGTTCGCAAGTGATCTGGGTGTGCGCTAGTGGCCCAGGCGTCCGCGGCCCAGGCGCAGGAGCAGCATCGCGAGGGTGTGGCCTTCCTGGCCCAGCTCGTTGAACCGTTCGAGGACCTTCATCTCTCGGCTGTGCACCAGACGCGGACCACCCGATGCCATCCGGGTACGGCCGATGATCTGGGAGACCTCGGAGCGGCGTTTGATGGCCGCGAGGATCTCGGCGTCGAGACGGTCGATTTCTTTCCGTAGTTCGTCGATCTCCGCCTCACTCTGGGGGATCTCGACGTCTGTCGGAGCAGTGTTTACAGTATTTACAGTATTTCCATTGGGGGCTGCAGCCTGGGTGCTCATTGCTATTCGTCTCCTCTTCCTACTGCGTGGATCGTGGTCTCGGCTCGGGTCGTTACCGATCCAGGCACACTGACGAAAATGCCCCGGATCCGATTCGGACCAGGGGCGGGTGAGCTGTTCAGATCACGTGCACCGAGGTCCGGGGCACGTAAAGTAACGCCACAGCGGGCCGACGGGGTCGGCCGTGTTGTCGCGAACGGAAATGCTGAACATAGCGTCCAGTTTGCCATGCTCGACACAGGTAATCCAAGTGCCTCTACCAGCAGGTGGACGCACTGACGACCGTGTCGGTGGACGCCGGTAGCGTGGACAGGCGATGAACACGTACCCAGCACTCGGTGAGCACGACGGACATTCCCAGCACGACGGGGGCGGCGCGCGGGGACATGGCGCGGGTTCGGACGCCCTCCTCGAGGGTCTCAACCCGCAACAGCGCGAGGCCGTGGTCCATGCCGGTTCGCCGTTGCTGATCGTCGCGGGCGCCGGCTCGGGCAAGACGGCAGTACTGACGCGTCGCATCGCCTATCTGCTGGCCGAACGGGGTGTCACCCCCGGTCAGATCCTGGCCATCACGTTCACCAACAAGGCTGCGGCCGAGATGCGCGAGCGTGTGGCAGCCCTTGTCGGACCGCGTGCCAACGCCATGTGGGTATCGACGTTCCACTCCAGTTGCGTGCGCATCCTGCGAGCACAGGCGGCGCTCCTGCCCGGTTTGAACTCGAATTTCTCGATCTACGATTCCGACGATTCGCGTCGACTGCTGACGATGATCTCGAAGGACCTCGAGCTCGACACCAAACGATTCTCCGCGCGGCTTCTCGCCACTCACATCTCCAACCTGAAGAACGAACTCGTCGGACCGGAAGAGGCGGTTGTCGCAGCCGATCAGGATCCGGCCGAGCTGCCGCGACTGATCGCCAAGGTCTACGGCCACTATCAACAGCGGTTGCGTGCGGCGAACGCACTCGACTTCGACGATCTCATCGGTGAGACCGTTGCGCTTCTCCAGGCGTTTCCCCAGATTGCCGAGTACTACCGCCGCCGCTTCCGTCACGTGCTCGTCGACGAGTACCAGGACACCAACCACGCGCAGTACATGCTGGTGCGTGAACTGGTCGGCGGTGCCGGAGAGTCCGACCATGCCGTTGCCCCGGCCGAACTGTGCGTCGTCGGTGACGCCGATCAGTCGATCTACGCATTTCGCGGAGCCACTATCCGCAACATCGAAGAGTTCGAACGCGACTACCCGGACGCTCGGACCATCCTTCTCGAACAGAACTACCGTTCGACGCAGAACATTCTGTCTGCGGCCAACTCCGTGATTTCCAAGAACACCGGCCGACGTGAAAAGCGTCTGTGGACCGATTCGGGTGAAGGTGAACTGATCGTCGGCTACGTTGCAGACAACGAGCACGACGAAGCATCTTTTGTCGCCTCGGAGATCGATCGGCTGGTGGACCAGGGCGAGACCAAGTTCGCCGACATCGCGGTGTTCTACCGGACCAACAACTCCTCACGCGCGCTCGAGGAGATCTTCATTCGACTCGGTGTGCCGTACAAGGTGGTCGGCGGCGTTCGCTTCTACGAGCGCAAGGAAGTTCGGGACATCGTCGCGTATCTGCGCGTCCTCGCCAACGAAGACGACACCGTGAGCCTGCGACGCATTCTCAACACGCCACGACGCGGTATCGGTGATCGAGCCGAAGCCTGCGTCGCCGTGCACTCCGAGCATCGCAACATCAGCTTCGCCGCCGCTCTCCGCGACGGCGCGGAAGGCAAAGTGGCGCTGCTCAATACGCGGTCACAGAAGGCCATCGCGTCGTTCCTCGAGATGATGGACGGGCTGCGGGCCCTGCTGCCGACAGCAGCCGCCGACGAGGACGAACCCTTCGAACTCGGTGACATCGGTGAGGTCGCCGAGGCAGTGCTCGAGCGAACCGGCTATCGCGCCGAGCTTGCGGCCAGCAGCGATCCACAGGACGGCGCGCGAC
The DNA here is from genome assembly GCF_001029585.1 of Rhodococcus sp. ARP2. Lineage (NCBI taxonomy): Bacteria > Bacillati > Actinomycetota > Actinomycetes > Mycobacteriales > Nocardiaceae > Rhodococcus > Rhodococcus sp. ARP2. The sequence goes on along the minus strand of NZ_LEKE01000031.1, from coordinate 45,058 downwards.
TCGACAACTTGAACGAACTCGTCAGCGTGGCAAGAGAATTCAGCTCCGACGCACGAAACGCGGCCGGACTGATCGATCCGGACGACGAGGAAACCGCAGCAATGCGTGAAGGCGAACCCGATCCGGGTTCGCTTGCCGCCTTCCTCGAACGGGTATCACTTGTCGCCGACGCCGATCAACTGCCGGACTCCGACGACGGCGTCGTGACGATGATGACGCTTCACACCGCCAAGGGCCTCGAGTTCCCGGTCGTCTTCGTCACCGGTTGGGAGGACGGGCAGTTCCCGCACATGCGCGCCCTCGGTGATCCGGCAGAGCTGTCCGAAGAGCGTCGACTCGCTTACGTCGGCATCACCCGTGCCAGGCAGCGCCTGTACCTGACGCGCGCGATCATGCGTTCGGCTTGGGGACAACCGATCCAGAACCCGGCGTCGCGGTTCATCCAGGAGATCCCGGAGGACCTGATCAATTGGCGCCGTGAGGATCCGGGCACCGGTGGTGGATTCGGAAGCGGCAGGCCGGGTTACGGCAGCGGAAGCCGATACGGCAGCCAGGGCGGCCAGGGATACGGTGGCGGGCAGAACTACGGGGGAGGGTCCGGCAAGGCTGCGTCGACTCCCAGTTTCGGTGCCGCGCGTGGCCGCAACAACGTTCTGGTCCTTGCCACGGGTGACCGCGTCAGTCACGACAAGTACGGTCTGGGCACCGTGTTGGAAACCAAGGGCACCGGACCCACCGCGACGGTCACCATCGACTTCGGTAGCGCGGGCAAGGTGCGGTTGATGCTCATCGGCGGTGTGCCGATGGTCAAGCTGTAGAAGACAGACAAAAAACTTCCGGCCCGTACCTGGAAAGGTGCGGGCCGGAAGTTTTTGTCAGAAGCGTTGGGCTTGCGGTCAGTCCTGCTCGATACCGAGGCTGATGCCGCGTGATGCGAGCCAAGGGAGGGGGTCGATCTTGTTCTCGCCGGCGAGGTGAACCTCGAAGTGAAGGTGCGGGCCGGTGGAGAAGCCGCGGTTGCCGACAGTGGCGATCTGGTCGCCGGCCATGACCTGCTGACCGACGGTGACGGTGGACGTGTCGATGTGGCCGTAGACGGTGATCGTTCCGTCTGCGTGCTGTAGGCGTACCCACATGCCGAATCCGGAAGCCGGACCTGAATCGATGACCTTGCCGTCGGCGACTGCGACGATGGGCGTCCCGATCGGGGCGGCGATGTCGACGCCGGCGTGCAGGGTGCCCCAGCGGGTGCCGAAGTTGGACGTGAACGTGCCGACTGCCGGCAGGACGAACAGCGGGCGACGGGCAGCTGCTTCGCGTGCTGCGCGCTCGTCACTGAAACGCTGGCCCTTGGCAAGCAGGTTGCTGAACTGGGAGAGGTCGGTCGGTGCTGCGACGTTGAGGACCTGGGGAGCGTCGGCCTCGGTGGTGGCTGCCGTGGAGGTGGCCGGAGCGAACTGAGCGGCCTGCGGTTCTGCGGTGGTGCCGATCGCGGAGGACTCGTTGGCGAGTGCAACTTCCGAGTGGTCGGCGGCGGAAGACGAACCGTCGTTGACAACTGCCTGGCCCGCGGCGACAACTGCGCCGGCTGCAACTGCCAGAACGGCGGCGCGGCCCTTGAGAGCAGAGGGAGGGGTGGGGAGTCGGTGAGCACCGCTGCGGCGAACCGGAGATTCGACATCGACTGTCGGTGCGGAAGAGGCGTAAGTGGGGGTGCTGATCACGTCGGACTCGACGGACTCGTGAGAGTCGGAATCTGACGACGTGGAGGATGAATTTCGAGTGAACATATCGGTAGAGATCTCAGAACTTTTGGTCTCGGTGTAACGCCTGGCCGAGTGCGTTGGATAAGTGGTCGTGACCTCGTCTGGAGCTGAGTTCGAGAACCTACTAGCGGTGAACTGGCTGCGGTGATGCATATGCCGGTTCTCTCCTCGAGTTCGTGATCAGCCCGTGACTTAGACCGACTGACGGTAACGAAATGATTGCGATGGGCGCAAGCCGTAGCGGAAACCTGTCCGATTATGTGACGTGCCTCACAGCTTGACCTGGGAATATGTCGATACGGGCAAAACGGACGAATCATCTCGTTTCGTGATCACGCGTGTCACAACCGGATCACCGGTCCATTCAGGCACTACCGTCGATCGAGTGTCCACAACACCTGGAACTACGTCGCAGGCGCGTTTCGACGACCCCGGAGTGAAGTCCGGGGCGCCACTCGCGGCGGTAATCGGACTGCTCGGTGCCGTCGGAGTGGCGGCCAGCCCCGTCGTCGGAGTCGGGAGTGGCCGCGGGGTCGACACGACGGGGGCTCTTGCTTCTGCCGCTCTCTTCGCGGCCGTCTGCACGATCATCGTGCCGTTGGTTGCAGTGCTCACCTCGGGCCGCAGGCCTGCCTTGGCCGGTGGACTCCTGGCCGGTATCGGAGCGGTGTCGCTCGGAGTGGCGATTCTCGACGTCCAGTTGTTCGTCGACGCAATCGATGCAAACCGCTTGGACCTTTTCCGTCCGATTTCGGCGGGTTCGATCGATGCGGGTCCGGGCGCTTATCTCGCGCTCGCGGGACACTGCCTTCTTGTCCTGTCCGGGGTGCTCGGACTTGTCGCCGTCCATCGTGAATCGGAACGGGACGGATACGGCAGCGCTCGCGCCGCAGAATTCGACGGGCGATCGGTTGGCGGACGGATCGGCGCGTGGCCGACAGCGCTGCTGATTCTGGTCGCAGTGGTGTTCGTCCTCTCCCTGTTCGGTCCTTCCTTCAGTTCGCAGGATCCGATCTTTCTGGTCAAACCGCTCGTCGACTCTGCGTCGGCCACTGCCGTCGGTACAGGATTGGTCGGCGTCGCGGTGCTCGTTGCGGTCGCGGCGGCATTGACGTCCATCTCGCTGCCGGTGGGCTGCGGCGCTCTGATCGGTGTTGGTCTCGGCGCGCTCGCAGTCAGTGGAACCAGGGTGGTGGCTGGGTTCGCGGCCGGCGATCGGATCGGCGTCGGATCGGGATCCGTGGTCGGGGCGCTGGCCGCCGTGGTCATCGTCGTGATCGGAGTTTCAGCGCCTTACCTCGCATCCAGGCGTGAAACAGATGCGATTCCCGCTGAAAGTGTGGTCCGCGCGCCTGCGAAGACAACAAAGGGTGCGCTCAAAGCAGCGATGGTGGCTCAGTCCCGGGCGGCGCAAGCGCGGGTCGACAGACTTCACCGCGTCGCCGGTACCGCCGCAATCATCACTGCGGCTGTTGCGGGCGTCGGCTCGGCTTTGCCTGTCCTGTCGTTGCCGGACGGAATCCCGGAGCCGTCGATGCTGTCGTCTCGAGTTGTCCTGCTCGCCGCTGCCGTATTGCTCCTCGCCGCGCTGGGCCTGTTTGCCCCGGGCCGCGCCGCCGTGGTGCGTCCGGCCGTCGGAGTGTTGTGGACCACGGTCGTGATGGGAGTCGCCGCTGTCATGCAGTCGGCGGTCATCGCGACGGACGTTCCAGGCGTCGGGTTGGGAGCCGGTGCCTTCGCGCTCTGCGGCGCGGCTTTCCTCGCTGCGGCGACGGGACTGCTCGTCTGGCTGGCGGGAAGCGCAGAACGTGAAGACGTCGACACGTCGGTAGTCGGCGGTTCGAAAGGGCTGGTGCTTCTCATCGGTGGGATCGGCGCAGTCGCTGTCCTGATCGGGACCGCGCTTCCCCTCTATCGGGGTGACGCCTACACAGCGGCGTCAGTTCTGGAGTGGCCGTGGGGAATTGACGTTTGGGGGCAACTGCTCGTCGGCGTCACCGTCGTGATCGCCGCTGTGATCGCAGCGTCTGCGCGGCCGGCTCGAGGCGCGGCATTGCTGATCGGATCTGCCGTGGCAGCTCTGGTGTACGTCAGTGAGTGGCCGCTCACGTCATCGCGCATATCGGACGCAACCGTGGGGGTGGGTGCGATCACAGCGGCCACGGGCATAGTGTTGCTTCTCGTTGCAGCGTTCTCGAGCGCAAGAATCAGTGAGACTGATGCTTGACAAATTCGGTGTGGCCACCTTGCTCGATCGGTGAGGCGTGCCTCATTGCGCATTTGCGCGTGACTTGGGCCACATAGCATCAGTGCGGGCGCAAACCGAACGCGGCAACTGGTTAAAGTCCAGAACAGACCCGCTCCTACCCCTCGAGCGGGTGACAACGCAGACGAGACGGTGAGCAGATGGATCTCTTCGAATACCAGGCGAAGGAACTCTTCGCCAAGCACGGAGTGCCGACTTCGGCTGGACGTGTTACAGACACAGTCGCCGGCGCACGCGAGATTGCCGAAGAAATCGGTAAGCCCGTGATGGTGAAGGCACAGGTCAAGGTAGGCGGCCGCGGCAAGGCCGGTGGCGTCAAGTACTCGCCCGACGTGGATGCCGCAGTGGCAAACGCCGAGGCAATCCTGGGCCTGGACATCAAGGGCCATGTCGTCAAGAAGCTGCTGGTCGCAGAGGCAAGTGACATTGCCGAGGAGTACTACATCTCCTTCCTGCTCGACCGCACCAACCGCACCTACCTGGCCATGTGCTCGGTAGAGGGTGGCGTCGAGATCGAGGTCACCGCCGAGGAGAACCCCGACGCCCTCGCCAAGATCCCCGTCGACGCAGTCAAGGGCGTCGACCTCGCGTTCGCGCGCAGCATCGCCGAGGCAGGAAAGCTGCCCGCAGAGGTGCTCGACGCAGCGGCCGTCACGATCCAGAAGCTGTGGGAGGTCTTCATCAACGAGGACGCACTCCTCGTCGAGGTCAACCCCCTCGTTCGCACGCCTGACGATCAGATCCTCGCCCTCGACGGCAAGGTCACCCTCGATGAGAACGCGGCGTTCCGTCAGCCCGGCCACGAGGCATTCGAGGATCGCGACGCTACCGATCCCCTCGAGCTCAAGGCCAAGGAAAACGACCTCAACTACGTCAAGCTCGACGGTGAGGTCGGAATCATCGGCAACGGCGCAGGCCTGGTCATGTCCACCCTGGACGTCGTCGCATACGCCGGCGAGAACCACGGTGGCGTCAAGCCCGCCAACTTCCTCGACATCGGCGGCGGAGCTTCCGCTGCAGTCATGGCTGCCGGCCTCGACGTCATCCTGAACGACGCACAGGTCAAGAGCGTGTTCGTCAACGTCTTCGGCGGCATCACCGCGTGTGACGCAGTTGCCAACGGCATCGTCGGCGCACTGAAGACCCTGGGCGACGAGGCCAACAAGCCGCTCGTCGTTCGCCTGGACGGAAACAACGTCGAAGAGGGTCGTCGCATCCTCGCCGAGGCCAACCACCCGCTGGTCACGGTCGTCGCAACCATGGACGAGGCCGCCGACAAGGCCGCCGAACTCGCTCACGCAGCGAAGTAAGGGACTCACAGAACAATGGCAATCTTCCTCACCAAGGATTCAAAGGTCATCGTCCAGGGCATCACCGGCGGCGAGGGCACCAAGCACACCGCTCTGATGCTCAAGGCCGGCACCCAGGTCGTCGGCGGCGTCAACGCTCGCAAGGCCGGCACCACGGTCTCGCACGTTGCTGCTGACGGTTCCCCTGTCGAGCTCCCCGTCTTCGCGACGGTCGAAGAGGCAATCAAGGAGACCGGCGCAGACGTCTCCATCGCATTCGTTCCCCCGGCCTTCTCGAAGGACGCCATCGTCGAGGCCATCGACGCGGAGATCCCGCTCCTCGTGGTCATCACCGAGGGCATCCCGGTTCAGGACTCCGCTTACGCTTGGGCGTACAACGAGTCCAAGGGCAAGAAGACGCGCATCATCGGACCGAACTGCCCCGGCATCATCACCCCGGGTGAGGCCCTCGTCGGCATCACGCCCGCCAACATTGCAGGCACCGGCCCCATCGGCCTGGTCTCCAAGTCGGGCACCCTGACCTACCAGATGATGTACGAACTCCGTGACTTCGGCTTCTCCACCGCCATCGGCATCGGCGGCGACCCGGTCATCGGAACCACCCACATCGACGCCATCGAGGCGTTCGAGAAGGATCCCGAGACCAAGGTCATCGTGATGATCGGTGAAATCGGTGGCGACGCGGAAGAGCGTGCAGCCGATTACATCAAGGCCAACGTCACCAAGCCGGTCGTCGGCTACGTGGCTGGCTTCACCGCTCCCGAAGGCAAGACCATGGGCCACGCAGGCGCCATCGTCTCCGGTTCCTCGGGAACGGCTCAGGCAAAGCAGGAAGCTCTCGAAGCTGCAGGCGTGAAGGTCGGCAAGACGCCGTCCGCCACTGCTGCTCTCGCTCGCGAGATTCTTCAGTCCCTGTAAGGGGCTTCGCCCCCGTGCGTGGTTAGGGAGTCTCCGGACTCCTTAACCACGCACAGTGGTATCGACCCACATCGACCCGGCAGGTTCCAACTGCCCGGCACCGGATGTGATGGATGCGACGATCGAGTCGAGATCGTCGGCGTCACCGGCGGCGAGCGTCATCACCGCCTTCGATCCGTACGCAGTTCCGAGCACCGAGACGCCCCGCGCTCTCAGCTCCGCTTCCACCCGACCGGCCTCTGAGTGCCGGATCGCCAAAGTGCGCAGGATCCTCCTCTCCCTGGCCACAAGCTCGGCCGAATCGAGAGCAACCGAGACGGCTCCCGAATACGCGCGGACCAATCCACCGGCGCCGAGCTTGATTCCGCCGAAGTAGCGCGTGACGACAACAATCACATCGACCAGATCTCGAGACTTGAGAACCTGAAGCATCGGCACCCCAGCTGTCCCGCCTGGTTCGCCGTCGTCGTGTGCACGCTCGACGCGTGAGTTCGCTTCGTATCCGATCACGAAAGCCGAACAATGATGGCGCGCATCGGGATACAGCGACTTCTGCTCCGCGACGAACTCCGTGGCGGCCTCGGCGTCGTCGATCCGGCGAAGCGCGGCGATGAATCGTGAGTGCTTCACCTCGGTTTCGACGACATGGTCGGCGCCGGGCGCGAGGGTGAAGGGCATCTGCCCATTGTCTCCTGTCGGTGTTAGCGTGCGAAGTCGAGACACATACGCTGGTAACCATCGAAGACCGTCTACGAGGAGAAGTCATGACGTTCACGCCGCAAGGGCCCAGCTTCGGGCCACCGAATCAGCCGGCAGCGGGCGGTGGAACCAAGAATCTCGGATTCATCCTGCTCATCGCCGTCGCGGCACTCGGCCTGATCAATTTCCTACTCGGTTTTGCGCCTTTCACGTCGATCAGTGGAAGCAGCAGCGGCATCGGTAGCGGTCTGGACACCAGTTCGAGCTTCTTCGAGTCGAGCATCTACGGCCTCGGATTCGTTTTCGCCGGCGGTGTGGTCGCAGGCGTATCGCTCCTCCCGAAGCAGTCGTATGCAGGCATTGCCGCAGCGCTCACCCTCACGGGTTTCTTCGCTTTGGTGTTCGCCGCGTTCTCCGTAGGTACCAGCGACTACGTCGACATCAGCCTCGGTTGGGGTCTGATCATCGTGCTGATCCTCTCGTTCGTGCAGACGGTCGTCGCAGTCGCCGCGTTGTTGTTCGAGATCGGAATCCTGAAGGCTCCCGCGCCGCGTCCGGTAGCTCAGCAGTACGGTCAGCCGCAGGGCTATGGCCAGCCCCAGGGCCAGGCGCCGGGGCAGGCGCCAGGTCAGCCGCAGGGATACGGACAGGCTCAGTACGGCCAGCCGCAGCAGGCTCAGCAGCCGGGCCAGTACCAGCAGAACCCGCAGTACGGGCAGGCGCAGCAGCAGGGATACGGGGGAGCGCACGCCGCCCCCGCCGACCCGACTGCTTCGCAGCCGCCTTACGGCCAGACTGCGTCTCCCTACGGTCAGAACCCGGTGCAGAATCCCGCACAGACCGACTCGGCCGCGACGACGTCGTCTTACTATCCGCTGACCTCGCAGCCCGCGAGTCAGCCGAACCCGAGTTACTCGTCGGATCAGTTCACCGCTCCGCGCGGTTACGGCCAGCCGTACAACCAGCAGCAGACTGGCTCGACCGAGCAGCCGACGGGCTTCGAGCCGCCCACTTTCGAAGCGCCGACGCCGTCTGCTGAGCCTGACCAGGGCAGCAGCGATTCCGCGGCCGAGACCAAGGTCTTCGGGTCGCAGAACCCCGACGAGCGTCAGCAGTAGTACTACTTCGTTTCACGAACATGAATGTGGCCTCCGACCCGCTGCGGGTGGAGGCCACATTCCGTGAGCCCGACGGCGCGCCTGAGTGCGCGGCGCACTATCGAGTGAAACCCTCGAGGGGATGAGTTCTTTGATTGATGGCACCCGGTCCCGTCCCGCGTCCTCACGACCCGGACGTGGTCGTACTGGCGGCGGCCGCGTCGGCGGCGGTCGCCCGGCACCGAACCCGGACCTGGCGCGCAAGCTGCTGACGGTCGCCTTCCGGCCGTCGGGTCTGACGATGCTGCTGATCGCGGCTGTCGTTGTGGTCACCTTGGTATCGGCGAGCAGCGACCTGACCGGAACCTTCGGCGCCATTGCCACCACATGGTTGGTCATCCACCAAGTGCCGGCGACTATCAGCGGCGTCCAACTCGGTGTACTGCCTTTGCTTCCGACGGCCGTCATGATGTGGGTGGTTGCACGCCGATGCGCGTCGACTGCGGTGCACACCGACTCCCGTGACGACACCCTCCGCCTGGTGGGGGCCGCGGTAGCCGGACCGTTGACTATCACGGCAATCGCTCTCGCCGTGGTCGCCGACGCCTCCGCAGCCATTCCGCTGTCGAGCCCCAACACGTTGGCCGCTTTCGGCTGGGTCGCCGGGATTCACCTGATCGCCGCGTCCGTCGGTGTTGCTGCTGCGCACTGGGATCGCGTCGTCGCCGAGATTCCGCCGTGGGCATCTGCCGCTCTTCGACCGGCAACGGCTGCGTCGGCAGCGCTGTTGGCTGCGGGCGCCGTGGCCGTCGTGGTGTCACTACTCGTGTCGTGGTCGACGGTCGGTGACCTACTCGCGCGCGGCAACGGGTTTGTCGGCGTACTGGGATTAACGGTGTTGTCGCTGCTCTATCTGCCGAACCTCGTGGTCGGCGCAGCCGCGGTGATGACGGGATCGACGGCCGATTTCGGCAATGTCTCCATCAGCGTGTTCGGCAACATCGGCGGTGACCTGCCACCCTTGCCCCTTCTCGGAGCGATTCCGGAAGGCGTCGCCGGTGGAATCTGGCCCGTGTTGTTGATCGTTCCGGCAGCGGTGGGCATGATGCTCGGCCGTGATTGCGCTCGACGCATCGCCGGGCAGGACAGTGTGCTCGCAGTGCTGACGGCAGCTGCCGGTGCCGGCGTCGTCATGGCGCTGCTCGCTCTTGCTGCCGGGGGAGACCTCGGGCAGTTCGGCACCGTCGAGGTCCTGTGGTGGGGCTTCGGTCTTCTGACTTTTGCGTGGCTGGGATTGTTCGGAACCGTCTCGGCGCTGTTCGCGATGTGGTTCTCACACCGCGGACACATGAGGGACGAGGTTGCGCCCCCGACGGCTGAACCGGCTCGAACAGTCGAGCCCGAACTTGCGATCACGGCTGCGGCCACACCGGAAGACGAGGACGACGAGAACACGGGCGAAGTGCTGGCCCAGGAATCTGCGGTCGTTGTCACCAAGGTCGTCGAAGCGGAAATCGTCGAGGAATCAGGCGAACCCGTGCAGGTAGTGACAGAGGAAACCGTCGAGATCGAAGTAGTCGACGCCGAGGTTGTCGCGGCACCCGAGGCGGACCCCACAGCCGACTCCGCAGCCGGGGCCGAGCCGGAGACCGACCTGCCCTCGAAGCCGCAGAAGTCCAGCGACTAGGCTGTCATGCGGCCGATACTCCGGCCGCATCATCTTCCAGTTCTCAGGAGTAGTGCGCTGACTGCCTCGGCCGACAATCCGCAGCCGACAATGCCCGACGGGGTCCAATTTCGCGACTCGATCGCGCGGGTAGTCGTACTCGCTTCCGGCGCGGGAACCCTGTTGACTTCGCTGATCGACGCTTCGCACGCCGAGGGATACCCGGCCGAGATCGTTGCCGTCGGTGTAGATCGTGACTGCCTCGCCGCCGAGCACGCTGCGGGCTCGAAGATCCCGTCCTTCAAGGTCTCGATCAAGACTTATGAAAATCGTGCCGCCTGGGACGAGGCGCTGACAGCAGCGGTGGCCGAGCACGAACCCGATCTCGTGGTCAGCGCAGGCTTCATGAAAATCCTCGGCCCCAGCTTTCTCGCGCGTTTCGGCGGCCGAATCATCAACACTCATCCCGCGTTGCTGCCTGCCTTTCCCGGCGCGCACGCGGTTCCCGACGCTCTGGCGTACGGCGTGAAGGTCACCGGTTCCACGGTGCATCTCGTCGACGGCGGAGTTGATACCGGGCCGATCTTGGCGCAGGAAGCTGTGCCGGTGCATGACGACGACACCGAGTCTTCGTTGCATGAACGCATCAAAATTGTGGAGCGACGGTTGTTGGCGGACGTCATCGCCGCTGTTGCTACGCGCGGAGTGGTTTCCGATGGACGAAAGGCCGTGATCCCCAGTGAGTGAACGCAAGGCTGTGCGCCGTGCACTTGTCAGCGTCTACGACAAGAGTGGTCTGATCGAGCTGGCCACGGGCCTGCACGAGGCCGGTGTCGAGTTGGTCTCGACCGGTTCGACCGCGTCGAAGATCGCCGACGCCGGTATCCCCGTGACGCCGGTCGAGGCGCTGACCGGATTCCCGGAATGCCTCGAAGGCCGTGTGAAGACGCTGCATCCGCGCGTCCATGCCGGCGTTCTCGCCGATACCCGCAAGCCGGATCACCTCGCTCAGCTCGAGGAACTCGGCATCGCGACCTTCGAATTGGTCGTCGTGAACCTGTACCCCTTCACCGAGACGGTTGCCTCGGGCGCTAGCCCGGACGAGTGCGTCGAGCAGATCGACATCGGCGGCCCGTCGATGGTGCGTGCTGCAGCCAAGAACCATCCGTCGGTTGCCGTCGTGGTCGATCCGGCTCGGTACGCCGATGTCCTGACGGCCGTTGCCGGTGGCGGATTCACCTTGCGTGAGCGCACTGTGCTTGCGGCGCAGGCGTTCCAGCACACTGCGTCGTACGACGTCGCTGTTGCGAGCTGGATGACGAGCACGATCGCAGCTGACGAGGACGGTTCGCTGTTCCCCGCCTGGGTCGGTGCTACCTGGAACCGCAGCGCTGTCCTTCGCTACGGCGAGAACCCGCACCAGGACGCCGCGCTGTACGAAAACCCGGCTGCGCCTGCAGGTTTGGCTCAGGCAGAGCAGTTGCACGGCAAGGAGATGTCGTACAACAACTACACGGACTCCGACGCAGCGTGGCGTGCAGCGTACGACTTCACTGATCCGGCCGTCGCAATCATCAAGCACGCCAACCCCTGTGGCATCGCCATCGGCACCGACATTGCCGACGCCCACCGCAAGGCGCATGCATGCGATCCGGTCAGTGCATTCGGTGGTGTCATCGCAGCCAACCGTGAGGTCACCGTCGAACTGGCAGAGCAGATCGCCGATATCTTCACCGAGGTTGTCATCGCGCCCTCGTACGAAGACGGGGCTGTCGAGGTTCTGCAGCGTAAGAAGAACATTCGTGTTCTGAAGGCTGCGGCTCCGACCGCTACCGGAATCGAACTGCGTCCGATCTCTGGCGGTACCTTGCTCCAGCAGCGCGACGTTCTGGACGCTGACGGCGACAACCCGGCCAACTGGACTCTCGCCAACGGTGAGGCTGCAGATGCCGAGACTCTCGCTGACCTCGAATTTGCTTGGCGTGCCAGCCGATCGGTGAAGTCAAACGCGATCCTGCTGGCCTCCGGCGGCGCGTCCGTCGGCGTCGGTATGGGCCAGGTCAACCGCGTCGATGCAGCGCATCTTGCTGTTCAGCGAGCCGGTGACCGCGTCGTAGGGTCGGTTGCCGCCTCGGACGCGTTCTTCCCGTTCCCCGACGGTCTGCAGGTTCTTCTCAACGCCGGCGTCAAGGCTGTTGTGCAGCCGGGTGGTTCGGTTCGCGACAACGAGGTGATTGCCGCGGCCAAGGAAGCCGGTGTCACTCTTTATCTGACCGGTGCGCGCCACTTCGCGCACTGACTTTCTGCTTCGGTAGCGGGCCTCGACTCCTCAACGGGAGTTCGGGGCCCGTTCTGCATTCAGGCCGGCCCGGTTCTTTCAGGCTGCGCTGCTGTGGGTGCCCTGGAGTTCGCGGGGTGAGCCGGTGATGACCACGCGTGAGGCTCCGCGACTGCGGATCTCGCTGATCAGTGCGCCGAGGGTGGCTTCGTGGGCAGCATCGGAGTGCGAAAGATCCAGGGTGACGGCGTATCCGGTGAGGTCACCCGGCAGATCGACATACGGCGGCGCGATGGACAGTTGGTTGACTCGAAGTTTCATCTGGTGCTCCTGCGTGTGAAAGGTAAAAGAAAAGGCACCCGAGGCGTTTGCCCTGGGTGCCCGAGAACGAATCCGGTGAAACTGGGGATCATTCTCGGGGTACACCGCGCTTGTTGCCCATGTGCTTGGCCGACATTGCGGCCGAAAAAATGTGCTTGCCTGCGGTGCAGCTGCGCCACGAAGGTACGGATGCAAAGTTCGGGTGTAGCGACATGACGTCCGTTCCTTTCTGTGTGGCGTTGCTGGTTAATGGATGACCGTACAGCACGGATCGAGGGTTCGCACCAATAAAAAGCGCCGCGAACGTAAACTCCGGGTGACTTCTGTCCCCGGGTTCGCTGGATTGAGAGAGCCTTCGTTGCAGGTCAGGCGCAGAAAGCAGAAGTCCCTCCGCGATGGTTCGCGGAGGGAACTTTCTACCCGAAAAAGAGGACGTTCGGTCTGTACGTGATCAGGAGAACGAGCGGACCCACGCTGTGAAGGGCTCCGCGAACTCTGCCGAGTACGGAAGCGGAGCGACGTAGTCGGCCCCGGTGGACTGTTCTTCGCCGATGTCCTTGAGTACGAAGTTGGCGTTGCGCATCCGCACTGACGTCAGCGCGGTATGTGAGAGCGCGGCGTCGAGTGCCGCGACGTCGGAGGGAATTACTTGGATGTCCTTGTCCGAGCAGCTGGTGAGAACGGGCATGCCTGCCGGCAGCGCCGCTACGAGCGCAACCGGGTCCAGTGCGTCTTCCTCGGCGAGTGCCTTGGCATTGGCGTGAACGAGTCCCGCGTTCTGCAGCGGTTCGGGTAGATCATCCGGAACCGTGCCCTCGGTCCGAAGAGACTCGACGGCGTCGGCGAGCGCGACGCGCAGTTCGTCAGCCAGTTCGACCGGCAACTGTCCGGCGTCGACGACGGCGTCGAGCTGGCGGTGAATCTGCGTCGTGAGTAGATCGAGAAGCCGGACACTCAGCGGCTCGAGCAGTGCGAGGGCGCTGACTCTTGTGCCCTCTTTCGCCGTGGCAAGTGCCAGCGCGACGACGGCGCCGTCGCTGTGTCCGACGACGAACAAGCGCTCGGGATCGACGCCGGGTTGTCCGGCGAGGTAGTCAAGTCCGTCGGAGGCGGCGTCGACGAATGTGTTGAAGCCGAGATCGGCGATGTCCTCGATCTCGTAGTCGCCGAGTGCGGTTTCGCCGCTGCCGAGCTTGTCGTAACGCAGGCTTGAGATGCCTTGATTTTCAAGAAGATCCGCGATGAACCGCAGAGTTCCGATGTCGCCTTCGAGGAGTGCGCTGTCGCCGTTTCGGTCGGTGGGGCCGCTGCCGGCCAGAATCAGCGCGGCCGGCGCCGGGGAGTCGGGTGAGGCTGCCAGGCGAAGACTCCCGTACAGGGTGACGTCGCCGGATTGGAACGAGATCTCGGTGTCGGACATGACGACTTGTCTACCAGGTCCACAGGTTCAGGCGGTGCGCAGACTCCGGACACGTCGCCATCCGCGCCAGCTGAACCACAAGAGTGCGGCGAGCAGCGGAATGATCAGGAGCGGCAAGATCATCGCGATCAAGGAGGTGAAGAAAGTCAGCACATCCTCGATGACGGAGACGACGGGATTCGCCAGTCCGCCGGTAGTGGCCGTACTGACCGCGCGAGTGCCGGTCTGGGCGGCGCTGAATGTCAGCGCCGTCGGCGCTCCGACGATGATGCCCGCCAACGCGGCCATCGCAGGGTCGAGATGGCTGAAGGCCGCCCAGGCCGCGATCACTCCGGCGATGGGCCCGGTGACGTTCCCGATCACCGAGAGTGCGTTGTCCACGAAGGGAATGAGGTCGGCACCCAGTTCGACCACCGCGGCTATTGCCAATGCCACCAGCGCGCCGGTGGATCCGATCCACCGCATCGACTCGCCGACGGTGATTCCGAACAGTTCGAAGTGGACGGCAGCGCTGAGCATCAGCAACGGCAGGAAGGTTCGCATTCCGGACGCTGCGGCGAGTCCGAGGCCGAGCATGGCGGGCAACACCCAGGTATCCATGGGTGGAGTTTAGGTCTACTGTGCGCCTTTATTAACCGCCGGCGGTTAATAAAGGCGCACAGCAAAGTCTCGGAAAGGACCTTTCATGGCGACAAACCCGCAGCCGATGTTCTTCCTCAACCTGCCCGTCAAGGACCTCGGCAAGGCCACCACCTTCTACGAGGGCCTCGGATACTCCAAGAACACGCAGTTCTCCGACGAGAATGCGTCGTCGATGGTCATCAGTGACACCATCGTCGTGATGCTGTTGGCCGAGCCCTTCTTCAAGACCTTCACCACCAAGGGCATTGCCGACACCTCGACGTCGACGGAAGCGCTGCTCGGTCTCTCGGCCGAGACCCGTGAGGCCGTCGACACCCTCGTCGACAAGGCGCTCGCGACCGGCGGTTCCGAAGGAAACGCGACGCAGGATCACGGCTTCATGTACAGCCGCAGCTTCCAGGATCCCGATGGCCACATCTGGGAAATCATCTGGATGAATCCCGAGAACATCGAGAGCTGAGCGACCGAACTTCCTCGGCGAGAGGCGAAACCCCGCAAACACTCGTAGCGTGGAGTAGTGACTGTCGCAAAAACCCTCGGAGAGCTACGCGCCTCCGGACACGTACAGCGAAGTGTCAAGGAAGAACTACGAGAGAACCTTCTTGCCGCGTTGCGGGACGGACGTGACCCCTGGCCCGGGATAGTCGGGTTCGAGGACACGGTCGCCCCGCAACTCGAGCGGGCGCTGATCGCCGGCCACGACGTGGTTCTGCTCGGCGAACGAGGTCAAGGAAAGACGAGGTTGCTTCGCACTCTCGGGCTCCTGCTCGACGAGTGGACGCCCGTCATCGAAGGCTCGGAACTGGGGGAGCACCCTTACGAGCCGATCACACCGGCTTCGATACGTCGAGCCAAGGAACTGGGTGACGACCTCCCGATCGCCTGGCGACACCGCAGCGAGCGGTACTCCGAGAAACTGGCAACGCCGGACACCTCGGTCGCCGACCTGATCGGCGACGTCGACCCGGTCAAGGTGGCCGAGGGTAGGAGCCTCGGCGATCCGGAGACCATTCACTTCGGTCTCGTGCCCCGCGCGCATCGCGGAATCGTGGCCATCAACGAGCTTCCCGACCTCGCCGAGCGCATCCAGGTCTCCTTGCTCAACGTGATGGAAGAGCGGGACATCCAGGTCCGCGGGTACACGCTTCGGCTTCCGTTGGACGTCCTTCTGGTCGCGAGCGCAAATCCTGAGGACTACACCAACCGCGGGCGCATCATCACACCGCTCAAGGACCGCTTCGGCGCCGAAATCCGCACTCACTACCCCGTCGAGTTGGCGGGCGAGATCGCGGTGATCGAGCAGGAGGCGCACCTGGCCGCGGAGGTGCCTGACTACCTTCTCGAAATTCTTGCCAGGTTCACGCGCTTGCTACGCGAATCCACCTCGGTGGATCAGCGATCGGGTGTGTCGGCACGATTTGCCGTCGCCGGCGCGGAAACCGTCAGTGCAGCGGCGGTACGACGCGCGGCGGTGCTCGGCGAGGCCGATCCTGTTGCACGGCCCGTCGATCTCGAGTCCGTGGTCGAGGTTCTTCGCGGCAAGGTCGAATTCGAATCCGGTGAAGAGGGACGGGAACTGGAGGTGCTCGAGCACCTGCTGCGTCGCGCGACCGCCGATACGGTTCGGGTACGACTCGGCGGAATCGACCTCGGGATGTTGGTTGCTGCTGTGGAGACGGGCAATACGATCGTCACCGGTGAATCTGTCACGGCCAAGGCGTTTCTCGACGAGCTTCCGGACCTCGAGGTCCTGGACGAAGTAGCCGAACGCCTCGGCGCGCGATCCGACGGCGAGCGTGCCGCCGGTGCCGAACTTGCCCTCGAAGGGCTTTACCTCGCGCGCCGGATCTCCAAAGATCAAGGCCCGGGCGGCCGCTCGGTGTATTCGTAAGGGGCAGTGATGATCCACAATCCGCGGTACGGGCCGTACGACGGTGGTCCCGATCCGCTGGCGCCTCCGGTAGATCTGCGCGATGCCTTGGCAGCAATCGGCGACGACGTGTTGTCAGGCACGTCGCCGCGCCATGCCCTCCGGGAACTCCTGCGCCGCGGAAACCGAGACATGCGCGGGCTCGACGACCTTGCTGCTCAGGCGAACCGGCGTCGACGTGAGTTGCTACGCCGCAACAATCTCGACGGAACGCTCGACGAGGTTCGTACGCTTCTCGACAAGGCGGTGCTCGAAGAGCGCAAAGAACTGGCACGTGCTCTCGACGACGACGCACGATTCAACGAAATGCGGATCGAGGAGTTGCCACCGTCGACAGCTCAGGCCGTGCAAGATCTGGCCGACTACAACTGGCGCAGCGAACAGGCTCGCGCGGATTACGAGAAGATTCGTGAACTGCTCGGACGTGAGGTCCTCGATCAACGCTTCTCGGGAATGAAGCAGGCACTCGAGGGCGCTACCGACGAGGATCGTGAGCAGATTCGCCAGATGCTGGCAGATCTGAATCAACTGCTCGATGCGCACTCTCGGGGCGTCGACACTCCGGAGCAGTTTGCGGAGTTCATGGACAAGCACGGGCAGTATTTCCCGGACAACCCGCGCAACGTCGACGAACTTCTGGATTCGTTGGCGCAGCGCGCGGCGGCCGCACAACGATTGCGTAACTCGCTCTCGCAGGAGCAGCGTGACGAGTTGGATGCGTTGGCGCAGCAGGCGTTCGGTGATCCGAGTCTGATGAGTGAGCTGAGTCAACTCGACCAGTTCCTTCAGGCGGCTCGGCCGGGTGAGGACTGGGAAGGTTCGCAACAGTTCCGCGGCGACAACGGAATGGGGTTGGGTGAGGGGACCGGTGCCCTGCAGGATATCGCCGAGCTGGAATCGCTGGCAGATCAACTGTCGCAGCAGTATGCAGGCGCAGCGCTCGACGACATCGACCCCGAGCTACTCGCGCGGCAACTCGGCGACGAAGCGGCCGCTGATGCTCGCACCCTGGCCGATCTCGAAAAGGCTTTGCAGGAACAGGGTTTCTTCGATCGCGCACCAGACGGTCAATGGCGCTTGTCGCCCAAAGCCATGCGACAGCTCGGACAGACCGCTCTGCGTGACGTCGCCGGGCAACTGTCGTCGCGAACCGGTCAACGCGATACGCGTCGGGCAGGTGCGATGGGCGAACCGACCGGAGCTTCCCGCGAATGGGAGTTCGGGGACACCGAACCGTGGGACGTCACGAGAACCATCACCAACGCCGTCCTACGTGACCCTGGCCGAATGCCGGTGCGGCTGAGCGTCGTCGATGTCGAGGTGGCCGAAACCGAACAGCGTAGTCAGGCTGCGGTGGCTCTGTTGGTGGACACGTCGTTCTCGATGGTGATGGAGGATCGGTGGGTGCCGATGAAGCGCACCGCTCTGGCACTCAATCATCTGGTGAGCACGCGGTTTCGCAGCGACGAGCTGCAGTTGATCGCCTTCGGACGCCACGCGCACGTACTGAGCCCGTCGGAGCTCGCCGGTTTGGACGGCGCGTGGGACCAGGGAACCAACCTGCACCACGCACTGTTGTTGGCGGCCAGACACCTTCGACGCCATTCCAATGCGCAGCCGGTGGTGTTGATCGTCACCGACGGTGAGCCGACGGCTCATCTCGAAGCGGACGGAGAAGCCAGGTTCGACTACCCGCCGAGTGCGCGAACCCTCGGTTTGACGGTTCGAGCACTCGACGCCGTGGCCAGGCTGGGCGCCAAAGTCACGTTCTTCCGCCTCGGTGAGGATCCAGGTCTGGCCAGGGTGGTCGACCGGATGGCGCACCGGGTGGGTGGACGCGTCATCGCGCCGGACCTGGACGGCCTCGGCGCAGCCGTCGTGAGTGACTACATGCGAGGTCGCCGTTAATTCTGCCGCCGTCAGTCTTGTTCAGCGGGCTGGTGCTGGGTGATGCAGTGGATGCCGCCGCCACGTTCGAACAGCGGTCTGGCGTCGACGGTGACGACAGTGCGTCCGGGGTAAGCGGCTGACAGGATCCGGGCCGCTTCGGCGTCGGCCGGATCGTCGAAGCGGCAGGCGATCACTCCACGGTTGACCACGAGATGGTTGATGTAGCTGTAGTCGACGAATCCCTCGTCGTCGCGCAGGATTTCGGGTGCAGGCACCCGAATGACCTTCCACGGCCGGCCGCCGACGTCCGTCGAGCTTTCGAACAACTCGATGATCGTCTTGCTGACGGCGTAGTCGGGGTGCACCGGATTGCGTTGGTCATGGACGAGTACCACTCCGGGGGAAGAGATGGCAGCGACGATGTCGACGTGTCCGCGCGTTCCGTACGTCTCCTGATCGCGAGTCAACCCGCGGGGAAGCCAGATCACGTGCTTGGCGCCGATGGTGCGGGCGAGTTCGGCCTCGATGTCGGCCTTCGTCAGGTCGGGGTTTCGTCCCGGATCGAGTTGGACGGTTTCGGTGACCAAGACGGTGCCGAGACCGTCGACCTGAATACCGCCGCCCTCGTTGACGATTGGTGAGTCGATCAACTGGGCACCGGATTGTTCGACGACAAATGCGCCGATCTTCGAGTCCTTGTCCCACTGCGCCCACTCCTGTGCGCCCCAGCCGTTGAACACCCAGTCGACTCCGCCGAGACGGCCTTCGTCGGACAGGACGAACGTCGGCCCGATGTCGCGCATCCACGCGTCGTTGAGAGGCGCCTCGACGATGTCGACCTTCTCGGACAGATACTTTCGTGCTTCTTCGACTTCGGCGGGATCGACGACGACGGTGACCGGCTCGAATTCTGCGACGGCGTGGGCGACGGCCGCCCACGTCGAGCGCGCTTCGTGCTGTTCCTCGGCGGTGTCGCCGAGGGAGTACCCGGCGCTGGGGTACGCCATCCAGGTGCGTTCGTGCGGTTCACTTTCCGCGGGCATTCGCCAGGTCATCGGTTGGCTCCCACAGTGTTCACCGGTGCGGTCAGAGTCGAGTAGGTGTCGGGTCGGCGAGTGGCCAGGAACGGGAACAGTGCAAGCCAGTCTTCACGTTGCCGAAGGTCGAGATCGGCGACCAGCACTGCTGATTCGTCGCGGGGAGCCTGAACGAGGATGCGTCCGTACGGATCCGAGATGAAGGAAGAACCGTAGAAGGTGATGAGACCTTCACTGCCGTGGCGATTGGGAACAACCATGAAGGTGCCGTTGGCGATACCGTTTCCGACGATCACCTGCTGCCACAGCGGTTGGGTGTCGAAGTTCGGGTGATCGGGCTCGGAGCCGATCGCCGTCGGGTACACCAGAACCTGGGCACCGGCGAGGGAGTATGCACGTGCGACCTCCGGGAACCACTCGTCCCAGCATGTCGGGAGGCCGAACTTCGCGCCGAGTGCCTCGTGGACGGGGTATGCGTCCTGCGCCGGACCGCCGCGGAAGTACGTGTCCTCGTAGTATCCGGCCGTCACCGGAATGTGGAGCTTGCGGGTTCTGGCGAGAAGCTCACCTTCGGGCGAGACGAGGATTGCGGTGTTGAATCCCAGTCCGTCCTCGGCCTCACTGCGCTCGTACAGCGATGCGTGGACGAGGACCTGGTTCTCGGCGGCGGCTTTGGCGGCGAAGGCGAGAGTGGGTCCGGTGAGCAGGTCTTCCGCTTCGCGTCCGGGATTGTCGCCGGCCGGGGTGGAGGCGGGGTAGCGGCTGAGCGTCAGCTCCGGAAGAAAGACCGCGGAAGCGCCCAGCTTCGCTGCGGACGCAATGCCCTCGCTCAATTCGGTGTAGAGGTCGTCTTGGTCCTCGTGCCAGCGATGTTGCACGAGACCTACACGCAGAGGTGTGGACGTGGACGGCGTAGTCGCGGCAAGAGACTCGGGTGGGGTGAGGGCGGTGATCGTCAGCATGGGGTTTCCTCGGTGCTCGGGTATTCGACGTTCAACGTAAAACGAATGTGATTCGTTAAGTATGGTGGGTGAGCGCTGATTGATCAAGGACTTTCGAGGAATTGTTTTTTGCGGCGCCCCGAACGGTGTGGATCACTACAGGAGGACATATGCCGCGGCCATCGCAACGACTGCTCTCACCGGCGATCATCACCGAGGCAGCGATCGAGTCGGTGGACGAATCCGGCGACTTCACCATGCCGGGACTCGCCGCACGACTGAAGGTGCGACCGTCGTCGCTCTACAACCACGTTTCCGGACGGGCCGAGATCGTCGAACTGATGAGGGCTCAGCTGATGGCGGGAATCGACGTGGAGTCGGCCTCGGGATCCTGGAGCGAGACCGTCTCTGCGCTGGCAGCCGAGTACCGGCGAAGCTACGCAGCACATCCTCGCCTGATTCCGCTCTTCACCGCCCAGACGGTGCAGGCCGGTGTGGCGTTCACCCTGTACAACGCGTTGGCGCAGGCATTCGCCGATGGTGGCTTCGACCCGGCTCAAACGCTGCACGCAATCACAACCGTCGACAGTTTTGTTCTCGGTTCGGCGTTGGATCTGGCGGCGCCGGATGTCCAGTGGGCATCGGGGCCCGAGGCCAACGACGCGATGAAGGCGGCGTTGGCAACATCCGGGAAAAATCCCGAACGTGCCGACGCCGCCTTCGAATTCGGCTTGCGCGTATTGATGGCGGGCCTGATCGCTCAGGCCCCCGAACCTACTGTCTCCTAAGACACGCTGAGGTCGTTCTCGTCGCGCAGAGCCTCTGTGTCGCGGTTGAGGGTTTTGCCCTCGAAGAACTCGGGATTGCGCACTCGCATGACCATCATCAGTACCGCGCCGAGAATGAGGATTCCGAAGCCGAGGAAGAAGACCAGGCCGATTCCGCCGATGGATGCTCCGCTGGCGTTGTCCGGATTCATACTCTCCTGGACCGAAATGACGAACACCGCAAGCAGCATGAGACCACCGATGAGTGGGAACGCGAGCCGGAAGACGAAGTTTCGTACGCTCTCGAAGAGCGTCTTGCGGAAGTACCACACGCACGCGAATGCCGTGATGCCGTAGTACCAGCAGATCATGATACCGAGGGCGGCGATTGTGTCGAGCAGCGCACTTTCGGAGAGGAATGTGACGACGCTGTAGAACACTGCCGTCACCGCGCCGGCCACGACGGTGGCGTACGACGGCACCAGGAACCGAGGCGAGACCTCGGCGAGCTTCTTGGGGAAAGCTCCGTATGCGCCCATGGCGAGCATGGTTCGGGCGGCGGGCAGGAACGTGGTCTGCAGGCTCGCAACGGAAGAGACGAAGACTGCGAGGAAGAGGAGCATTCCGCCCCAGTTGCCCAGGACCGGGTCGGCCAGAGCGCCGAAGACGTTCTCGGAGTTGTCGGGATTGCCGAGACCGAGGCCTTCCTCGCCGACGCCGGCGTACATCATCGCGGCAACGGCGACCAGCAGGTAGGTCAGGAGAATGGTTGCGACACAGAGCAAACCGGCGCGGCCCGGGGTCTTCTTGGGGTTCTTCGACTCCTCGCCCAGCGTGAGACAGGTATCCCAGCCCCAGAACGCGAAGATCGATCCGGTGAGTCCGATGACAAACGCACCGATGGCGAGTCCGCTGAACGGGTTGAACCAACTCAGGTCGAAGGACAATCCGGCCGGGGCATCGCCGGCGCCAACGTGAACCAGTGCAACGACGGCGAAGACGACCAGCAGCACCATCTGGAAGCCGACGAGTGCGAACTGCACGCGCTCGCTGGTAGTGATTCCTCTACTCGCTATCCATGTGGCCAGGGCGATGAAGACGAGTGTGGTGCCGACATTGACAAATTTGTTGCCCGGCAGATCGGCGATCGACGGATTGTCGACCACTCGCGCGATGAACAGATAGAAGAAGTCGACGGCAATGGCAGCAAGGTTCGAGAGCACGATGATGGTGGCGATCACCATGCCCCAGCCGCACATCCAACCGACGTACGGCCCGAATGCCTTGGTGGACCAAGTGAATGACGCGCCGCAGTCAGGTGTGTCGGAGTTCAGCTCGCGGTACGCGTACGCGGTGAGGAACATCGGGATGAAGCCGGCGATGAAGATGGCGGGCATCTTGAGGCCGACCGCGGCGACGATCAATCCGATGCTGGCGGTCAGGGTGTAACCCGGTGCCACGGAGGAGATTCCGAGTACTGCGCCTGAGATCATGCCGATCTTGCCGGTGGCGAGGCCTTTGGAACTCAGTTCGGTGCTGGTCATGACAGTGCCTCCGGCTGGGTGAATTCGTGCTTGGGCACTACGACCATGGGAACGGGCAGCACGCGCAGCATCTTGGCGGCGGTGGAGCCCAGGAAGAGTTTTCGGGGCTGCGCGAGACGGCTGGAACCGACCATCACGAGGTCGCCGTCCTGCCAGTCCAGTTGACGCACTGCCGATTCCACTGTTGAACCGTCGGCGATGATGACCTCGATGGGGAACTCGGCGGGGAGCGCCGCTCTTGCGATGTCAAGCGTGTCCTGAGCGTGATTTCGTGCACGCTCCCTGGCGGACTCGGCGGTGTCGCGGTGATCGCGCAGGTCGTTCTGGGGGTCGAGTGCCACGAGCGAGACCAGTCGCAGCGGAACCTGCATCAGTTCGCTGGTACGTACGGCGGTGTTCAAGACGACGTCGGCGCCGACGCGGGTACCGAGCGCGCAGGTGACCTCTCGTATTGCGGTAGCCGCCGAATGCCGCGTTCCCCGAGGCGCCAGTGCTACCGGGACGTGGGCGGAGTGCAGCAGTTCGGTCGAGACCGAACCTATCGCGTGACGGCCGAGCAGACCGTCGCCGGAAGCTCCCACCACGATCGCCAGCGCGCTCAGTCGGTCAACCTCGTCGAGCAGGCCCTGAGCAAACGACTCGTGGAAGCTCAGGTGTACTTCCACCTGGATGTCCTCGGGCACCGCTGCTTTCGCCTCGGCCAGCCAGTCGTGTGCACGTGCGGCGAGAATGTCGTCGTAGCCGGCTTCCGAGGGAACCTTGGCCGGCAGTGTCCGATCCGGTGGGAGGACCATGCAGATGTCGAGTTGCGCGCCGAGACTGCGCGCGAGCTGGGCCCCGAGGACCAGCCCGTCTTTACCGCTGGGTGTGGCGAGGTATCCGACGATAAGGCGCATGGTGGCTCTTTTCCGGATTGGAGGAATCTGCTGTGCGCCTTTATTAACCGCGGGGGGTTAATAAAGGCGCACAGCAGGAGGGGCGGCGACTCAGTCGTGCGAACTCATGACGTGCTTGAGGCGGGTGTAGTCCTCGACTCCGTATGCCGAGAGATCTTTGCCGTAGCCGGAGTACTTGAAGCCGCCGTGCGGCATCTCGGCAACGAGTGGGATGTGGCAGTTGATCCACACCGCACCGAAGTCGAGAGCGGCGGAGACGCGTTGCGTGACACCGTGATCCTTGGTCCAGATGCTCGAGGCCAGGCCGAACCGAACGTCGTTGGCAAGCGTGATCGCCTCCTTCTCGTCGGAGAAGCTCTGGACTGTGAGGATGGGACCGAAAGTCTCTTCCTGCACGATGTCGTCCGATTGCGCGACGCCGGTGATGACGGTCGGCTCGAAGAAGAATCCGGTTTCGCCCGAACGCTTTCCGCCGGTAACGATCTTGGCCGACGCCGGCAGGTTCGCGATCTTGTCGCTCACGGCGTTGAAGTGGTTGATGTTGTTGAGCGGGCCGTAGAAGGCATCAGGATCGGAAGGCGCGCCGGGGCGCAGCTTCTCGGCGTTCCGGACGAGGGCTTCGACGAGCTGATCGTGGACGGACTCGTGGACGAGCACGCGAGTGGCCGCGGTGCAATCCTGGCCACCGTTGAAGAACGCTGCCTCGGCGATGCCGGTGGCGGTCTTCTCGATGTCGACGTCGCCGAAGACGATCGCCGGCGCTTTGCCGCCCAGCTCGAGGTGCGCGCGCTTGAGTTGCTGCGCTGCGGACACGGCGACAGCGATGCCCGCCCGCACCGAACCGGTGATCGAGACGAGACCGAGGGCCGGGTTCTCCACCAACGTCGCGCCGGTTCCGCCGTTGCCGAGCACGACGTTGAACACGCCGTCCGGCAGGATGCCCTTCGAGAGCTTCGCCAGGACCAGCGTGCTGCCTGGTGTGGTGTCGCTGGGCTTGAGGACGATCGTGTTGCCGGCCGCGAGGGCGGGCCCGATCTTCCACAGCGCCATCATGAACGGGTAGTTCCAGGGAGTGACCTGGCCGACTACGCCGATCGGCTCACGACGGACGTAGGAGGTGAAACCCTCCATGTACTCTCCGGCCGCCTTGCCCTCGAGAAGTCGTGCGGCTCCGGCGAAGAACCGCATCTGATCGGCTCCGACCTTGACCTCTTCGTCGGCGATCATCTGGTGGGCCTGGCCGGTGTTGGCGCTTTCGGCTGCGACGATTTCGTCGCTGTGCGCTTCGATGGCGTCGGCGAGTTTGAGGAGTGCGGCCTGCCGCACGCTTGGTGTCGTCTTACCCCAGGTCTCGAATGCGCGTTGTGCTGCTTCGACGGCGGCGTCGACGTCTTCCTTGGTGGAGACCGGCGTACGCCCGACCACACTCTCGTCCACGGGGTTGATCAGGTCGAGTGTTTCCGTCGCGGCCGAGGCGACGAATTCACCGTTGATGTAGTTCTCGAGTACGACGATCGACATCGGTACCGGTTCCTCTCGAGGTCGAACGAGTTCCGGCCGAGGTGATCAGCACGGAACTCGCACTTTGTGGGGCGTGTGTGAGCAAGTGTGCGCTGACTCACAAGTAAAGGCAGCTGCCAAAAAGGTGAAATCTTTGATCCCCGACGCGCCGAGTTGTACAGTCCTGCCCATGACGATCGCTGTGCGGTGGATGTTGGCGCAGCCGGATCTCGCGCTGGAACTCAAAGGTGGGGCGCAGGGTGTCGGTCGCGAGATCACATTTGCGCACGCCACGGAGCTGCTCGACCCGTTTCGATGGTTGACCGGCGGCGAATTCATCCTCACCACCGGCATCCGATTGCCGTCCACTCAGCAAAAGCGCGGCCGCTATCTCCGGATGCTCGATGCGGCGGGTGTGGCGGCGGTGGGATTCGGAACCGGGCTGTCGTACCCCGAGGTCCCGGCCGATCTGGTGGCCGTCGCCGACGAGATCGGACTCCCGCTGATCGAGGTGCCGCTGCCGACGCCGTTTGCTGCCGTCGTCAAGCGTGTGATGAGCCGGTTGGCAGAGCAGGAATACGAAGCGGTCCTCCGGGCTTCGCGGGCGCAACCGCGGATGACGCGTGCCGTCATTTCCGGCGGAACTGCCGCAACCGTGCGTGAACTGGCGATCGCAACCTCGGCGACGGTGCTTCTTCTCGACGTCGCCGGACGAGTTCTCGAGAGCGCACCTCAACTGCCGACGGACGACGTGATCGACGAACTGCGAGCAACTCTCGGGGGCGGCGCATCCAGCAGCGTGACGCTTGCAAGGTCTGGAGCGTCGATCGCGGTGCAGCAGATCAGCGTCGGGCGAACGCCGTACGGATACCTGGCGGTGATCAGCGCTTCGGCGCTGAGCTACGTCGATCAGATACTGCTCGGTCACGCGAATTCGTTGCTGGCGTTGGACTTCGAGAAACCTGCGCGCCTGCGCGCCACTCAGGATCAGTTGAATTCGCATGCCCTCGGGCTGCTGCTCACCGAAGACCGCGACCCGGCACCGGCGTGGCAACAGATCCGGCAGGCCGCCGACGGCGAGGGAATGATCCGAGGGTTGACAGTTCTTGCCGACACGTCCGACGTAGCGGGACGCGTCGGAGTCGAGATTGCCGAGTTCATGAACAAGGCAGGGCGGCAGTTGTTCTCGCGGATCAACGACACTCGCGTCACAGTGCTGCTGCGTGGAACCGACGACGTCCACTTCGCCCGAGAGCTACTGGGCGGGGTATCGAGGTCCGATCTTCGCTCACTTCGTGTGGGCCTGAGTGCGCGACGGGTGGTCGCAGCGCTGGCCGTCGCCGTCGAACAGTCGCAGCTGTGTGCGTCTGCGGCGGAAATCGGTGGCGAGCCTTTGGAATTCGCGGCGCTGACCGGAAGTGTGCTGCTGTCTTTCGATTCGACGCGTGAAGTGCTCAACACGCTGGCGGAAACGATGATCACACCGATCGAGGACTACGACCGTGACAACGGCACCGAACTGCTGGCGTCATTGCGGGCATTTCTCGAGGCCAACGGGCACTGGGAAGCGGCAGCCATCACGATGGGCGTCCACCGGCACACGCTGCGAAGCCGAATGGCGAAGGTGGAGAGCTTGATCGACTGTCGACTCGAGGTAGCGAGAGTTCGTGCGGAACTGCTGCTCTCGATCATTGCCCGGCAGTCGTGACTGCCGGGCAATGATCGAGACTTGGCAAAGTGGCCGTCAGGCCTTGCTGCGGGCGATGATGTCGGCGGCGGTTCGCTGCCCCATCCGAACAGCACCGTCGACGTGCTGGTACCCCTCGGCCGCGATGTCGGAGCACGAGAAGTGGATCGGGCCGACGGGCGTGCGGGAATCCGCGCCGTATCGGTGCAGGCCACCGAGGTCGAAGCTTGCCGCGTACGCACCGCGGGTCCATTCCTCCGAGCCCCAGTCGGATTCGTAGTACACAACCGGTTCTTCGGCCTTCGGGCCCAGGTAGCGGGCAAGTGAGGCCAGAATCGTGGCCTTACGCTCCTCGACGGAAAGCTCGAACATCGCGTCGGCCTTCTCGTCGGAGACGAAAGCGACCAGGGTGCCGCGATCGTCCTCGTGGTTGGTGTTGTCGTACACCTCCTGCACTACCTCGGACGCGCCGAAGCCGGTGCCGGAGAGGCCGGCTTCGCGCCAGAAAGGCGTCTCGTACACCGCGTGCACCTTGATGACGAGGCCGAGGGACTGGTGTTGGTGCATCTGGTGCTGACGACGCGGCAGCGGGGGATCGTACGAGATCCGGGAGTAGAGGTTGGGCGGTACGGCCAGGATCACTCGGCTTGCCTCGACGCGAACATCGCCGTCCGCCAACACCGTTGCACCGGATTCGTTCCACTTCACCGTTCGCACGGGTGCGTTGAGGAAGACGTCGTCACCGAGGGCCTCCGCCATGCGGATCGATACCTGCTGCATTCCGCCGATCACTCGCTTGTCGAGGATGAAGTCCTCGTCGACGAGGTGGGAGAACGAGCCTGCCGAAGCGGCCATGAGTACGGCCTGCAGGGCAGAGAACGAGTGGGCGGGCTTGGTGAGCATGCCACCGGCGATGAAGAGGCCGATGTTGTCACGTGCCTCGGCGTCGTCGGACTGATTGATCAGCCACTGCTTGAAGGAGACTGTGTCGAGATCGCGGGCGAGGGGATGTGCCCACGGTTCCTCGGCGCCGATCTGTGCTGCGAGATCGTCCATCTCGTCGATGAGACGGTCCATCTCCTTCTTCGTGGTGTCGTTCGTGGGGAAGGAATCACCCGTGTACTGCGTCCGCTCACCTGCCGACGAGATGTAGACGGACTCGCCCTCGCGGTAGCGCTCGAAAGTTTTCAGACCGAGTTCGTCGAGCAAGAAGATCAGCGCGGTCTGGTCGGGGGAGACCCACTGGCCGCCGATTTCCAGAACTGCTCCGTCGATGGTGTCGGTCCACGTGCGGCCGCCGACGCGGTCGCGCGCTTCGATCACAGCGACGGTCAAACCGGCCTTGCGCAGCGCGGTTGCAGCTGCCAGGCCAGAGGGGCCGGCGCCGACGATTGCAACGTCTCTCTGGAGAGTAGGCACTTTGCGAGCTCCTTCATGTTGAGCACCGCTCGAGTCGAAAGCTGCCGACGAGCGAGTGAACGGGTGTCGGTTTTCAGTCTGTCCCGACGAGACGCACACCACACCTGACGAAACGGAGTGTTCGATCGGTGATCTTGTGCCGTTTAGGCGCGGCTAGCCGTTGATGACGTGGCGATCGCCGAGCGGTCGGCTCAGCGGAACGTCCAGGCTGCCGAACACGGCAACCAAGATGCACATCTTGTCCGCGGCCTCCGGCAATGCTCCGGTTCGGAGCGTGACGATCACCGTCGTATCAGTCTCTTCGACGGTTGCGTACGCGCCGTAGCACTCCGGAGTTCCGGTCACGAAGTGGACTGCCACCGTGTGATCGTCGACCTCGGACCACGATTCGAACATGGTGGCCGTCGCACCCACGATGTCGGTGCGGCTGTCGAACTCCGTGCCCATCTCGCTGTCGTCGACCTCGTCGGGAACGGGGGTTCCGAGCGACCAGTCGGCGGGACTTGCTTCGTTGGCCGCCATCGGATTCGGCGCAGCAACCGGCCCCGTTGTCTGGGCCCCGACGGAGCATCCGGCCACAGCAAGGCAGGCCAGAACGGCGAGGGTTAGTACACGCATGAATCCACCGTAACCCTGCTCAAGCGAGTAGCGCCGTGACCAGCGCAATCGCCGGTATCGACGCCAAAGTGGTGACAAAGGCGCTGTCTCGGGCGAGGACCATTCCGCGCCGATATCGGCTTGCATAGATGAAGACGTTCTGTGCCGTCGGCAACGTCGAGACGACCACGATGGCGAACAACTGATGGCCGTCGATGCCGAGGAGGAAGTGCGCCATCAGGTAAGCCAGCACCGGTTGGACGACGATCTTGAGGGTCGACGCAAGCGCGACGTCCCGGCGCGGACTGGAGCCCTTCTCGAGCACTCGTACGCCGTACAACGAGAGCCCGAATGCCAACAGTGCGCCGGGGACCGACGTGGCGCCGATCAATTCGAAAGGCTGCATCAAGGGTCTCGGCGGTACCCAACCGATCAACGCCACGATCAACCCCGCAGCGCCCGCGAGCACGATCGGATTCTTGAACGGAGCGGTGACAGTGTCGATCAGTGACAGTTTTTCGGCTTCGCCCCGCAATGCCGTGAGATCGAGGATCGTCAAGGCGATCGGGGAGTACACGACGATCTGGAAGAGCAGGAGCGGAGCGACGAACGTGGCATCGCCGAGCACGAACACCGCGATCGGGATCCCGAGGTTGGCCGAATTCACGTACGACGCCGACAGCGCGCCGATAGTCAGTTCGGGCAGCGGCCGGTTGAGCCAGATCTTTGCAACGACGACGTACAGAGTGCCGACGGCAAAGGCAGTAGCCGACGCGACCGCGAGCGTCGGGGAGAAGATCACCGACAGATCGGACGACGCGAGGGTGGTGAACAGCAGGGCAGGGGTCGCGACGAAGAAGACGAGTCGACCGAGAACGAACTGTCCTTGGCTACCGAGGGTACCGAGACGGCCGAGCAGATACCCGACCGCGATGACGACAAAAATTACGGTGAAACCCGCAACAACTCCCGACACGCTGCGGGCACCTCTCGACTGGAATGAACGACTTCGGGAAATCTTAGTCCGGGCAACAAAAAGGCCGCGCAGCCGATTGACTGCGCGACCTCTTCGGTACTTCTACGTGTGACTACCGTGCGGCGGTGAAGGGAAGCAACGCCATTTCGCGTGCGTTCTTCACTGCAACGGCGACCTGACGCTGCTGCTGCGGGGTCAGGCCCGTGACGCGACGGCTGCGGATCTTGCCGCGGTCCGAGATGAACGTGCGAAGCAAGTTGATGTCCTTGTAATCGACATGCGTGATCTTCGCTGCGAACAACGGGTTCTTCTTGGGCTTACGACCCTCTACGGGGCGTGGCTTCTTCGACGGTGAACGCTTGACTGCCATCCGACTTCCTTACCAGCTCGACTTGTGTACGCCAGGCAGTTCCCCACGGTGCGCCATTTCTCGCACGCGAATCCGGGAGAGCCCGAACTTCCGCAGGTGGCCGCGCGGACGTCCATCCGCAGCGTCTCGATTGCGCAATCGTACCGGACTGGCGTCGCGTGGTAGACGTTGCAGGGTCGCTTGGGCCTTCGCGCGCTCCTCGGGTGAGCTTTTCGGGGAGCGGATTGCCTCCTTGAGCGCCGATCGCTGCTCCGCGTATCGCTCGACGATGACCCGTCGCTGGTTGTTCTTGGCGATCTTGGACTTCTTGGCCATGCCTACTTCTCTTCTCGGAAATCGACGTGCTTGCGCACCACGGGGTCGTACTTCTTCAGTACGAGGCGATCGGCGTCGTTGCGACGGTTCTTGCGGGTCACGTACGTGTACCCGGTGCCCGCCGTGGACTTGAGTTTCACGATCGGGCGGATCTCGTTGCGTGCCATCTGCTCAGACCTTCTCGCCGCGCGCGCGGATCCGGGCGACGACGGATTCGATGCCGTCGCGGTCGATCGTCTTGATGCCCTTGGTCGAGAGGGTGAGCGTGATTCGACGACCCTCGCTGGGCAATACGTATGTCTTGCGCTGGATGTTCGGGTTCCAGCGACGATTCGAACGCTTGTGGGAGTGCGAGACGGATTTTCCGAACCCCGGCACACGTCCGGTCACTTGGCAGTGAGCCGACATGGGTGTTCCTTTCAACTTGCAGATGACAATCGTTTTCGACAATGCGGTGAGATCAATGTAGCGTTCAACCTCGGTAATGACAATCATTCCCAGAAAGGCCCGCTGTGAACACGATCTTGGACGGCAGGACTCCGCTGGTCCTGGTCGCCGGCATGAGCGAATCCACTCCACACACCGCACGAGCGTTGCTGCGAACCGGAACTGTTCTGGTTCACCACGACCTGAGCCACGTCCGTGAAGGGGTGGTCCGGCGGACGGTCACCTCGATGACCGGGGGCACCGGGTCTGCCGGCACGGTGTCCGAACGCGAGACGATCCTCGAGCTCGCGCACGGCTGCGTCTCCTGCACCCTGCGCGAAGACCTGCTGCCGCTGCTGCGTCGCCTTCACTCGCACAGTTCGGTCCAGCGGATCGTCTTGCTGCTTGACCGCCAACTCGAACCCGAAGCGCTGTGCTGGGCGATCGAGCATGTCGTCGTGACGGGCGTCGTCGGCCAAGTGGACGGACCGGCGCAGCGTGACTGCCGCGTCGACGCCGTCGTGACGTGCATCGACGCCCAGACCTGGCTTGCCGACGCCACCGGCGACGAAGCCCTCGACGACGACCGCACCCTGGCTCAGGTCGTCGTCGGGCAGGTCGACTTCGCCGACGCTCTCGTACTGCGCGGGTCCGATGGACTCGACGGCTGGCAGCGGTCCCGCTTGAACGCGGTTCTCGCGCGCATTGCTCCGCGGGTACCCGTCTTCGATGAGGGAGACGACATCGAGGCACTGCTCCTCGAGGTGCCTGCGGATGCGCGACGCGGTGAGCCGGCCGACGCTCACTCACCGCTGTTGCGTCGTCAGCCGCCGCTCGACGACGACGGCGGAGTGATGCTCGTCGAGTTCACCGCGAACCGGCCGTTCCACCCCGAGCGTCTGCACGAGGCGATCGACGTCCTGCTCGAAGGTGTCGTCTATTCCCGCGGGCGCGTCTGGGTGGCGACTCAACCGGGCGAAGCGCTCTGGCTCGAATCGGCGGGCGGTGGCCTGCGAGTTGCCAGCGCGGACACCTGGCTGGCCGCGATGACGCCGCAGCAACGCGAGCGCGTTCCAGCCGAGCGCCGTGCGCTCGCGGCCCTGAAATGGGACGAGCGTTTCGGCGACCGTGACACCTCGATGGTCGTTCTGACGTGCGGTGCGAACCCGCTCGAGATCGACCGAACACTGCAGCACGCCCTGGTCACCGACGAGGAGTTGGCCGACGAAGCGTCGTGGACCACCTGGGAAGACCCGTTCGGAGAGTTCCACGAAGACCCGTGCGACGAATCCGAATCACCTTATGCCGAAACCGAATCAACGCGAGAGGGAAACGAATGAAGAAGCAGATGCACCCCGACTACCACCCCGTGGTGTTCCAGGACGCCAGCACCGGCAAGAGCTTCCTGACCCGGTCGACCGTGACGAGTGAGCGCACCGTCGAATGGGAAGACGGCGGCACATACCCGCTGTTGGTCGTCGACGTCACGAGCGACTCGCACCCGTTCTGGACCGGAGCACAACGAGTGATGGACACCGCCGGACGCGTCGAGAAGTTCGAGCGTCGCTACGGAAAGCGCAAGGCACTCTGATGGCCGTTCCCAAGCGGAAGATGTCGCGTTCCAACACCCGCAGTCGCCGTGCCCAGTGGAAGGCGACGGCGCCCGATCTGGTCGAGGTCACGGCCTTCGGCCAGACCCACCGGGTTCCTCGGCGACTGGTCAAAGCAGTTCGACTCGGGGTGATCGACCCGAGCCGCATCTGACCGTGCGATCCTTGGCCGGTGCTGCTGAGGATCCTCGAACTGGTGGGCATCGTGGCGTTCGCGGCCTCGGGTGCCCTGGTGGGCGTCACCAAGCGACTCGACATCTTCGGGGTGTGCTCGGTGGGTGTGTTCACCG
Organism: Rhodococcus sp. ARP2; assembly: GCF_001029585.1. Classification (NCBI taxonomy): domain Bacteria; kingdom Bacillati; phylum Actinomycetota; class Actinomycetes; order Mycobacteriales; family Nocardiaceae; genus Rhodococcus; species Rhodococcus sp. ARP2. Next base: position 12,480 of record NZ_LEKE01000031.1, on the reverse strand, counting down.
GCATCGGCGGCGGTATCGTCCGCGACGTCCTTCTCGGCGTCCATCCGCCCAGTTCGCTGAGCAGTTGGCCGTACTTCGGAACGGCCGCCGCCACCTCACTCGCCGTGTTCTACCTACACGAGCCGCTCAATCGACTGCGTCGTGAAATCCTGGCGCTCGACGCCCTGGGGATGGGCTTGTTCGCGAGTACCGGCGCCGTCATCGCGCTGGACAACAACGCCAGTTCGCTGGCGGCGACGTTGATCGGTGCGACCGCGGCGATCGGCGGCGGAGTGATCCGCGACGTCCTCGTCAACGAGGTACCGCTGCTCCTGCACAAAGACCTGTACGCGGTTCCCGCACTGCTCGGCGCTGCGTTGGTGGTCACAGTCTCGCAAGCCGGACTGTCCACCAACGCCGCGCTGGTGTGCGGCACGGCGTTCGCCGCGGTGTTCAGACTGCTTGCGTTATGGCGTCATTGGAGCCTGCCCGGGCCCAGGCGAACCCGGGACTGACCGCGACACGCCGGAGGCCGGAATCGGACCCTCTCAGCCGCATCTCAGCACTTCAGTCCAAACTGTCGGTATGCGTATTTTGGTGGTCGACGACGACCGGGCGGTTCGCGAGTCGCTTCGGCGGTCGCTCAGCTTCAACGGCTACACGGTCGAGCTCGCGGTCGACGGGCTCGACGCACTCGAGAAGATCCTCGCCAACCGGCCGGACGCCGTCGTGCTCGACGTCATGATGCCGCGACTCGACGGACTCGAAGTGTGCCGTCGTCTTCGCAGTGCCGGCGACGACCTGCCCATCCTCGTGCTCACCGCACGCGATTCGGTCAGCGAGAGAGTTGCCGGCCTCGATGCCGGAGCGGACGACTACCTGCCCAAGCCCTTCGCTTTGGAAGAGTTGCTTGCCAGGTTGCGTGCACTACTGCGTCGCACCGCGCCCGATCTGGACGCCGATTCCGAAATGATGGCGTTCGAGGACCTCACACTCGACCCGGTCACCCGTGAGGTCAAGCGCGGTGAACGATCGATCAGCCTGACCCGCACCGAGTTCTCCCTCCTCGAAATGCTCATGGCCAACCCGCGTCGCGTGCTGACCCGTGGACGCATTCTCGAAGAGGTGTGGGGGTACGACTTCCCGACGTCCGGCAATGCGCTCGAGGTGTACGTCGGCTACCTGCGTCGCAAGACGGAAGCCGACGGCGAACCGAGGTTGATCCACACCGTCCGCGGAGTCGGCTACGTCCTGCGGGAGACGCCTCCGTGATCACCGCTCCGTTCGGCAAGAACGCCGAACCGAAGAAATCCTCCACCACCCAAGCGTCCGTCGAAATGCGCCCGCCGATGCCACTGACCCGTTCGGTGTCATTGCGTTGGCGTGTGACGCTCCTCGCTGCGTCGGTGGTGGCCATTGCCGTCGCAGTCATGGCGATCGCGGCGTACGCGGTGGTTTCGCGTGCGCTCTACGCGGACGTCGATCACCAGTTGCGTACCAGGGCGGCGGTGCTCATCGACAGCAATGTCGTGCGATTCGATCCTCGCTACATCTCCGGTGCGACGCTGTACACCACCGACATCAGTGTGGCCCTGATCTTCTCGGACCTGAGCACGTACCAGCCGCCCGGTTCCGACGTGCCGATCGGCGAGGCCGAAGATGCCGTAGCGCGTGGCGAATCGGATTCTTCGCTGCGAACCGTCGACGGTCAGCGAGTGCTTGCTCAACGAACCCATGACGGAAGCACTTTGGTGATCGGTCAGCGGCTCGCGCCGACCGTTGCAGTACTGGACCGACTGGCCTGGGTGCTCTTCGTGGTCGGCGGGTGTGGCGTCATACTTGCTGCGGTGGCGGGTACTACCGTGGGCCGCACCGGTTTACGGCCCATCGCCAGGCTGACTGCCGCCACCGAACGCGTTGCACGGACCGACGATCTGACGCAGATCCCCGTTACCGGCAGCGACGAATTAGCGCGCCTGACAGAGAGTTTCAACACGATGCTGCGGGCGCTCGCCGAGTCTCGTGAGCGTCAGTCGCGCCTCGTTGCGGACGCCGGACACGAGTTGCGCACACCGTTGACTTCGTTGCGTACCAACATGGAATTGCTGATCGCGTCCAGTCGCCCCGGTGCGCCGCAGATTCCCGACGAGGACATGGCGGAACTTCGTGCCGACGTCGTCGCGCAGATCGAGGAACTGTCGACTCTGGTCGGTGACCTTGTCGATCTGGCCCGCGAAGACGCGCCCGAAACCGTGTACGAGCGCGTAGACGTCAGCGACGTCGTCGAGCGTGCGCTCGAACGAGCGCGGCGCAGGCGCAACGAAATCGAGTTCGAAGCGGTCACCACTCCGTGGTACGTCTACGGAGATCAAGCGGGCCTGTCGCGTGCGGTGCTGAACGTCCTCGACAACGCTGCGAAATGGAGTCCGAAGGGCGAACAGGTACGCGTCGAAATGCGTCCGGTCGGCCAAGGATTGTTGGAATTGACCGTAAGTGATGCGGGACCCGGCATTCCGGAGGAGGATCGGGAGTTGGTGTTCGATCGTTTCTACCGGTCGACCGCGGCACGTTCGATGCCGGGATCGGGTCTGGGACTTGCGATTGTGCGTCAGGTCGTCGTCAAGCACGGCGGCACCATCGCGATCGACGAATCCGATCGTGGGGGAGCGCTTGTTCGTATCGTGCTTCCCGGCGAACCAGGGCCGAGTGCCGAGTAGCGTGTTCTGTAGACCCGTTGGTCCCGTACTTCGGTGACTGTCGTCACGAGTTAATGCGTTCGGCCCGAGAGTCTTTCGCGCCGAACCGACAACACCGGATTTTCACGTCGAACTCTGGGTAAAGTGACAGGCACGTCTCAGCGCCTTCTCAGCAGCGCAAGGCAGCATTGTCGGCAGAACAGTTGTGACTGCCCGTCCGGTGGTCACCGTAGACGAAAGCGAGCCGATGACCGAGGACCGTAACGTCGGGCCGACCCGGCCCGAGCAGCCCAACAGCGAGCCCACCACCCAAGCGCAGCCGCAAGCACCTCAAGTGCAGCCCAACAGCGAGCCCACCACCCAATCGCAGCCGCAAGCACCTCAAGTGCAGCCTCAGCAGCCTCAGGGGCAGGCGCCTCAGCAGCCCTACCAGCCGACCGAATCCTTTGCCCGACCCACCGAAGCCCGACCCGCTGAAGGCCGACCCACCGAAGCCTTCGGGCAGGCGCCGCAGCAGCCCACGCAGGCTTTCGGCCACCCGCACGGTGCCCATGAGGCCGCATACCAGCAGAGCGCCCCGTACGGCGCACCCAACCCTGGTGGCCCCGGCGGCCCGAACGGCCCGGGCGGCCACAACCAGATCCCCGCACCGCTACAGGGGCCGAACTCCGGTTCGACCACCACAAAGCCGAAGTCGGGACGCATGGCGCTGGTTGCCGGTGCTCTCGCCCTGGTCCTGGTCAGTGGTGGTGTCGGTGGCGTGGTCGGTGCCGTCGTCGCGGACCGCAACGGTGGAACCGCGACGGTCACCAACTCTCTGAACGCCCCGAAGCCCACTGCGACCAACACGTCCAATGCTCCCGCCGGCTCGGTTCAGGCCGTTGCCTCGAAGGTGGTGCCGAGCGTCGTGCAGATCGAGGTGGCCACCGCGCAGGGACAGGGCGGTGAGGGTTCCGGTGTCATCCTGTCCTCCGACGGTCTGATCCTGACCAACAACCACGTTGCCGGTGCTCAGGGAGCGCAACTTCGCGTCGCGTTCTCCGACGGAACCAAGGCCTCGGCCACCCTTGTCGGTGCCGATCCCGTCTCGGACATCGCCGTCATCAAGGTCGACGGCCGCAACGACCTCACCCCCATCGATCTCGGGAACTCCGGCGACGTTCAGGTCGGACAGCAGGTTGTGGCCGTCGGGTCCCCGCTCGGCCTTGCCGGCACGGTCACCGAAGGCATCATCTCCGCACTCGATCGCCCGGTGTCCACGAGCGGCGAGTCCGGCAACCAGAACACCGTCATCGACGCTCTGCAGACCGACGCAGCGATCAACCCCGGCAACTCCGGCGGCGCCCTCGTCAACATGGACGGCCAGCTGATCGGCATCAACACGGCGATCGCCTCGCTCGGAGCGTCGTCGGGTACCCAGGGCGGTTCCATCGGCCTCGGTTTCGCCATCCCGATCGATCAGGCACGCCGCGTCGCCGACGAACTGATCAAGACCGGCAAGGCGACTCAAGCCATGATCGGCGTGACCGTACCGTCGCAGGACAACGCCGACGGCGCAACCGTCATGGATGTCACTGCTGACGGGCCGGCCGCCAAGGCCGGTATCCCGAAGGGTGCAGTCATCACCAAGGTTGACGATCGTGTTGTCGCAGATGGTGATTCGCTGATCGCGGCAGTGCGTTCACATGCTCCCGGCGACAAGGTCTCGATCACGTACAGCGACGGCGGGCAGACCAAAACCGTCGACGTCACGTTGGGAACCGCGGCAGCGCAGGGCGGCCGATGATGTTCGGCGATCAGCAGACGATCGACCCGATCTTCGGCCAGATCGCAACGGCGTCGGGATCGGACACTACGGTAGGTGTCATGGAACTCGAAGCCACATCGGCCGGCCGCGCTCTGGTCGTCATCGTCGACGATCGCACAGCCCACGGCGACAACACCGACTCCATCGGTCCACTGGTTACGGAACTGCTGAACGAAGCGGGTTTTCTCGTCGATGCGACGGTCGCCGTCGCCGCCGACGAAGTGGAGATCCGCAACGCTCTCAACACCGCAGTCATCGGTGGCGTCGACCTCGTGATCTCGGTCGGCGGTACCGGGGTATCCCCGCGTGACGTCACTCCCGACGTGACCGCAGAGGTTCTCGATCGCGAGATCCCGGGAATTGCCGAAGCACTTCGCGCTTCCGGTCTGTCGGCCGGATCGCTCGAAGCAGGATTGTCCCGCGGCCTCGTCGGGGTTTCGGGAAGCACCGTGGTCGCCAATCTGGCGTCGACCAGGCCGGCAATTCGCGACGGCATGGCAACCCTGACGGCTTTGGCGAGTCACGTCATCGCCGAGCTGTCCAGCCTCGAGGGCTGAGTCAGCTTGTCGGAGCAACCAGATACCCCGAAGAAGCCGCCAGTCGACAAGAAGCGCCTGGCGCACATCTTCGGGGACGTCTTTCCCGAGACGACGTCGGACGAGCGGGGGCCTGAAGGTTCCTCGCGATCCTCGGACGACGACTGGCTGCGCAGTCAGCGGCCCCCGCACCACGGCGGTTGAGAAGTAAATCAGGCCCTCGGACACAATGTCCGAGGGCCTGATTTGTTCTGTGAGCGCTGCCTATTCGAGCGTCTTGGCGTGGGCTCCCGTGTCGGCGCCACCGGCATTGGCGGAGAGGATGTCGCGGATCTGGATGAGCAGATCGGTTTCGCTGGCTTCCTTGTCCTCAGGCTCGGAGACGAACTTCTTCTTTGCCGCATTCGCGGGAACGATCAGCACGAAGTAGACGACCGCCGCGATGATGATGAAGTTGATGATCGCGGTGACCACGGCGCCGAAGTTCAAGAACGTCTCAGCGGTGTCACCCGTCAGCTGAATGCCCCACCCGTATTCGTTGCCGCCGCCGATCGAAGCGACGAGTGGGTTGATGATGTTGCTGGTGAATGCCGTGACGATGGCGGTGAAGGCTGCGCCGATGACCACTGCGACGGCCAGGTCGAGCACGTTTCCGCGAAGCAGGAAATCCTTGAATCCCTTGAGCATGTCGGTGTCCCCTCGAGTCTCCGATGGCAAGTGCCAGATGGTCCGTTGATACCGAACCGACTGGAAAAATCCTAGAGGAGCTTCGGACGCTTTGTGCGGTCAGCGGAATGTCACGGTGATCGCATTGGACAGGGATGCCGCGGCAACGACGTTGGCTGCCGGTGTCGGCAGAGCCAACAGAATCACCTGTTCCTGCTGGTTACGTGTACTTTCCGACGTGGTGACCAGCGCGACTACTGCTCCCGCCGCAAGAATCTGCGGGGCCTGGTCGGCAATTGATTCGTTGGGTGTGTCGGGGCGGGATGTGTCAGTGCGGGATGTGTCAGGGCCGACGGTCAGGACGTCGACGACATCCCCGCTGCGCAACATGTCCGCGACGGCTGCATCGGCCAATCGAACGGGGACGATACGGGCGTCGTCGGTTCCTACCGACAACCCGGCCAGCCGTGGGCTGAGAACGCGCACGTCGGTGACGGTTTCTCCGGAGCGAATCGGGCCGGCAACGGTTCTCCCGACTACCAGGTCGGTATCGGAGACAACTCCTTCGGGAAGCTGTTTCGAGTCGATCTCTCGGATCTCGACATCCGAATCCGCGATCACCTGTCCGGGAGTGAGATCGCGACTCGAGACAACTGCAGCGACGGTATCGGTCGCGGGATCGCCTCGGAAGAAGAGAACGACGCCGAGTGCTGCCAGGGCAACGGCTGCGATCTTGCGGACTGTCGCCGTGCGGAACCGAGTGCCGCGCGTCAGTTCGACGACGCGATCGAAGGTGCTCGGGGTGAGATCGAGCTGGGCGCGCAGTGGATCGGAGCGCCTCGGCGAGCGAGAACGTGCTGACGGCATTCATGCACGTTAGGGCCGGAAGCGGTGCTTCCGGCCCTAACGATGTGAAACTGTGGACAACCCGGAGGTTGTGGAAATCAGCTTGCGGCAGCCTTCGCGGGCGCAGGCGTGCTGGTCGACGAACTCGATGTCGAAGAGGAGTCCGACTTGGACTCGGACTTCGCAGCGGGTGCCGAATCACTCTTGGCGGGCTCGCTCGCAGTCCCGGAGCCGCCGCGGCTGTCGGTGCGGTAGAAGCCGCTGCCCTTGAACACGATGCCAACAGAGTTGAACAGCTTGCGGAGCTTGCCTGAGCAAGCTGGGCAGACCGTCAGCGAATCTTCGCTGAAGGACTGGACGATGTCGAAACGGTTGTCACATTCCGTACATGCGTATGAGTAGGTGGGCACCGGGCTTCCTCCGCACTGTGATGTTCGAGCAGCCGCGTATTTACACCGCAGCCTTTAGCACTCTACAAGTGACAGTGCCAACAGCGCTAATCAGGGATCTATTCCCGCAGATCAATCGCCCTGGAGCCGCGTGAGGCCGCCGCTCGGCGTCAATGCCCAGCCCATCGGAATGTCGTGGTCGTCGGCCGGCAAGATCTCGACGAGTTCGGAGTCTCTGACAATTGCCACGAGCCGAGTCTGCGGTCCGACCGACCCGAGCGTCCGGTCGTAGAAGCCTGCGCCGCGGCCGAGGCGTGTTCCACGAAGATCCACCGCGAGAGCAGGGATCAGCATGCATTCCACGTCGGACAGGGTTTCCGGTGGTAGGACGGGTCCGACGGGCTCCCGAATGCCGTACTTCGCGGGGCGCAAACCGTCGGCACCGCTGTATTGAACCCAGGACAACGGTCCGGGTTCTCCGGTGATCGGAAGTAGTACACGCTGCGCGATCTCGGCAACGGCGTCGAGCAAGTCGGTGGAACCTGGTTCGGTGCGGGTGGGGACGTACGCACAGACGGTTGAGCCGTCGACAATCACTGAACGTATGTGCGTGATCAACGCCGCAGTTTCCGTATTTCGAGTGTGCTCGGAGACTGCATCACGTGCTGCGAGTGCGATTTGTCGCCATTGTGCTTTTGTCTGAGGTGTCACCCCGCAACGATATTCGTCGTGCTGACCGAGCGGTAACAAGCGGCGGCTAAGGTGTTGGCATGACAGACGTTGTCGCTAGCAGCACGAGGGCCTTCCGTACGGCCGTGGTTCCCGCAGCCGGACTTGGTACGCGTTTCCTGCCTGCCACCAAGACGGTTCCGAAAGAATTGCTGCCGGTCGTGGACACACCGGGTATCGAACTGGTGGCGGGTGAAGCTGCGGACTCGGGAGCCGAGCGGCTCGTCATCGTGACGTCCCCGGGCAAAGATGGAGTGGTTGCGCACTTCGTCGAGGATCTCGTGCTCGAAAGCAAGCTGGAAGCGAGCGGAAAACTTGCTGCCCTGGCAAAGGTGCGCAAAGCGCCGGGTTTGCTCGAAGTCGATTCCGTGATCCAGGAGCAGCCCCTCGGCCTCGGGCACGCAGTCGGTTGCGTCGAGTCGGTTCTCGACGACGACGAAGATGCCATCGCGGTCCTTCTGCCCGATGATCTCGTACTCCCGCGTGGCGTCCTGGAGATCATGGCGCGAGTTCGGGCCAAGCGCGGCGGATCCGTTCTCTGTGCAATCGACGTTCCCAAGGACGCAGTGAGCGCTTACGGTGTCTTCGACGTCGAGATCGTTCCCGACGCGGTCAATCCCGACGTCCTCAAGGTCGTCGGCATGGTCGAGAAGCCGGCTGTGGAAGACGCGCCGTCGACCTTTGCCGCTGCGGGTCGCTATCTGCTCGATCGTGCGATCTTCGACGCACTTCGCCGCATCAAGCCGGGAGCCGGCGGTGAGTTGCAACTCACCGACGCCATCGCTCTCCTGATTTCCGAGGGTCATCCGGTTCACGTGGTGGTGCACCGCGGAACGCGTCATGACCTGGGCAACCCCGGCGGGTACCTCCGCGCTTCGGTTGACCTGGCACTCGACAGTGACGATTACGGTCCGTCCTTGCGTAAGTGGCTCGCGGATCGGCTCGACCGCTGAGCGTGTCGCCACGGTGGTTGCTCGCCCGATAACGCAGTATCAATGTGCTTGTCCCTTTTCGAAGGCAAGGCATCATGAGCTGACGGATATCACCGAATTTCCAGACACAGGAGGACGCGGACCAGATGCGGTCGGTTGAGGAGCAGCAGACCAGGGTTACCGCTGCTGCAGTGGCACCCCGTCCGGTTCGGGTCGCCATCTCGGAGGCGCAGGGACTGCTGTGTGCCGAGGAAGTGGTGACCGAACGCCCATTGCCGGGATTCGATCAAGCTGCCATCGACGGTTACGCGGTTCGCAGTGTCGATGTCGCCGGCGCTGGAGCCGACCTCCGCGGCGAGGACGGCGAGCCTACGGACCTCAGCTTGCCGGTGGTCGGCGAGGTGACGGCGGGCTCACGCCAACCGATCCGGTTGCAACCGCGTCAGGCCGTTCGAGTCGACACGGGCGCGCCGCTGCCCACGCTGGCCGACGCCGTGCTCCCGCTCGAAAACACCGACGGTGGTCGCGCTCGCGTCAGGATCTTCGAGCCGGTGCGTTCGGGCGATTACGTTCGCCGTGCAGGTGACGACGTCCAGCCGGGTGACGTGGCCGTTCGGGCAGGCACCATCATCGGAGCCGCGCAGGTCGGTTTGCTTGCCGCGGTCGGTCGCGACAAAGTGCTCGTCCATCCGCGTCCGCGTCTCTCCGTCATCAGCGTCGGTGGAGAACTTGTCGACGTGGATCGCACGCCGGGGCCTGGTCAGGTCTACGACGTCAATTCGTATGCCCTCGCCGCCGCAGCGCGCGATGCCGGCGCCGACGTCAACCGTGTGGGAATCGCAGGCAACGACTCGCGCCGTCTTCGCGAAGTAGTCGAGGGACAGCTGATTCGCTCGGAAATCGTTGTCATCGCCGGTGCCGTGGGCGGCGGAGCGTCCGACGAGGTTCGTGAGGCGCTTGCCGACCTGGGGACACTCGAGGTGGAGCGCGTTGCCATGCATCCGGGATCAGTGCAGGGCTTCGGCAAGCTGGGACGAGACGAGGTTCCGACCTTTCTCCTACCGTCCAACCCGGTCAGCGCACTGGTGGTATTCGAAGTCATGGTTCGCCCGCTGATCAGAATCGCGCTCGGACGCCGCCAACCGATGCGGCGAGTAGTGAAGGCGCGCACGGTGGGAACGATCACGTCGATTGCCGATCGCAAGGGTTTCCTGCGTGGTCAGCTGATGCGTGACGAAGCGACGGGGGAGTACCTGGTGCAGGCACTCGGGGGTGCGCCCGGTGCGTCCTCACATCTCCTCGCGACCTTGGCGGAAGCCAATTGCTTGGTTCTTGTCGATCGAGACGTCACCGAAGTGCACATCGGTGAAGAAGTCGACGTAGCTTTTCTCGCCCAACGTGGGTAACGCCGACCCGAGTGGGGTGTGATGTCAGTCCATCCAGGATGGCCGGAAGATCTCGGCCCACTGCGAGTGCCCGCGGGAGTGGTGACCGTCCGCCCCGTGAAGCTCCGTGACGCTGCTGTGTGGAGTCGCCTCCGCATTCGCGATCGCGAGCACCTGGAGCCGTGGGAGCCCACCGGAGAGTCGCCCTGGGATGCTCGCCACCACATCACTGTCTGGCCGTCCCTGTGCGGGAATCTTCGCTCCGAGGCGCGCAAGGGCCGGATCCTTCCCTTGGTGATCGAACTCGACGGGAAGTACTGCGGGCAGGTCACCATCGGAAATGTCGTGCGCGGCGCTCTGCGGTCCGCCTGGGTGGGCTATTGGGTCGCCTCGCACGTCACCGGTGGGGGCGTAGCCACAGCGGCCGTGGCGCTCACACTCGATCACGCATTCTCGAAGGTCGGTCTGCATCGAGTGGAGGCGACCGTTCGGCCGGAGAACGCATCGAGTCGCGCAGTCCTACGAAATGTTGGGTTCCGGGAGGAAGGTCTTCTCAAGCGCTATCTCGATGTCGACGGCCAATGGCGTGATCATCTTCTGGTCGGAATGACCATCGAGGAAGTACCCACCACCGTCGTCGACAGATTGGTGCGGTCCGGACGCGCTTCGTGGGTGTGACCAATACGGCGCCACGAGCGTGAGAAACGCGAGCTAAACGACAGTTACCGCTGAGTAGTCCTACTTTCGGCCGGAAAAATGTGGTTTTTGATTCAACCAGAACTTGAGACTTTTGGGACTGAACCGGAAGTTCAGTTCGGTACGCGTGTGACACATGAGTATGGTGGGGTTCGGCGCGTCGGCAACGATGCGAGGGCGTCGGCCGTTAACCTTGACTCGTCAACGGCTGGCATAGGTGCTGGTAGGTGATCGGGAGGAGGCCGCGGCATGCCTAGCTCATTCGTGTGGATCGGGCTGGTGGCCGTGTGGCTGTTCGTCCTGGTGCCGATGCTTGTCAACAAGCGCCCCAGGATCCGGCAGACGAGTGACGCGGCGCTCGCGACTCGAGTACTCCACCGCGGCGACAGCAACCCTGTTCAGCGCGGGCCGGCAGCAGGACATCGAAGCGATCCGAACTGGCAACCAGAACCAGTGCGCAGCAGCTACGACGCGGAGGACCAGATGGACACTCACGCAGAAGACGACTACACCGGCGGTCGTGCACCGGTCGGAGAATTTGTTCCCGTTCGGCGCGGCCGAGGCGGATTCGACCCCGAGGCGGATGCCATCGCCCGGGAGGCGCGGTACGCATTCCGTCAGCGGACATTGTTGGGCCTGGCATTCGTCGCGATTCTCTCGGGCGCTCTCGCATTGATCATCTCGCCGATGGTGTGGTGGTTGTTTGTGCTGACCGTGTGCGGCCTCGGTGGGTACATGGCGTACCTACGTCGGCAGGTTCGGATCGAGCAGGAGATTCGCCGCCGTCGTACCGAACGCCTCAACCGATCGCGACTCGGAGTCGAATCGCACACCGACGAAGAGTTGCGCCTGATTCCGGCGCGACTGCGCCGACCAGGAGCGGTTGTCCTCGAGGTCGACGACGAAGATCCGGCGTTCGATCACCTGGATCACTACGAAGAAGAGATCAGGCACACCGAGATGCGTCGCGCGTCCGGTCAGTGACCTATCTCGGTCGATCTTCTGGGCAGATCTTGTCGGGCCGAAAGTTCGTGTCGGGTGATTCCAACGGGAGTATTCGTTCCTGTTAGAGTTGCCGAGCACCGCTGAGGCGGTGGCACGGGGCTGTGGCGCAGTTGGTAGCGCGCTTCGTTCGCATCGAAGAGGTCAGGGGTTCGATTCCCCTCAGCTCCACCAAGAAGTACCAGCAAAAAGGGTCTTTCAACGAAAGTTGAACGGCCCTTTCCTGCATTTTCAGAGCCTGCCCGAATTGTGAAGATTTAGCTCGAGTGTGCGCCGTTTCATACGATTGCGACCGCTGATCCGGACCGTTGAGCTTCCAAGTGAGGGATGATCCTTGGGCGGATACATGTTTGCCGGAAATGTAACGAGGGTGTGTCCGGTGCGATAGGCACGATGAGTCTGCCGCAGTTTTCCGCAGGTCGGACGTATGTGTCGGGGAGGAATGTCGATGAGCCAGCCACGACGGCTAGCGATGATGCTTGTTGCTGTGATGTGCCTGATGGGTATCGGCGTCCTTGCCGTATCGGTCTTCCCTGCCATCGTCGCCGCCCAACCTGGCGGCAACAGTGGCGGTGGAAACAATGGCAACGGAAACGGCAACTACGGCAATAACAACGGCAACAACGGCAACAACGGCAACAACGGCAACAACGGTGGCGGTAACAACGGCAACGGCAACGGCAACTACGGCTGGCATTGCCACCATCACAACTGCGGTACAACGGTAATTCCGACGCCGACCACGACTGAGCCGACCACGACGACTGAAACCACGACGACGACTGAGCCCACGACGACTGAGCCCACGACGACTGCG
>NZ_LEKE01000033.1:0-5381 GCF_001029585.1 Rhodococcus sp. ARP2 | reverse complement strand
ATTGCGGTGCCCGGCGAGCGCGAAGTTTCCGGCTTCGCCGGGCATCTGCGAGTCCGGGTAGTGGCCGGGGCCGGCCCGCAGGTCCTCGTTGCGTGTGCCCTCGACGATTGCGTACGCGGCGCCGAGTGTGGGGAAATGCACGCGCGCGAATCCCTCGCCGAGCACAGGGATCAGCGGGGACACCGGCTGACCGTCGATCGCTCCTGAGGCTTCGGGGACTTCGGCCCAGGATTCCTCCAGACTGTTGTTGAGCTCGTCCTGCAGCCGCCCTGAGACGATATTGGTCCAGAACGCCTCATAGATGACGAACAGCAGGATGACGACCCCGGCCGTGAGGAGCAGTTCGCCGATTACCTGGCCTGCGCCCGGCCGCCGACGCCCTGGAACTTTGGTATCGCTCACGGACCGGGGTCTCCTCTTCACAGATCTACCGAGCTAGCCGATGTGTCGAATTGGTGCCGTATCGAACTAGCTGCCCGCGTTGATCGTGGCGCTTCCGGTACCGCCGAGGAGATCGTAAAGGAGTACGGACAGGCGACCGAGGCCGTCGATCGCGGCAGAACCAGTGGTCTCGATGCCTTCGATGACGATCGGGAACGGGAGGAATGACATGGTGTTTCTCCTTCGAGGGGCGGGCCGCGGGGGCGGCCGCGAGATAGATACGTCGTGACGGTGAAACAGGGCGGGGGCGACCAGGCGTAGGTCGCCACCCGCCCTGTTTCGGTATTCCTGGTTGGGAGTTACTCCCGGCCGGGTGCACGCTTGCGGTTACGCAGGGTGAGCCATGCGCCACCGCCGATCAGCGCCAGCGCCAGACCGGCGAGCCAGATGACGTTCGCGCCGGTTACCGGCAGGGACGATGACTGGTCCGGTTTGGTCTGAGCAGGATTTCCCGGAGCAGGCGTGCCCGGAGCACCGTTGTGTCCACCACCGTTGTTGCCGGGAGTGTTGTTGCCGGGAGTCGACACGTCGGTGCCTGGTCCTCCGGGTACCTCAGAGCCCGGCCACGTCGGGATTTCCCACGGCGGCAGCGGGATCGGGATCGGGATGATGATCAGCCCATTGCTGCTGGTTTTGTTCTCGAGTCCCAGGACCACCGACTTGTTTGCTTCGCCGGTGAGCTTGACGGAAGTTGCGGTCGGTTCGCCGTCGATATTCGAGACGTCCGCCTTGCCTTCCTTGACGCCCCAGATCACTTCACCCCACTTGACGTTGGTGACGTCAGTGTGAGCACCGGTTTCTGTGAAAGTGATGTCGGTGTTCAGCGGGAACTGGACCCGGCCGTCGATGACGGCTGCGTCGCACTGGGCGGTCGGAGTGACCGAAGCGCCCGGTCTGACATCGAGAACACAAGACCGCGCCTCATTGTCGATGTCCGTCCACGTAGCCGTGACCTGGAAGATCGTGGATCCGTCCTTGACCACCTGGCCGCCCTTGGGGCCGGTCACGATCTTGTCGATATCCACCTCGGTGGTCGGGATCGGGCGGTTGTGGATCTCCACCACAGCCTTCTCACCAGCTACCGCCTTGACGGTGTCGCGGTATTCGGCGTCACCGGCATCCGCGGACACGTAGTAATACGGCCGCGCCCAGTCGATACCGGCCAGGGGCTTGGGGTCGACCTCGGAGAAGGTGATCACGGTGTTCCGCGGCACAACCTCGTCGGACGTCCAGCTCCAGTCGTTTTCGGCATCGAGGGTGATGGTCTGGCCCACTGCCGGGAAATCGGTTCCGGCGGGGAGCGCCGGATCGATTCCGTCGATACGGACCTCAAACGTCGCGCTGTCAGGCAGGTCGGCCTCGGGGGCGCGGACGGGGTTGCCGTCAGCGTCGAGGATGAACTTCGTGAATTCGACCGATCCGAATTTCCACAGCGCCTCGTTCGACAGCGTGATCAGTCGACCGTCGGTCGGGTCGTCGGAGACTATGCCGGTCGCGGCGCCGTCGAGGTTCGAATGCAGCCACGATTCGCCTTCCGGGCTGGTTCCCCAGGAGATCGTGCCCCACTCGACTCCGTCGACATCGGGACGGCCGGTCTCGGTGAAGGTCACCTCGGTGCCGACGGGGAGGTCGACGCCGAGCGGTGTGGTCTGTCCCTGCTTGACGCTCAGCACCTGGGTGCGGTATTCCACACCGTCGCGCCAACGCGCCTCGACCGTGAACTCCACGTCGTCGCCGATGGCCTCGGCGGCCTCACCGCCGACCTGCTTTGCGATGCGCAGAGTGCCGTCGTTGACGTCGACGAAGTTCGACACCTCGATCTTGCGCAGATCCTTGCCGATGGTCACCACGGCTGCGTTGTCCGGATTGATCCTGACATTCCCGGAGTATGCGGGCACGCCATATGCGAGACCGTCACCGTTTGCCGGAACCAGCTCTGTCAGTGTGACTTCGGTGCCACCGGGCAGGTTCTCGCCGAACGGAACCGCGGTGCCGTCGGACGGAAGTGAGAGTGTCTTGCTCTGCGGTTTGTCGTCCGTATCGAGCCAGGTTGCGATCACGTCGAAGCTCGCCGGTACGGCCTTGTCGAACGCCTTCGGGCCCGTGAGTTTCTTGCTCACTTCGAAGGTGCCTTGCGTGATCGTGGCCTCGTTGGTGACGGAGACCGTGTTCGCCGACGCATCGGTGCCGATGGTGAGCATTTTCGGGTTGATCACCGGCTCCGACCAGGTCACGAGGTCGGTGTTCATCGGTTGGACCTCGGTGAAGGTGACTTTCGCTCCGATGGGCAACTTGCCCAGGTCGTAGTGCTGACCGTCCTTCAGAGTGAATTGACGCAACTCGTTGCCGGCGGCGTCGTCACCAAAGGCGATCTCTGCGTTGACGACGAAGGCCTCGAGTCCCGTGCGCGCTCCGTCACCGATGACGGACTTGGTGATCCTCGCCGATCCCAGACTCGCTTTGTTGAGCAGTGTGACACCGACATTGCTCTTCGGCGTGATGGTCACCAGCGCCTCGGTGCGGTCCCCGTTGAGCGTCACACCCTCTGACGGGCGGAACGTCCCTCTATCGAAATACACACCGTCAACGGTGGGGAGGTTGATCTCGGACAGTCGGATCTGCCAGCCGGTTCCGCGGGGGTTGATCCCACTGACCGGTGTCCCGTCAGCCTTCACCTTGATCTCGTAGGAGCTCACCGGGGCGTCGGTCGCTGGGTTTTGCCCGGGGGCGAACTCCTCGACTTTCACGGTGAACTCGGTGTCTTGCGGGAATTTCTCGGAGAAGGGAGCGATCTCCTTCAGAAGCGAGAACGAGCCCCGTGACACACCTTGGCCGGTGCCGCCGCCGCCCCATTCCTGCTTGACACTCTGCGTCGACTGAGTCTTGCCGTTGTAGAAGACCGAGTTCCCGTAAACCGTGCCGCGCTGATCCAGCCCACCGCTGCTGGTGCAGAGGGTGTATTCGACGTAATAGCGTGTCTCACGGTTGTAGTCGCCCGCGTCCTTCGGGAGGGTGATGGCAATCCCGTTGTCGCCGCTGCGTGTGACCGTGGTGCCCGCGGTGATGTCCGTCCCGCCCTCTTTTGCAAGGAAGTCGCCCGCGGTGACCTTGAAATTGAGGTCCTTCTTCAGATCGCCGCTGACATCACACACCGCCAAGCTGTCGGAGAACGTGTCGGTGATGACCGCCGGTGCGTCGAGGCCCTCGAGGGTGTGCCCGGAGACCTGCACCTTCCAGTCGATGGTCGTGCCGGCAGGCTGCTTCTCGCCCGCGACGTCCTTCGGTTCGGTGTTGAGCGTGCCGGTCTTGCCGCCCTCGAACTTGGGCCCCGTCACCGAAGCGTCTTTGGAGATGCCGTTGACGACCGCCGTATTGGTGAACACATCAGAGGAGTCCGGCACCTCCTTCTCGATCACACAGGACCGGAACTTCACGTAGTAGTACTGCGTCGAGTCTTGCTTGATCTTTTCCTTCGGCGTGATGGTCATGCTGAAGGATTGGGCACTCGCCGTGGCACCGGAAGCGTCGATGTCGAACTCGGAGGTGACGTTGACGTGGTTGGTTGTTTCACCGTTCAGCCCGGGTAGACGGTTCGCGCGCCAGACCGTCGGGACGAGGCCGCCCTCGCAGACCTCGTGATTGGCGCCGAGAGTCTCCTTGATGATGACTTTCTGGTCGGGGAGGCTCGCGATGAAAGTGCCCGGAAGCGTTATGCTCCAGTCGATCTCGCTGTACCGGGTGCCCCCGGCCCAACCGCCGGACTTCGACGGCCCGGTCTGTGGCGACCAATCCTGGCCGACGCCTGCCGCGCCTACGGTGTTCCCGCCGATGGTCACGGAGTTGTCGTAGACGGTGCCCGTGTTGTCCACTTCGCCGCTGGTTGTGCACGAGGTGTACTCGATGCGGTAGAGCTTGTTTCTTTCGAAGGGGCCGCCGTTGTCGAGCGCGATGCTGACTGGATCCCCAGCGGCACTCTGGGTGACGGTGACGCCGCCTGCGACCGGCTTGAGATCGCCCGGGCGACCGGACCACAGCTTCGCGTTGAGCAGGCTGCCTGCACACACCTTCATGTTGTCGGAGAGCTTGTCGCTCAGGGTCACCGAACCGGTGTTGCCTGCGTCCAACTTGGCCAGATCGGCGCCGGGGATGTCGATGGTCCACCGCACTGACTGCTTGTTGTCCTGGAGTTTGCCGGACTTCGTCGACTCGCCGATTACGCGGCCGTCGGTGATGCCGCCCGTGCCGGGCAGGTCGACCGGCGTGACCTTGTTGTTGATCGTGAAATCCACAGTCTCTGACGTGGTGTACTCGACTGCCTTCGTGTAGACGAAGAAATCGCCCTTCACCTCGTCCGGCCGATCCGCCACAGCGTCGGAGAGCACGCAGGTCATGAGATTGGTGGAAGCAGCCAGATCGCATGTGCCCCAAACCGTCCCATCGTCGCCCTCCAGCGCGATCGTCGGGTTGGACTGAAGCTTCAGCTCGCCAGGGAATTCAATGGTGAACTGGTCGCCCGGCTGCGGGCTCGCGCTTGACGCGTCCCAAGTGCCCTTCACGGTGACGGAGTCCCCGACCGTAATCTGCTGGCCGTTCTTTCCCTCGACCTGGACGTCGGTGATTTTCACATCGATGCCGGGATTGACTCCGCGTGCGGCCAGTCGCTGCGCCGCCACAGAAGTCGTAGACGGGGGCGCTGTGGATGTGATCGGCGGTTTCGCAGAAGTGGGTGACTCCGACGTGGAAGTAGGCGGCGCCGTCGTTTTCAGTGGCGCCTCCGTCGTAGTCGCGGGCGGCTTCGTTGTGGTCGGAACTGTGGTGGTCGGAACTGTGGTGGTCGAGGTCCCGATGTCATCTGCCGAGGCAACTTGGACGAATGAGAACGACGATATGACCAGCGCCAGGACCGCAACAATCATCCCCAACCCCGCCCACCGAGACAC
>NZ_LEKE01000019.1:0-5659 GCF_001029585.1 Rhodococcus sp. ARP2 | reverse complement strand
TCGGGGGCGACTCCGGACTTGTCGAGGGCGCCTTTGATGGCGATGCCGCCGAGGTCGGACCCGGAGAGGTCTTTCAACGATCCGAGGAGTCGACCCATCGGGGTACGAGCTCCCGCAACAATCACAGAACTGGTCACGATTTCCTCCGGCTGCAAAAGAGACATAGTCGTCGGTTCCGTGCGGCCTAAGAGCCAAGTCACATCCCGACGTGTACTCCTCAAACGGTAGCGCTACCGTGAAAGGTATGACACAGACCTCCCCCAATTCTGCACTCGCACCTTTGTCGTCCGACCTCGTCGTCGCGATCGATCACGTCGGAATCGCGGTGCCCGATCTCGACGCGGCAATCGCGTGGTACACGCAGCACCTGGGCATGGTGTCGACCCACGAGGAAATCAACGAATCGCAGGGCGTGCGCGAAGCCATGCTCTCCGTCGTCGGCTCCCCCGCCGGATCCACTGCCGTTCAGCTGCTCGCACCACTGGACGAGAACTCGACCATCGCCAAGTTCATCGACCGAAGCGGCCCTGGACTGCAGCAGCTCGCCTACCGGGTCACCGACATCGACGCCATCTCCGCCGAGCTTCGCGAGCGCGGTGTTCGGTTGCTGTACGACGCTCCCCGGCGCGGTACTGCCAACTCGCGCATCAACTTCATTCACCCGAAGGACGCCGGCGGCGTCCTGGTGGAACTGGTCGAACCCGACGCGAGCCACTAGCAGACCCGACTCCAGCTCGTATGCCAGGTAGATTGTCGCCATGGCATACGAGCAGGACCGCGGTTCGATCCAACTTCCGTTCCAGATCGCACGGAAGGGATACGACCGCGACGAGGTACGTAACTACTTCGAGCGATTCGACGCGGAGCTGCGAGTTACCGCGGCCGATCGTGATGCTGCCGCTGCGCAGGCCCGCGACCTTGCCAAGCAGCTCGACGATGCACGCGACGACATCGACGACCTCCGCAAGGACGTCGACCGCCTCTCGGTACCGCCCACCACTGCGGAGGGCATGAGCGATCGCATCAGCCGCATGCTGCGCCTTGCCTCCGACGAGGCTTCCGAGGTGCGCGCGAAGGCCGAGGCCGACGCAGCCGAGATGACCTCCATCGCCGAACAGGACGGCGCCCGACTGCGCGGACACTACGAGTCGCTGATCGCCGAACTCGAGGACCGTCGCAATGCGATGGAAACCATGCACGAGCAGACCATGGCGCAGGCCCGTACCGAAGCCGCCCGGATCGTCGAAGCCGCGCAGGCCGAGCGGGATCGCCTGGCTGCCGAGTCCGAGGCCAAGCGCACTCAGATCCGCGAAGACTTTGACATCTCGATGTCCGAGCGTCGCGCCAAGGTCGTCGCCGCCGTCAACGACCTGGAGTCGTCGAGCAAGGCAGAGGCCGAGCGTCGACTCTCCGATGCGTCGCACGAGGCTCAGCGCAGGCTGCAGGCCGCCACCGATCAGTCCGAGCGCAAGATCGCTCACGCGAAGGAACTCACCGAAGAACTGCGTGTTCTCCGTGGTCGAATTCTGGCTCAGCTCTTGGGCATTCGGGGACAACTCGATTCGGTTCCGGCCATGCTCGCATCGGTCAACCGGGAGAGCGAACTCCTCGATGCACCGCCCGCTCCGGTCATCGTCGAAGCCGAGGAAGATCTCGAGATCGAAGACAAGAAGGCCGACTCCGATCCGGTCGACTCAGAACCGAGTATCGACGAAGACGATGTGCTCGAGGACTCGGACGAGACCAACACCGCCGAGATCGACACCCGCGCCGTCGAGCAGCGAGCCCAGTCCCGGAACTGATCGACGCTCAGGACCACCGTCTGGTCAGGCTGCGAGTTCCGCGGCCTGACCAGCATCCGGTGTGCCAGTGTCGACGTTCGTTCGCGCCGCCCGGTTCCGAAGGCCACGTCACCACATGGGCGACACCGGGCCTGATGTCGTGATCACAACCGGGGCAGCGATAGAACTTCGTTGCGTTGGAGCCGGGTATCGGCCTCACCATGTACATTTCACCGCCCGGCCCTGGCTCCTCCCGGACCAGCGCCCCGCCGAACAACACACCACTGGGTGACTGCGATTCCGCGCTCGAATCCCGAGCACGCCGAGTATCCGTTCGACGGGATTGCTTCGGCGAAGGTTTGCGGCGCGGCATGGTTCGAGTCTAAACAGCGTCAGAAAAGTCGGAACTCGGTGCTTTCGGTACCACGCAAGGCCTCGTAGTCCAAGACCAGGCAACGGATCCCACGGTCGTTGGCCAAAGTCTTTGCCTGCGGCTTGATCTGTTGCGCTGCAAAAACTCCCGTGACCGGCGCGAGCAGAGGATCGCGGTTGAGCAACTCCAGGTACCGCGTCAACTGCTCGACGCCGTCGATCTCGCCGCGGCGCTTGATCTCCACCGCCACCGATGCACCGTCCGCGTCACGGACCAGAAGGTCGACCGGCCCGATGGCCGTCATGTACTCGCGTCGTACCAATGTGTAGCCGGGGCCGAGTGTCTCGACATGCTCCGCCAGAAGTTCTTGAAGGTGTGCCTCGACTCCGTCCTTGATCAATCCCGGATCGAGACCGAGTTCATACGACGAATCGTGCTCGACCTCTTCGAGAGTGATCCGAAGCTCCTCGCCCGCCTTGTTGGTGACGACCCACAGGATGTCGTCGCTGTCGCCGGTGGTCTCAACCAACCAGCACGGCGGACTCATCCAGTTCAGCGGCTTGTACGCCCGGTCATCGGCATGAATGCTGACCGAACCGTCGGCCTTCACCAACAGCAGTCGTCTTGCGGTAGGGAGGTGGGAGGTCAGGCGTCCCACATAATCGACACGGCAACGAGCAATAACTAGGCGCACCGGACCACCCTAAGCGATCATTACGACTACTCTCGACACACTATGCAGCGAAGCCGTGTCCCGAGTGCGCCCCTGGGGTCGTGGCTGCTCGGATCCACCGACGAAAGCCCCAGGCGCCGCCGAATCCGCGTCCAGGCACTACTCACCGCCCCTCTCCTGGTCACCAACCTGATCGGAGCGGTGCTGGCGATCGTGCTCGTCGGATTCGTGGTTCCCGGACCCGAGATCATCCACCCCGAATTCGCGTGGATCAACTTTATTGCCGTACCCGTCTTCATCGGGTGTGTCTTTCTCATCGGACTTCTGTGGGGCACCAAACGCCTCATGAGGGATCTCCGGTGGGCCACCGAGGATCACCGGCCAACCGAGCAGAATCAACGCGCGGCGTTGCGCGGGCCGTGGCGACTGACCCGAGTGCAAGCCGTCCTGTGGACGGCCGCGCTCATCACCTTCACGACCATGTACGGAATCGTCGACCCCGACACCATTCCGAAAGTTCTGTTCACCGTGGCTTTCAGCGGTATCACCACCTGTGCTTTCTGCTACCTGCTCAGCGAGTTCGCACTGCGCCCTATTGCTGCGCGTGCACTCGAATCCGGAGCACCCCGCAAGGCTGCCGTTCTCGGACTGACCGGCCGGACAATCCTCGTCTGGCTGCTCGGAAGCGGAGTCCCCGTCACCGGCTTGATGCTCGTAGCGGTCTTCAGCTTCATCCGGCCTGCTTCGTGGCAAGCCCTCGCAACCGCGATCCTCGTCATCGGCGGGATCACTCTGTGCGTCGGACTCGGGCTGACGTACATCAACATCCGATCAGCCGCGGCCCCCATTCGGTCCGTACGCCGAGGCATGGAACAAGTCACCCGTGGCGACCTCACCGCGTCCGTCGTCGTGTACGACGGGACCGAACTGGGACTGCTGCAGACCGGCTTCAATCGCATGGCCGAGGGCCTGCGCGAGCGCGAGAGGATTCGCGACCTCTTCGGGCGCCACGTCGGACACGAGGTTGCCGCAAACGCGGTTCGCCGAAACCCGGAACTCGGCGGTGAAGAACGAGACGTTGCCGTCCTCTTCGTCGACGTCATCGGTTCGACCACGATCGCGGCCACCAACTCCCCTACCGCGGTGGTCGCTCTACTCAACCGATTCTTCGACGTCATCGTCGACGAGGTAGATGCACACGGCGGATTCGTCAACAAGTTCGAAGGCGACGCGGCGCTGGCAATTTTCGGAGCGCCGACGACACTCGACGATCACGCCGGCAGTGCACTCGCCGCCGCCCGCAAGATTCAGCAGCGCCTGCGTGCCGAAGTTCCGGAAGTGAGCGCGGGTATCGGCGTCGCTGCGGGAATTGCTGTTGCCGGAAACGTCGGTGCGCGAGAAAGATTCGAGTACACCGTCATCGGTGATCCCGTCAACGAAGCAGCGCGACTGTCCGAGGTCGCCAAGACGGTCCCGGGTAACCTCGCCGCATCCGGACGGGCTGTGGCCGCCGCTGACAGCGCCGAAGCCGCACAGTGGTCGATCACGGAGAACATCACCCTTCGTGGCCGCCTCGAACAGACCGAGCTCGCGATTCCCTGCGACGCCTTGGAGTCCGAGTCCACCCCGGCAGACTCGGTGCCCGTTCAGCCCTGATCTCACCGTTCACCTTGAGCGAACGGCACGTTCGGTCGATCCAAGGCGATGAACGCCACGTTCGCTCGATGACTTTCCCGCTTCCCGACGGTCTATATCGAAACAGCGGAAATCCGACGATGCCGGGGAGATGGGTACGACTATGAAACTGACGACATTTACCATCGTCACTCTCGACGGGGTGATGCAAGGACTCGGTGGGCCGGATGAAGATCGACGCGGCGGATTCGAACGTGGCGGATGGTCCGCGCCACTGGTGGACACAGAAGCCATGTCTTACCTCGTCCAGGTCTACCAGCGCGCCGACGCCTTCCTGTTCGGTCGGCGGACCTATGACATCTTCGCCGGTTATTGGGACGCGTTCGAGAATCCAGAGGTCAACCCGATCGCAAGCGCCTTGAATACGCGGCCCAAGTATCTTGCCTCGACAACGGTCACCGATCCGCAATGGAAGAACACCACGGCCCTTACAGATGACACCGCCGCAGCGATCGGCGAACTGAAAGCCAGACCCGGCGGCGAGCTTCAGGTGCACGGCAGTGGCGAATTATGCCGCTGGCTTCTCGCGAACGATCTCGTCGACGAGATGATCCTGCTGATCGTTCCGGTGGTCGTAGGCCAGGGCACGCGACTCTTTCCCGACACCGGACCGGATATCGCACTCGAACTGGCCGAATCGCGAGCCACTCCAAAAGGCGTGACGATCCAGCGGTATCTGCCCACTGGCCGGCCGAAGTATGCAACTGCCACCGCCGACGGTATCGACTGATCCGGGCAAAGCGCCCGTCGTCCTCAGTCGTGCGCCCGCCCCTAATGGCGTGAACGTACCGTTCATCTCGTTAGAGGCGGTGAGAGTGTCGTTCACTCGATCCCGGACGGGGTGGTGAGCCGGCTGTGCTCCCGCCCCTTGATGGTGTGAACGGGGCGTTGGGTCGATCTGAGGCGACGGACGTACCGTTCGCTCGGAGAGTGCGGGGTGGGTTTTTTTGGGGGGGTGTTTTGGGTACGAGAAATCCCCCCAACCATCACTGATTGGGGGGCTTCTCAAGTTGTGTTCGGCGGTGTCCTACTCTCCCACACCCTGTCGAGTGCAGTACCATCGGCGCTGAAGGGCTTAGCTTCCGGGTTCGGAATGGGACCGGGCGTTTCCCCTTCGCTATGACCGCCGTAACTCTA